>NZ_JAEHFP010000099.1 GCF_016446475.1 Paracoccus binzhouensis | reverse complement strand
TCCGATCTGGCGCTGCGCGCCGGCCTCGACCGTTTCCTGCTGCGCGCCGACCGCCGCGTCGCCCGGGCCCGCGCGGCGCTGGATGCGCTGCACCTGCCGGGCGGCACCGACTGGCGCTGGCGGCCGGGCTTCATGTCCGGCCAGATCTCGCCCCGCGGCGTGGCCGGGCCGGAAAGCGGCGTCACGCTGGGCGATGCGGCGGCAATCTGGCACGACTGCCCGGAACGAGCACTGATCCTCGAGCAGCTCGGCAATACCGGGGCAACCGACCTGGCGCCCTTCGGCATCCGGCTCGAGGTCTTCGGCTTTGCCGGCTCGTTCCTGTCGCTGTCGATCGACCTGCCGGTCAGCGCGCTGGCCGGCCTGACGCGCAGCCACGTGCTGCGGCTGGAGACCGGCATCCTGGCCGAACGGGCGCTGAACGTCTATGCGCGGCTGAACATCGGCCACGGCCCCAATATCGACGAGATGACGCTGCAGCTGCGCAGCTTCGAGCCGGGCCAGCCCGGCCAGCAGGTGACCGAGTTCGACCTCGCCTATACCGAGATGAACGAGAAGCGGCTGGAAAAGATCTGGCTGGACCTGATCTTCGAATCCCCCCGGACGAACGCGGTCGAGATCCGCGAGCTGTTCTTCTCGCGCCACCTGCGGGCCGAATTCTGAAGCAAGGAAACAGGATGAGCGAATTTGAATCCCTGGGTCTGAAAGGCGGCATCTGGCACGGCCTGCTGCATCGCGCCACGCCGCCCGCCCGGCTGGTCCTGGTGCATATGGGCGCGCGCGTGGGCGAGGCGCGGCTTGATCCCGAGGGCGAGGGCGTCTGGCGGGTTTCGGCCGCGATCCCGGCCGAGCGGCTCTCGGACGGAGTGCAAAGCTTCCTGCTGCTCGAGGATCAGGGCGAGGAGGGCGAGCCGCCCCGGCCCGGCGCCCTGCATCTGGGCAGCCTGACCCTGGTCGCCGGTGCGCTGCTGGACGATGACCTGCGGGCCGAGCTGGACCTGATGCGGGCCGAGCTGGAACTGCTCAAGAAAGAGCTGCGCCGGCTGGCCGCCCGGGCCGAGGCCGGCTAGGCCCCGCCGCTCAGCCGCTCAGCCGCTCAGTCGCGGGTCCAGTAGCCGTAGCCGCCCAGATCGGCAAAGCCCAGCCGCTGGTAAAGCGCCCGGGCATGGGCGTTGTCGCGCCGCACCGCCAGGGCAAGCCGGGTCGCGCCCTCGGCTGCGGCCCATTCGGCGGCCTTGCGCAGCAGCCAGCCCGCCACGCCCTGCCGGCGCAGCGCCGGCACCACCTCGATGCCGTGGATCATCGCCACCCGGCCGTCCCGCGCCACGAAGGCCGCGCCGGCGGCGCGATCCTGCACCCGGCCCAGGATGGCGGTCCTGGGCTGCGCCACGCGCTCCATCACCGCCTGCCGGCTGGCCGGGATGCCGCCCCCCGACCAGATGTCGCGCTGGATGGCCAGCGGCGGCCAGATCGCGAAAGCGGCCAGCGGCGGCGCCGGCTCGGCCGCCAGGGCCGCGCAATCGGCGGCCATGATCGCGGTCGGGGTGCCGTGGCGATAGCCCTGCGCCCGCAGCGCCTCTTGCAGCGCGGTATCGGCATCGGCGACGCGGAACATCGGCCGCTCGTCCCAGCCGCGCTGGATGGCCTCGACGCGCGGAATGTCCGCCGCCTGCCAGTCCGGTGCCAGCGCCCGGGCCGAGCTGACCCGGCCGCCGGCCCCCAGCCCGCGCCCGACGCGAAACCCGCCGGCCTCGGCATATTCGGCCGCCGGCCAGGTGGTCTCGAAGGCGCGGGCGATTTCGGGATCGGCGATCACAGCGCCAGCCTTTCGCGCAGCGCGGTCATGGCATCGGTGACGCGCTGGCCGTCCAGCCCGCGGATCACCAGGCTGGTGCCATAGCGCTGGCCGCGCTGGAACGGATAGGAGCCCAGCGACAGGTCGGGGAAATCGTCGGCCACGGCGCGCAGCTCGTCGGCCACGTCGGATTCCGGCCGCAGCACCTCCAGCGCCTCGCTGACCGAGGGGCGGCCGGTCGGCAGCTTGTCCACGATGGCCTCGACCATGGCGCGGAACACCTCGGGCACGCCGGCCATGACATAGGTGTTGCCGATATGGAAACCCGGCGCGGCGGAATGGGCGTTGGGGATCAGCGCCGCGCCCAGCGGGATGCGGGCCATGCGCAGCCGGTTGCCGGTGACCTCGACGCCGCGCGCCTCCCAGCGGGCGACCATGACGCGGCGGGCTTCCTCGTTGATCTCGATGCCCACGCCGAAGGCGGCGGCCACCGCATCGGCGGTGATGTCGTCATGCGTCGGTCCGATGCCGCCCGAGGTGAAGAGCATATCCCAGGCGCCACCCAGCGAGCGGTCCAGCGCCCGGATCGCGGCGACGATCTGGTCGTGGTCGTCGCCGACGATGCGCACCTCGCGCAGGTCGACGCCGATGCTGTTCAGCACCTGCGACAGGTAATGGGCATTGCCCTCGCGCGTGCGGCCGGAAAGGATCTCGTCCCCGATGACGAGGATGGCGGCGGTGGGATTGTCGGACTGCATCGGCGCGCTGCTCCTGGCGATCTGGCTGACTTGGGGAAATGTATAGGTCCGCGTGCAGGGCTGGAACAAGTGGCGCCTTGGGTCTATCTGTGAAGCAGGAGATCACGAGGACGACATGAACGACGCACGCCAGACCCGCGAGGGCATCCGCATCCACGAGCCGCAGGACTTCCAGGGCATGCGGGCAGCCGGGCTGGTCGCGGCGCAGATCCTGGACGAGGTCGGCCCGCTGGTGCGGCCGGGCACAGCCACCGGCGCGCTGGACGATTTCATCCGCGGCCGGGTCGAGGAACTGGGTGCCACCAGCGCCACCATCGGCTATCGCGGCTACCAGCATGCCAGCTGCATCAGCGTGAACCATGTCGTCTGCCACGGCATCCCCGGCGAGAAGCTGCTGGCCGAGGGCGACATCCTGAACATCGACGTCACGGTGATCGTGGACGGCTGGTATGGCGACAGCTCGCGCATGTATGTGGCGGGCAAGCCCAGCGTCAAGGCGCGCCGACTGATCCAGGTCACCCATGATAGCCTGATGAAGGGCATCGAGGCCGTGCGTCCCGGCGCCACCTTCGGCGACATCGGCTGGGCGATCCAGAGCTATGTGGAGCAGAACCGCATGTCGGTGGTGCGCGACTTCTGCGGCCACGGCTTGGGCCGCACCTTCCACGCGCCGCCGAACGTGCTGCATTTCGGCCGCCCCGGCAAGGGCCCGGTGCTGGAGGAGGGCATGTTCTTCACCATCGAGCCGATGGTGAACCTGGGCCGGCCCGAGACCAAGATCCTTGCCGACGACTGGACGGCCGTCACCCGCGACAAGTCGCTTTCGGCCCAGTTCGAGCATTCGATCGGCGTCACCGCCGACGGCTGCGAGATCTTCACGCCTTCGCCCAAGGGCCTGTTCTTCCCCGAGCTGGGCTGAGCTCCCGGCCCCGGCTTCTTCGTTCCGGAAATACCCATGCGACTGCGCAACCGTCGCTGTCGCATGGGTATTTGTGAAACGGAAAAACCCAGGCCGGCGCGCCGGGGCCGGTCCGGCGCCGGTTTCACCGCTTGGGGAAGACCCGTGCAACGCCGCCCGCCGGCCCGGCGTCAATGCTTGCGGATGGTCTCGCCCGGCATGATAGTCGGGGCCAGGGCGATGATGCCGCTCTCGGGGCGCGGCTCCTTGCCGGCGACGATGCGGGCCGCGCGCCGGCCGATGTCGATGCGCCGCGCGTCGGTGGTGGTCAGCCGCATCGGCAGCCCGTCCAGCAGCTCGACGCCGTTGAAGCCGGCAAGCCCCAGCCGGCCGGGAATGTCATAGCCCTTCTCCATGCACCACAGAAGGCCGCCGGCGCCGATCATGTCGTTGGAGAAATACAAGAAATCCAGGTCCGGCTCGCGCGTCAGGATGCGCTCGGTCAGCTCGCGGCCCTTGTGCAGCGACGATCCGCCCTGGTAATATTCCCGCGCCGCCAGCTGCAGCCCATGCTCGCCCAGCCGCTCCTCGAAGCCGGCGAGCCGCTTGCGGGCGCGATGGTCCTCGGGCATGTGCGTGCCGATGAAGCCGATGCGGCGATAGCCGGCGGCAAGGATCTCGTCGGCCATCTCGGCCCCGGCGCGGCGGTGCGAGATGCCGACGGCGGTGTCGATCGGCTCGCCGTCCACATCCATGATCTCGACCACCGGCAGGCCGGCATTGTCCAGCATGGCTCGGGCGGCGCGGCTGTGCTCGAGCCCGGCCAGGATCACCCCCGAGGGCCGCCAGCTGAGCATGTCGTAAAGCACCGCATCCTCGCGCGAGGGAGAATAGTTCGTCACCCCCACCACCGGCTGCAGCCCGGTATCGTCGAGCTCGGCCGAGATCCCGCCCAGCACGTCCGGAAACACCATGTTCGAGAGCGAGGGGATGACCACGGCGACCAGGTTCACGCGCTGGCTGGCCAGCCCGCCGGCGATCTTGTTCGGGACATAGCCCAGGGTGCGGGCGGCGGTCAGCACCTTTTCGCGGGTGGCGGCCGAGACATCGCCGCGATTGCGCAGCACGCGGCTGACCGTCATCTCCGAGACGCCCGAGGCTTCGGACACATCGCGCAGGGTCAGGGGACGGCGGGGTCTTTTCATATTCATCGCAACTACCGGGACGCAATCATGTTACCGTTATCGTGTCCCGCCGGTCGCGGCAAGCTTGCCATTTCTGCGAACTGCGGGCAAAAGGGGCGCGGCGGCCCCGTGGCTCAACTGGATAGAGCAGCCCCCTCCTAAGGGGCAGGTTGCAGGTTCAAGTCCTGCCGGGGTCACCATGTCGCCATCCTGCACCGGTCCGTCCCGCCCGTCCCGGCCCTGCCTGCCGATCCGCCAGGCAAGCCCGATTTCGCCTCCCGGTGGCGTCGGTTTGCGCAGCTATCCGCCTTGCCCGGTCCGCGGGCGGCGCGGTGGCTTGATCTGGGGGCGCCAACGCGCTAGCCAGCGGGGGCAGGCGATTGCCACCGCCGAGCAGCCAGGCCCGGCCAAGGCCCCGCCACGCCATGATCGCGCATCCGGGCGCCGGACCGTGCGGTTCCCGGGAAAGCCGTCTCGACAGGATCAGGACATGCTGGACGTCGCCGGAAGAGCTTGCAGGATCCTTGCCCAGGAAGGGGTTTCCGGGGCTCTCAACCGGATCAGGTATCGCCGCGACGGGCTGCTGATGCAGGGACGGCGGGCCGGCTCGGGGCAGGGCTTCGTCCTGCTGGGCCAGGGGCGGCTGATGGCCGGCTTCCGCCGCGAGCTGGCCCGCCTGGGGCTGCTGGGGCAGGTCTCGCGGCCCGGGGCGACGCGCAAGATCTTCTTCAACCCGCACCCGGCCGAGTTCCACGATCCCAGGCTGGCGGCGGCAGTGCTGGACGACGGCTATTTCGCCGCCCTGCATCCGGACGACGAGGAGGCGCTGGCCGGGCTGCGCTCGGGTTGCCCGCTGATCGTCACCTCGGTGGCCGGGCTGCAGCGGGTGCAGGCTCTGGGCGCGGCGCTGCGCGACGTCACGCTGATCCAGGCCGGGGCGCGCCGGCCCGAGCTGCGGCTGGCGGTCGGGCGCTGGCTGGTCTATGCCGACGCGCTGGCGCCGGGGGATTACCTGGCCGACCTGCTGGCGCTGACGCCGCCGATCCGCACCCGCGACCGCATCTGCATCAGCCTGCCGGAATATACCGGCCGGCGGGCGCTTTTCGAAAGCGCCAACCCCTCGGGCTTCCGGCTGTTCAACGGCATCCGGCTGCTGCCGGCCTGGAAGGGCTGCGCCTGGAGCTACAAGGCCATTGCCGCCAAGGCGCTGCAATCCGGCGCCCGGCGGCTGACCATCTGCGAGGACGACGCCTTCTTCGCTGCGGATTTCTCGACCTGTTTCAAGGCCATCAACCGCTACCTGGACCGCAGCCGCTGGGACGTGTTCAACGGCGTGATGACCCGGATCGAGGGCGAGCCGGACATCCGCCTGCGCAAGCGCCTGGGCCGGAACCACATCATCCACACCCCGCACATGATGGGCATGGTGTTCAACGTCTACAACCGCACGGCGCTGGAATGGATGGCGGACTGGAACCCCGAAGCCGGCGGGACCGAGACCAACACCATCGACGAATGGATGAACGCCATGCCGGGGCTGAAGGTGGTTTCGGCGGTGCCCTTCATCGCCGGCCATCGCGAGGATGCGCATTCGACGATCTTCGGCTTCAAGAACATCCGCTACAGCGGCATGATCCGCGCCACCGAGCGCGAGATCCTGTCGCGGATCGAGCCGGCCTGAGGGCGCGGGGGCCCCGGCCGGTCGGGCGGCGGATCATTCCGCCGCCAGAAGCGCCTCGCCCAGCAGATGCCGGCGCAGCGCCAGCGCCACCTCGGGGAGCTGCGCCAGGCGGTGCAGTTCGGCAGGTCGGATCGGTTCGCGCCTTTCGGGCAGCTGCGACAGGTCGCGGTCGTAAAGCGCACAGCCCATCGCCTGCTCCAGCGCCCGGGTCTCGGGCTCCAGCGAATCCATCAGCGCCTGCGCCTCGGCCCGGGTCAGGAAATGCGCGCTGCCCTTGCCGTGCCGGAGCAGCGCCCGCTGCGCCGCCCGGATCTCGGCCGAGGGTCCGGCGCTGCGAGCCATGTCGGTCAGCAGCGAATGCAGATACAGCGCCTCGCGGCTTTGCGAGGAATTGGCCATCTTCAGCCGCCGGGTCAGCCCGCCGGTCAGGCCGAGCGCGGCGAAGAAGTCGTCCACCACGTCGCCCTTGTGCAGCAGCGCCCTGTCGAAGCGCCGGATCAGCACGTTCTCGCGCCCGAAGATCTCGACATAATGCAGCAGGGTGCGGGCGAAGTTGACCTTGCCGCCGGCGACGATCCTTTTCAGGATGTCCTCCTGTCGGGACAGGGTGAAGGTGCCGCCGGCCTTGACATATTCGTTGGTCAGGCTGTGGACGAACTGGTCGGGGCGCCGCACATAGGCCAGCACCGTCACTCGCTGGCCCAGGCCGCGCAGGAAATCGGCCAGCCGCGCGATCTCCTCGGGCTCGGTCAGCTGCGAGGACAGGTGCTCGGCCGAGAAGACGATCTTGCGCACCGACTCGAAGGGCAGGGCCCCCTCATAGGCGTAGTCCTGGAAGCTGGCCCGGGCCTGCCAGCGCGAATTGTCCCGCCAGCGCCGGCGCTGCGGGGTCTGGGCGGCCAGCACCAGCCCGACGCTGTTGCCCGAGGAGCCCGGCGCGCTGGAGGCGAAATGGCAGTCGAAATGCACGCCGATCCGGGCGAGGCCGGCGCTGTTGGCCTGCAGCGTCTGCTGGATCGAGGTGGTTCCGGTCTTTTCCAGCCCGATATGCACCACCACCTCGCGGCCGGCGGGGGCGGCGGATTTCCTGAATCTGGCGAACTGTCCCAGCATGGTCTTACCTTCCCGGCAGAAGATGGTTCTTTTCGGCGATTTCCAGGACGCCGTTCCTGATCTTCTGGCGCGACAGGGCGTGCAGCGCGCCCCCGGTCCGTTGCGCCAGGGCCACCGCGACGCCGGCGCTGGCGCCGAGCGTCATCCAGATCGGCTCCATGCGGATCGAGCCGAAGGCGACGTGGCTGGCCGAGACGGCATTGACCACCAGCAGGTTGCGCGCCTCTTCGCGCCGGGGCAGGATCAGCTCCATCGGCAGCTGGAACTTCAGGATCTTCTTCGAGAAGAACTGCCCCTCGCGCACCGGGCGGGTGCCCTTGGCGTTGACATACCAGCGCGCCGGCTTGCAATCGAGGTGATAGGCCCCCTGGCCGAGCGAGCTTTCCTCGCCGACGGCCTCGTCCATCAGGTCGTGCACGGTGACGACCCTTTCGCCCGAGAGCCTGCGCCCCTCGCGGACGTAAAGCGCGGGCGGGAAGCCGTCGCGATATTCGTCCAGCGGATACCAGTATCGGCGCATGATGGCCTGGATCTCGGGCGGGACGGCGGGGTCGGTGCGCAGGAACCAGATCACCCCCTGGGTATAGTCCCGGAACTCCTGCAGGATGCGTTCCCGTCCGGCGGCCGAGGCGGCGATCCAGCCCTGCGACAGCAGCGGGTTGTTGGTCGGGATCAGGTTGCCCGAGTTCAGGTCCACCTTCTGGTTGGGCAACTGGGCGATATGCAGATAGCCGTTGCGGATCGAATCGTTGCGCGCCGTGTTCACCAGGCCCGAGCCGGTCCGGTCGACGCGGATCAGCCGCCGGAACAGCTCGTAATTGGTCGGGTCGTAGTTTTCCGGCGGCGCCAGCTCGCGCATGTTGTCCGGATCCCTGGTCAGCGTCACCCGGAAGCAATAGGCCTGCACCCGCCAGTCGCCGGCACCTTCCTGCAGCGGCTCATAGGGCTCCAGCCAGGGCAGCGGCTTGCCGTCGCGGAACGGGTCGATGGGCGCGACAAGCCCGCCATACATCAGCCCGGGCTTGCCGACGCCGCCGCGCTCCTCGCCGTAGCAGTCGCGGGATTCGCGGCCGACGACATGCGAGATCTGCGCCAGGGGCATCAGGTCGCCCTCATAGGTGCCATCCACCCACCAGTTGGCGGAAATGCGCTGGCCGGTGCTGGTTTCCGCCTCGACCACCCGACCGCCGAGCTTGCGCAGCCGCTCCAGCCGGCAATCCGTCAGCACCCGCACCCCGGCCTTGCGCAGCAGGTCGTGGAAGATCTCGCCGCAGACCTTCGGCTCGTGCCGGATGGTCATGATTTGCTGGCCGTAACGGGCGCTGCAGCGGGAAAAGAACTCGCGCACCAACCCCTTGATCAGGCTGGGCACCGGCGCGTCCGTGGCGTTCAGCCCCGAGGTCAGGAGCCCGCCGACATGGCCGGTCGGTTCGATCAGCACCACCGACAGGTCCGAGCGCGCCGCGGCGATCGCCGCCATGATCCCGGCCGGGCTGGCGCCGTAGACGCAGAGATCGGCGGCGATCTGCCGCTGGACCCGCGACGAGACCGTGGCCGGGCGGCGGGTCTCGGCGGCGTCGGCGCTGTCGGGCGTGATGGGTTCGACGGAGGCCGTCGCCCCGGCGGACTTCGATGGTCGCTGGCCCCGCAGGATATTGCGAATGTTCATGTCTTCTCTTCGTTCCGCCGGTTCGGAATCGTTCCGGCCGTGTCGCGCGGCTGCGCCTGTTTCGGTATGGACCCGCGGCCTGCGGCCGGTCCGGCTCAACCCCTGATCAGCACGCCGAAGCGCTTGTTCACGATGCAGACGAAATCGTGCAGCTCCATGCGCATCATGCAGCGGAAGCCCTCGCGCGAGGATTCCGAGTAATAGAGGTCATCGACGATGATGATGGATTGCGGCGCCATCCAGCCGATCAGCGACTTGAAGGCGCGCAGCATGCTGTCCCGGTCGTGCATGGCGTCGATGAAGGCCAGGTCGATGGCCGCCGTCCCGGCCAGGTGGCCGGGAAAGCAGGCGAAATCGCCCTGCACCACGCGCGAGCCGGGATCGACCAGGTTGACCGAAGCCTGGGCGATCCGCGCATAGTCGGAAATCTCGAAGGACAGCAGCGTGCCGCCCTCGGCCCTGCGGGCGGCGGCGGCCAGATACATCGAGGAGATGCCGAAGCCCGCGCCGTTCTCGACCAGCAGTTTCGCGTCGATGCTGCGCGCGAGGTTGTAGAGCACCGCGCCATAGGCCGGCGAGACCGAAAGCAGGTCGGCCGTCACTTGGCCCTCGGCGCCGGCGCCGGCATGGTGCCGGCCGGCATAGCTTTCATGCAGCGGCTGCGGCGCGTAGCTGCGCAGGGCGATGCGGCGGCGGCCGATCTCGGCCAGGTCGGCCGGTTCGATCGGCGCCTCCAGCACCTTGCGGAACCGCGCCCGGTTCCAGTGCGGCGAGGATTCGCGCAGATAGGTGACCGTGAAGCGGCCGCCTTCCGTCGGCCCCTCGGTCTGGCCGTTTTCCTCGGGGGCGGGGTCCGCGTCGGCGGGCTGGGTCATGTCGGGCCTTTGTTCCGCTGCCTGGCGCCAGTCGTCATGCATCGGCGCGCAAGCCTTCCATCCATTCCTGCGCCGCCTGCCGGATGGCGGGCGCCGCGGCGAAGGGCGCCGCATCCAGCAGCGCCGCAATGTCTATCGGCCTGCGGGCGCCGAGGAAGCGGTCCGGCGCGATGCTGTCCTCGTCGAGGCGCAGCAGTTCGGACAGGTCCACCGCCTCCGGCGCCTTCTCGTGGCCGATGGACTGATAGTAGTCGTCGAACTTGATGCCGTCACCGTGGATCTGCGTGCTGGAGCCGGTCACCGTAGCCAGGCAGGCGGGAATGCCATAGGCCTGCGCGATGATTACCCCGTGCAGCGAGGAGGAGATGATGCGCTCGCAATCCAGCATCTCGTCCAGGAAGGCCTCGATCTCGTCATAGCCGAGGCGGCGGATGCCGATGCGCTTGATGCCGGGATCGACCGGCGTCGCCATCTCCTCGTGGGTGAAATGCAGGATCAGCCCGGTCCTGCAGCGCGGCGGCGCCTTGCGCGGATAGAGGATCGGCAGCAGCCAGGCCGGGTCGCCATAGACCTCGGGGCAGCTGCCGCCATTGGCCAGCACCAGATCGCGGGTCAAGGGGCCGCGCACGGCGTGGTAATGCGCCCCGGCTGCCAGCTTGTCGCCCGAGTTCGGCGTGCCGCTGCCCCAGACATGGCTGCCGTCGCGGGCATATTTGATCACCGAGCCGATGGCGCAGAGGCCGACGCCGCGCCCCTCCCATTGCGGCGGGATGCCGGTCGCCTTCTCGACGATATAGGGGTTGACGATGTCGCCCAGGTTGCCCGGATAGGGCTGTTCCCACCAGAACAGCTTGACGCGCTGCTCGGCCGCGATGCCGCGTTCCTCGGCCCGCCGGTCCAGCGAGGCGCGGAACAGGCGGCTGCGCGAGAAGCTGATCACCGCCTCGTTGCCGGTGGCGACGACCTTGTCGAAAAGCGCGTCGGCCTGCGCCCAGTCCTTTTTCTCGATCGCCTGCAGCAGCTGGAAGCGCAGCGCATAGGGATGCAGGTGCTCGTTGTCGCGATAGCGCTTCAGGTTGCCGGCCAGCACCGCCGGATCGGGGAACTTGGCCGAGATTTCCAGCAGCCGGTGATAGCTGGCGTAATCCTCGGGGTCGCGGGCCAGAAGCGCGTGGTAATAGTCGCAGACCAGGCTGCGCCGGCCGGCGCGGGCGGCGTCCGAGATCAGGTCCAGGATCACCGCCTTCTGGCTTTCCGGGCGCAGGATGTCGGGCGTGTGCTGCAGCACCTTGCCCTTGAATTCCTTCACGTTGCCGCTGTCGCCATGCAGGAAATAGGCGCCGGGATTCTCCGGGTCCTGCGGGCGGGCGATGTCGTTGGGGGACAGCACCAGCAGCCGCGGGCGGGCGGTGGTGCGGCGGAACGCCTCTTCCAGGATGTAGTCGTCGGTGAAGTCGCCTTCGGTATCCCGCTCGACGCGCTTGCATTCGTAAAGCAGTTCCAGCGTCTCGCGCGTGTAGTTCAGGATCAGGTAGCCCGGATGGAAGCGGCGGGCGTAGAGCGAGAAGTTCTCCTGCGGCAGGAAGCGGAAGCCGCGCATGAACACCGCGATGTCATAGGCGCGGCTGGCCAGGTTGTCGACGTTGCGCAGCAGGCGCGTGTCCACGTCCACCCACATGATGGTGCTGCGATGCTTGAGCAGCATCTTGCGGTAGAAGCGGACCTTGGCGCGGCAGATCTCGCTCCAGCTGGTGCCCTCGGGGAAGCTGATCGGCTGGATGTCGTGCAGCATGCCCAGCTCGTCGCAGCGGGCGCGCAGCTCGTTGGCCTTTTCCTCGTAATAGCCGCCTTCGGTATAGAAGCTGACGATGGTGATGCGTTGCCGGGGAACCTGGCGCCGGCGCCGCAGGCGGCGCAGCACGAATTCGGGCAGGACCATCTTGGCCAGGGTGACGGGGAGCGGGGCCGGGGTGGCGCGAAAGAGATTGGTATGGATGTTCGTGTCGGTCATGCTGCAGCTCTCTCAAGAGGCTTGACCGCCGCGGAATGCACGGCCGGTCGGGGGAGGCGGGGCGGTCGGAACGGGAAACTCGTTGCACAACAGCGCCGGATCGCTCCGGCCGGGGCCCGCCGCGCCCGGGGGAGGGCGGCGCGGAAAGCCCCTGGGGTCCGGCCGTCGTGGCCGGGTCGAAACGGGGCCGGACCGCGCGGGCCCGGCCGGCGGGTCACCTCTGCGCCAGGTCGCGATGCCATTTCGTCAGCAGCGCCAGGCCGGCGCCGAACAGCACCGCGGCCAGCAGCGCGACATAGAGCGGCTCGACATAGCCGGCCCGGTAGGTGGAATAGAAACCCGAGCGGCTGGTGCCGACGATGTGGATCAGAGGGTTGAACCAGAGATAGTCCCGGAACGGCATCGGGATGCTCTCGAACGAGATGAAGATGCAGGACAGCAGAAACAGCGGCCGGGTGATGATCGCCCAGATGTTCGCCCAGACCGGGAAGCGCCGCATCAGGAAGCAGTTCATGCAGCCGACGCCCAGGCCCAGGCCGGCCGCCATCAGGAAGGCCAGCACCACCTTGGGCAGGTCCAGGATCAGCTCGATATTGTCATAATAGATGATCCCGGTCACCACGATGACGAAGACCAGCGCGTGGATCATGCAGGCCAGCACGAAGCGGGCGATGATCGCATCGACGAAGGTCACGCCGGGATAGAACAGCAGCTGCTTCGAGAAGGACAGCGATTGCGCGATCTTGCGGCTGATGTCGAGGAACATCATGAAGGGCAGCAGCCCCGAGGCATAGAACAGCGCAAAGCTGGAGCCGATCGGCGGCACCCGCACCGCCAGCGAGAAGATGATCGTCAGCAGCGCGATGCCGCCCACCGGCTCGAGCACGGTCCAGATGAAGCCCCCCGGCGACTTGCCGTAGGATGTGGACATCTCGCGGAAGATCAGCGCCCCGATGGTCCGCAGGGCGGGCATGCGGCGCAGCGGGTGGGTCTGGGGCAGCAGGGCTTGCATCATCGGCTAGTCCTCGTCCTCTTCGTCGCCGTTGGTGCCCATGTTCGACTCGTGCATGCGGATGGCTTCCTCGACATCGTCGAAAAAGGTCAGCTGGCCCTGGTGCAGCACCGCGGCCGCGTCGCAGACCTTGCGGATCAGCCCCATGGAATGCGAGACCATGATGGCGCCGCTGGTCTTCAACCGGTTGCGGAAATAGGTCTGGCTCTTGTTGCGGAAATTGCCGTCCCCGACCGAGGTCACCTCGTCCACCAGATAGGTGTCGAAATGGATGCCCATCGAGACGCCGAAGGCCAGGCGCGAGCGCATCCCCGAGGAATAATGCCCGAAGGGCAGGTACAGGTGATGCCCCAGGTCCGAGAAATGCGCGACGAAGGCCAGCAACTGCTCGGGATCGACATTGTAGACCCGGGCGATGAAGCGGGTGTTCTGCGCCCCGGTCAGCTCGGGGTGGAAGCTGCCGGCGAAGCCTACCGGCCAGGATACCGTGCCGGTGGTGACCACCCGGCCGCGATCGGGGCGCACCACCCCGGCGATCATGCGCAGCAGCGTGGACTTGCCGGCGCCGTTATGGCCCAGCAGCCCGACGCTGCGGCCGGTGGGGAAGGTCACGTTCAGGTCGCGCGCGACCACGGTGGTGCGCCCGCTGACCGTGAAGCTCTTGGACAGGTTCTCCAGCCGGATCATCAGTGGCGGTCACGGTTGCTGTAGCCGATCAGCACCAGGCTGAGCCAGCCGATGAAGATGAAGGTGACGGCCAGGACGGTGATCATCAGCCGCCGCGGCCGGGTCGCGGTCTCGGACAGGGTCGGCTGCACGAAGGTCGCCAGGTAGCGGCTGTCCTGCTCGGCCTTCGAGCGCGCCGCCTCGACCCCCGACAGCGCCAGGCTGTAGCTTTTCTCGGCCAGTTCCAGGTCCAGCTGCAGCTTGGTATACCTGTCCAGGATCTTGCTGAAGCTGGCATCGCCCGGCGCGGTGCCGACATAGTTCTGCCGTTCCTGCTCGATGCGGCGCTTGAGCACGTCCACGCGCAGCTCGGCCTGGGTCAGCCGCACATCGGCGGTGCCCTGCTTGCGCAGCGTCTCGACCTGCAGCATCGCCTCGGTCAGTTCCTGCGACAGGCCGGTGACGACGCTGGCATTGATGCTCAGCACCGATTGCGGGTCGATCAGCTTGGACTGGTCGCGGAACTGCGCCAGCGCCACCCGGGCCTCGGCCAGCCGTTCTTCGGTTTGGGCCAGGTCGCGCTGCGCATAACGCAGCGAATTCTCGCGCGCCTCGTCCGAGATGGCGTTGACCAGGCGGCCGGCGGCCTTGTGGATGCCCTGGGCGATCAGGTTGGCATCCTCGGCGGTGAAGGCGCGCACCTCGATCTCGATCATGCCGGTGGCGGAATCGACGCTGATCGTCACCATGCGCCGCCAGTAGTCCACCAGCTCCTCGAGGCTGGCGCCGTCATGCAGCGCAAAGACCGGGTCCATGCGCGGCTTGGTATAGATGGCGCGCAGATCGATCTCGCGGTCGAGCTGGGCGACGAAATTCGGGCTGCGCAGGTGCTTGTAGACGATCTGCGCATCGGTGGTGGTGTTGCCGACCGAGGACAGGCCGATCCCGGCCAGCAGCCCCAGGCTGGGGCTTTCCTCGTCCCGGACCACGAAGGAGACTTCGGAGACATACTGGTCATGCGCGATCAGGAACATGTAGCTGGCGACCAGCAGCGCCGGCAGCATGAACACCAGCATGAAGCTGCCCAGCACCAGGCTGTGGATGCGGGTCCAGCCGGCGGGGCCGACCGGCGGCAGTACGCGCGGATTGGTGGCCGGCTTGCGTTCCTTGACGGCGGGCTTGCCTTCCGGGGTTTCAAGATCCTTCACGAAGTCCACCGATCATCTGTTTCATGGCGCCGGGCGCGACCCGGTCATAGGCGGCGACGGCCTCGGCCAGGGCGGATTCGACCGCGTCCATGGCCGGGGCGGGAATGCGGTCATGCTCGACCAGCGCCGTCAGGTCGCGGTGGCGCAGGTCCGGGCCGATGGCCTGCGGCAGCCGCTCGGGCAGGCCGACGCCGGCGGCATAGTCGCGGTATTTCATCTGGTCGCCGCTGACCGCGTCCTCGAAGCCCTCGAAGGTGATCAGCCCGACCGGAATGCCGTAGGCTTGGCAGGTGATATAGACATGCATGGCGCTGGTCAGCACGGCGTCGTAGCGCAGCAGCGTGCCGATCAGCGCCTCGATCTCCGTCCGGCGCGAGACCAGCACCGAATGCTCGTCCATATGCTCGGGCAGCCGCAGCGATATCCGGCGATGCGCGAAATGCCGGACCAGCGCCAGGCGGCCGTTGGTCCGCTTGGGCAGCGTCAGCGGGATCAGCCGCGGCAGGATCGCCGCAGGGTCGCCGAAGCGCTCGATGCGGGGTCCGCCGGCCTCGGCCACCAGCCGGGCCGAATAGGGCCCGCGCAGCGAGACATAGGTGGCGTCCGGCGCGATCTCGGTATCGGCGCGGCTGAAGCCGGTGCCGACCAGGATCGAGCTTTTCCGGGCGAAGCGCCCGATCGAGCCCACCGCCATCAGATGCGGCCCGGGCCTGATCTGGTCATGGCGCTGGAAGCGCACCGGCCGGCCCGTCACCTGCTGCAGGATCAAGGGCGACAGCCAGTCGCCATAATTGCCGGGATAGGGCTTGTCCCACCACAGCAGCGGCAGCGCCTCGCCGGTCCCGGCCTCGGCATGGTCCAGCAGCGCCCGCGCCGCGCCGATCACCGCGCGGTCGGCATGGTTCAGCAGCCGGCGCGAGGCGATCTCCTCGATGCGGGCCTGCACCGCCTCGGCCCGGCCCTGGCGGGCGTCGTGGATCAGGTTGTAGATGCTGCGCTGCGAGATCCCGCGCGCGGCCGGCAGCGTGGGCGAGAGATATTCGGTCAGCCCGATCCCGTCCGACAGCCGCCGCAGCGGGACGGCGAGGCGCTGCGGCAGGGCGTCCTGCACCCGGCGCGCGGCGTGCAGCGCCACCGAGCGGGCGCCGGCCGCGCCGCG
>NZ_JAEHFP010000098.1 GCF_016446475.1 Paracoccus binzhouensis | reverse complement strand
GCACGGCCTCGGCCAGCCCCTCGGGGCGACCGCGCGGGCGGGCGGATTCGACCGGCGCCAGGGCCGAGCGCTGCGGGATGGGCGCCGGCGATTGCGGCTGCGCCGGGTTGCGCACCGGGTCGGGCCGGTCGCTGGTCCGCGGCAGCGCCGCCAGCTCGACCGAATTCTCGGGTTGCGACGGCTGCGGCGCATCGGTGGCCACGGCCACCGGCCGGTTGGGGGTCTGGAAATCCGACAGATCGGGCCGGGCCTCGGGCCGGTCCGAGGGCCGGGTCAGCTCGGCCGCCTGGCCATCCGGCGCGGGAGGGCTGGTGGCCTCGACTTCGCCCAGCCGGTTCTCCTCGGCGGGCGGGCGGGGCTGCGCCGGGGTGGTGGCGGCGGAATCCGACACCGGGCCGCGCCCGGCGGCCGCGGCGGCCAGCGACTGGAACTCGGCCTCGGACATGGTCGCGACCTCGGCCATGCGTACGGCTTCCAGCGGTTGCGGCCGGAACAGCGCGCCGCCGACCAGCGCCGCGCCCAGCAGCCCGGCGTGACCGATGCCCGAGATCCAGAAGCCGATGCGTTCAGCCCGGTCCATCGCTTCAGCCATCCGCGCCCGCGTCCATCCGCGGCCCGCCGGCCTCGGTCACCAGGACGATGTTGTTGAAGCCGGCCGCGTTCAGCGCCCCCATGACCTGCATGATCCGGGCATAGGGGATCGCGCCGTCGGCGCGCAGGTAGATCTTGTCGCTCTGCCGCTCGGCGGCGACGGCGCGCAGCCGGGTGACCAGCTGGTCCTCGGGCACTTCGGTGGTCATCACCAGGATCGGCCCCTCGGGCGTGACCGAGACGCTCAGCGGCTCCTCCGGCTCGGCGGGCACCGCCTGAGCGGCGGTCTTGGGCAGTTCCAGCGGCACGCCCACGGTCAGAAGCGGCGCCGCCACCATGAAGATGATCAGCAGCACCAGCATCACGTCCACGAAGGGCGTGACGTTGATCTCGGCCATCGGCTGGCTGCGCGTGCGGCCCTTGCCGTTGCGACCGCGTTTGACGACCCCGGCCCCCATCTTATTCGTCGTCCAGCTGGCGCGACAGGATGGTCGAGAACTCGTCGGCGAAGCTCTCGTATCCCCCGGTGATGCGGTCGGCATCGGCGCTGAGCTTGTTGTAGAAGATCACCGCCGGAATCGCCGCCAGCAGGCCCAGCGCCGTCGCCACCAGCGCCTCGGCGATGCCCGGCGCCACCACGGCCAGCGAGGTGTTCTGCGAGATCGCGATCTCCTCGAAGGCGGTCTTGATGCCCCAGACCGTGCCGAACAGGCCGATGAAGGGCGCGGTCGAGCCCACCGTGGCCAGGAAGGGCAGGCCGCGGGTCAGGCGGTCGTTCTCGCGGTTGATGGCGACGTTCATGGCGCGGTCGATGCGCGCGGTCACGCCGGCGATCAGGTTGCCGTCGTCGCGATGGCTGCGCCGCCACTCGGCCATGCCCGAGGCAAAGATGCGCTCGGCCGGACCCGAGGCCGTGTCGCCGATGCGATCGTAAAGATCGTCCAGCGGCTGGCCCGACCAGAAGGCGCGGTCGAAACGGTCCGCCTCGCGCCGGGCGGCGTTGAAGGCGATGAATTTCTGGATGATGATCGCCCAGGCCCAGAACGAGGCCAGGATCAGGATCACCATGACGATCTGGACGGTCAGCGAGGCGCGCGCGAACAGCGCGATCAGCGAGAAATCGACCGGCTGCCCGGCTCCGGCGAGTTGTTCCATGGATTTAGGCCTGTCCTTTGGGCCGCTGCGGCGCGGCTTCTGCCAAGGCCAACTAGCAGATCGGCCCCCCGGGAAAAACCCTGGCGACGTCAATTCTGCGTCAGCGCCCCGAGACGGCCGCCTCTTGCAGCCGTGCCGCCACCGCGCCCGGAATCCGCGCCGGCCGCCCGGATGCGGCCAGGCAGGCGATGGTGACGCGGGCCTGGAACAGCGCCTGGCCGCCGCGCAGGACACGCTGGTCCAGGACGATGCGCGCCGGGCTCAGCGCCTGCAACGCGGTCTCGACCTCCAGCAGGTCCTCGAAGCGGGCGGGGGCAAGGTAATCCGCCTCGACCCGCCGCACAGCAAAGACGAAACCCTCGCGCTGCAGCGCGCCCTGGTCGACGCCCAGCAGGCGCAGCCATTCCGAACGCCCGCGCTCGATGAACTTCAGGTAGTTGGCATAATAGACGATTCCGGCCAGGTCGGTGTCTTCGTAATAGACGCGGATCGGAAACCTGTGCATGGCAGCCTCGCTGGTTCGCATATCCGGGGCTGCCGCGCTCAGGACAGCCGCGCCGCCAGGCGCAGCGCATGCGAGGCATCGGTGGCGACCGCCGGCATGACCGGATCATAGGCGGCGCGGATCAGCCGCGCCAGTTCGGCCGAGGGCGACACGTCGCGGGCAAAGGTCAGCATGGCGCGCACCGCCAGGGTCTCGGCCAGCTGGCCGGGATGGGAATCGGCCAGCGCCCCGCCCATGTTGACGAAAGCCAGGCAGGCCCGGATCGCCCCGTCGGCGTCGAAACGGAACAGACGATACTGGTCCGCCGCCCCCGCCTTCAGACGCTCGGGCAATCCCGGCTGGCCGGTCAGCCGGTCAAGGTCGGGCAGGCCGGCAAGCTCGTCCCAATCCCGCACGAAGAAGGTCATCAGGTTCGCGCCCATCTCGGGATCGGTCTCGGCCATGGGCTGGCCGGCATGGGCCAGCACCGCCCGCATGGCCTCGCGAAACACCGGCAGGCTCTCGTCGGCCAGGCCGAAGACGACCGGCGCCACCGGCCGCCCCCAGCGCGCGCAGAGATAGCGGCCGTCGCGGGTGAACAGCGCCTCGATGGCCTGCGGATCGAACGCCATCCGATCTTTCTCCGTTTCGCAAATACTCTCGGGGGTGAATTGCGGCGCCAGCCGCAAGAGGGGGCAGACGGCCCCCTCCGCCCCCCGCGCCGCTCACCCGACGATGGTCGCCTCGGTCGCGGCGCGCAGCTCGGCCTCGCTGACGCCATCGGCCAGTTCGACGATTCCCCCCCCCCCCCCCCCCCCCCCCCCCCCCCCCCCCCCCCCCCCCCCCCCCCCCCCCCCCCCCCCCCCCCCCCCCCCCCCCCCCCCGCGCCGCTCACCCGACGATGGTCGCCTCGGTCGCGGCGCGCAGCTCGGCCTCGCTGACGCCATCGGCCAGTTCGACGATCTTCAGCCCGCCCTCGACCACGTCCAGCACGCCCAGGTTGGTGATGATGCGGTTCACCACCTTCTGCCCGGTCAGCGGCAGCGTGCAGGCCTTCAGCACCTTCGACTCGCCGTGCTTCGAGGTATGGTCCATCACCACCACCACCCGGCCGACGCCCGCCACCAGGTCCATGGCGCCGCCCATGCCCTTGACCAGCTTGCCCGGGATCATCCAGTTCGCCAGGTCGCCGTTCTCGGCCACCTCCATCGCGCCCAGGATCGCCATGGCGATCTTGCCGCCGCGGATCATGGCGAAGCTCTCAGCGCTGTCGAAATAGGCGGTCTGCGGCAGCTCGGTCACCGTCTGCTTGCCGGCGTTGATCAGGTCCGGATCCTCCTCGCCCTCATAGGGGAAGGGGCCGATCCCGAGCATGCCGTTCTCGGACTGCAGCGTCACATGCACCCCCTCGGGGATGTAGTTCGCGACCAGCGTCGGAATGCCGATCCCGAGGTTCACATACCAGCCGTCCTGCAGCTCCTGCGCGGCCCGCGCCGCCATCTGGTTGCGGTCCCAAGCCATCAGACGGCCTCCTTCTTGCGGGTGGTGCGCTGCTCGATGCGCTTTTCATGCTCGCCCTGGACCAGGCGGTGGACATAGATCCCCGGCAGGTGGATCGCGTCGGGATCGAGGCTGCCGGTCGGCACAATCTCCTCGACCTCACAGACGCAGATGCGGCCGCATTTCGCCGCAGGCACGTTGAAGTTGCGCGCGGTCTTGCGGAACACCACGTTGCCGCTCTCATCCGCCTTCCAGCCCTTGACGATCGACAGATCCGCGACGATGCCGCGTTCCAGGATATAGGTCTCGCCGTCGAAATCCTTGTGGTCCTTGCCCTCGGCGATCACCGTGCCGACGCCGGTCCTGGTATAGAAGCCGGGGATGCCGGCGCCGCCGGCGCGCATGCGCTCGGCCAGGGTGCCCTGCGGGTTGAACTCCAGCTCCAGCTCGCCGGACAGGTATTGCCGCATGAATTCCGCGTTCTCGCCGACATAGGAGGAGACCATCTTGCGGATCTGCCGGGTGTCGAGCAGCTTGCCCAGCCCGAAACCGTCCACGCCGCAATTGTTGCTGACCACGGTCAGATCCTTCGTCCCCGCCTTCAGGATCGCCTCGATCAAAAGCTCGGGGATGCCGCAAAGCCCGAACCCCCCGGCCGCGATCAGCATCCCGTCCTTCAGCAGGCCGTCCAGAGCGGCGTCCGCGCTCGCATAGACCTTCTTCATGCAACCCTCTCCCCGTGTTGGACGCGCCAGTTGTGGACATAATCGAAAACCGAGTCAACGCGCCGGGAACCCGTTAGCGCGAGCAGGAATTTTGTTGCGAAAGGAGAATGCGATGCCTGCGATTTCCGTTCGCCGCGCCTATGATCCCGCCGCCCCGGACGAAGGGCGCCGGGTGCTGGTCGACCGGCTCTGGCCGCGCGGACTCAGCCGCGAGGCGCTCGGCGCCGACCTGTGGCTCAGGGAGATCGCGCCCTCGGACGATTTGCGGCACTGGTTCGGCCACGATCCCGCGAAATGGGACGAGTTCCGCCGCCGCTACGCGGCCGAGCTGGACGCCAACCCCGAGCCGGTGCGCGAACTGCGCCTGCTGGCGAAGAAGGGGCCTGTCACCCTGCTCTATGCCGCGCATGACCAGCAGCACAACAACGCCGTGGCGCTGCGCGACTACCTCGCTCAGTAGCCCAGCGTCGCCGCATCCGGCCGGCGCGGGTCCGAGGCGCCGTAAAGCATCCCCGTCCCGGGGTCGCGCATGATCGACTGGGTCGAGCCCATCGCCTCCTTGACCGCGACGGTATGGCCCTTGGCCTGCAGGATGCGGATGGTGTCAAGGCTGATGCCCTCCTCCACCCGCAGCTCGTCGGGCAGCCATTGGTGATGGACGCGCGGCGCGGTCGAGGCCTCGGCCACGTTCATGCCGTGGTCGATCATGTTCATCACCACCTGCAGCACCGTGGTGATGATCCGCGCCCCGCCGGGCGAGCCGGTGACCAGCCAGACCTTGCCGTCCTTCAGCACCATGGTCGGCGTCATCGACGACAGCGGCCGCTTGCCCGGCTGAACCGCATTGGCATCGCCGCCGACCAGGCCGAAGGCATTGGGCACGCCGGGCTTGGCGGAGAAATCGTCCATCTCGTTGTTCATCAGCACGCCCGTGCCTGCCGCCACCAGCCCCGAGCCGTAGTTCAGGTTGATGGTATAGGTGTTCGAGACTGCGTTGCCCTCCTTGTCCACGACCGAGAAATGCGTGGTCTGGTCGGATTCGTAAGGCGCCAGATCCGCCGGCTTGATCATCACCGAGGGCGTGGCGAAATCGGCGCTGATCTTGCGGCGCATCTCGACCGCGTAATCCTTGCTGGTCAGCGCCGCGACCGGCACGTCGACGAAATCCGGATCGCCCAGGTATTCCGAGCGGTCGGCATAGGCCAGCTTCATCGCCTCGGCCATCAGGTGGATCGTCTCGCCCGAGTTCTGTCCCAGCGCGCCAATCGGATAGCCCTCCAGCGCGTTCAGGATCTGGATCAGATGCACCCCGCCGGACGAGGGGGGCGGCATCGAGACCACCTCATGGCCGCGATAGGTGCCGCGCACCGGCTCGCGCTCCACGGGCTTGTAGGTGGCCATGTCCTCGACCGTGATCAGCCCGCCGGCTTCCTGCACCGCCTTGGCGATGGCCTCGGCCACCTCGCCCTTGTAGAAGCCGTCCGGCCCCTCGGCGGCGATCTTCTTCAGCGTCGCCGCCAGGTCGGCCTGCACCAGCCGGTCGCCGGGCCGGTAAGCCGCCCCATCCTCCTTGAAGAAGATCGCGGCGCTCGCGGGAAACTTCTGCAGATGCTCGCGCTCGGCCTCGATGCTGTCGGCCAGCTCCGGAGTGACGGTGATGCCCTCCTCGGCCAGCCGGATCGCCGGGGCGATGACCTCGGCCCAGTCCATGCTGCCATATTTGTCCAGCGCCAGCTTCATCCCTGCCACCGTCCCCGGCACGCCCGAGGCAGCGCCGCTGTAAAGCGACTTCTCGCTGTCCGCCTCGCCCGCCGCGTCCAGGAACATGTCGCGCGAGGCGCCCTGCGGGGCCATCTCGCGATAATCGATGGCATGGGTCTGGCCGGTCTCGGCGTCATGGACCAGCATGAAGCCGCCGCCGCCGATATTGCCGGCGCGCGGCAGGGTGACGGCCAGGGCGAAGGCCACCGCCACGCCCGCATCGACCGCGTTGCCGCCCCTGGCCATGATGTCGCGGCCGATCTCGGCGGCCAGCCGTTCCTGCGCGGAAACCATGCCGTTTTCCGCCCAGACCGGATGGATGCGGTCCATCACGTCGAAGATCGCAGCCTCCTGCGCCGCGGCAGGAAGCCCGACACAGCCGGCCAGCACGACGGCCGACACCCGGCCCATCCCCATGATTCGATCCTTCATGGCGCCCTCCGCTCAACCCTTGCGGGTCGAGCCTATCAGCAGAACGGCGCGAAGCAAAAAGCCAAAACCGCGGCGCTGCGCCGGCGTCCAGGCAGCGTCATGGGTATTTAAGGAACGAAGAAGCACGCAATCGCCTTGAAAATCAGGCGCCGCGCAGGGTCTTCTTCGTTCCTCAAATACCCAAAATGCAACAGCGACGCGGGCGCTCTACCCAGCCTTCTTCGCCTTGGCCGCAGCCGGCTTCTTGGCGGCCGTCTTCTTTTCGGCGGGCTTCTTCGCAGCGGCCTTCTTCGCCGGCTTCTTGCCCGATTTCGCGGCCTTCTCGGCGATCAGCTCCAGCGCCCGCTCCAGCGTCACCGCGCCGGGCTCCAGGTCGCGGGGCAGCGTGGCATTGACCTTGCCCCATTTGACGTAAGGGCCATAGCGGCCGCTCATCACCTGCACCGGCCCGCCTTCGGGATGCTCGCCCAGTTCCGCCAGCGGCGCCGCGGCGGCCGCCCTGCCCCGCACCTGTTTCGCGGCCAGCACCTCGACCGCGCGGTTCATGCCGATGGTGAAGACCTCGTCCACCTCCGGCAGGTTGGCGTATTTCGCGCCATGCTTCACATAGGGACCATAGCGGCCGATGCCGGCCTCGACCGGCACACCGTCCTCGGGATGCGGGCCGATCTCGCGCGGCAGCGCCAGCAGCGCCAGCGCCCGCTCCAGGTCGACCGAGGCCAGGTCCCAACCCTTGGGGATCGAGGCGCGCGGCGGCTTCGGATTCTCCGCCGTCGCCTCGCCGCGCTGGACATAGGGGCCGAAGCGGCCGTTCTTCAGGCTGATCGCCTCGCCCTTGTCCAAGCCCAGCACGGTGTCGCCGACCACCTCGGCATCGGGCGAGGAAATCGGCCGGGTAAAGCGGCAATCGGGGTAGTTCGAGCAGCCGATGAAGGCCCCGCCCGAGCGCGCCGTCTTCAGATGCAGCCGCCCCTTGTGGCACAGCGGGCATTCGCGCGGATCCGAACCGTCGGGACGCGGCGGGTAGAGATGCGGCGCCAGCGCCTCGTCGATCGCCTCCAGCACCTCGCCGATGCGCAGCTCGCTGGTGCCCTCCAGCGCGGCGGTGAAGTCCCGCCAGAAGCGGCGCAGCACCTCGCGATAGGCGCGCTCGCCCGAGGAAATGTCGTCGAGCTCCCCCTCAAGGTTGGCGGTGAAATCGTAGCTGACATAGCGCGGGAAGTATTTCTGCAGGAAGATGGTGACCAGCCGGCCCTTGTCCTCGGGGATCAGACGGTTCTGCTCCTTGCGGACATAGTCGCGGTCCTGGATCGTGCCGATGATCGAGGCATAGGTCGAGGGCCGGCCGATCCCCAGCTCCTCCATGCGCTTCACCAGAGTCGCCTCGGTATAGCGCGGCGGCGGCTGGGTGAAATGCTGCTCGGGCGTGACCCCGCGCTTCTCGGCCGCCTCGCCCTCGTGGATCAGCGGCAGGCGGCGGCCATCCTCATCCTCCTCGTCGTCGCGGCCCTGATCGTAGACCCGCAGGAAGCCGTCGAACAGCATCACCTGGCCGTTGGCGCGCAGGCCCACCTGGCCGTCGGCCGAGGCAAGCTCGACCGTGGTGCGCTCCATCCGGGCCGATTCCATCTGGCTGGCCAGGGTCCGTTTCCAGATCAGGTCGTAAAGCGCCTTCTGGTCCTTGTCGGCGACCGGCAGCCGATCCGGCGACAGCATCATGTCGGTCGGCCGGATGCATTCATGCGCTTCCTGCGCATTCTTGGCCTTGTTCTTGTACATGCGCGGCGATTTCGGCAGGTATTCCGCCCCGAACCGCGCCTTGATGGCATCGCGCGCCGCCATCACTGCCTCGGGCGCCATGTCGATGCCATCGGTCCGCATATAGGTGATATGGCCCGCCTCGTAGAGCCGCTGCGCCGCCGACATGCAGGCCCGCGCGCCAAGGCCCAGCTTGCGGCTGGCCTCCTGCTGCAGGGTCGAGGTCATGAAGGGTGGCCAGGGATTGCGGCTCGCCGGCTTGGCCGCGACCGAGGCGACCTTGAGCTCGCGCGAGGTGATCGCGGCCACGGCAAGCTTCGCCTGCTCCTCGGTGGCGATGTCGAAGCGCTCCAGTTTCTTGCCGCCGAACACGGTCATGGTCGCGTCGTATTCGTCGCCGCGCGGCGTCCCCAGCCGGGCGTGGACCGACCAGTATTCGCGGGCCTTGAAGGCCTCGATCTCCATCTCGCGGTCGACGATGATGCGCAGCGCGACCGATTGCACCCGGCCCGCCGACTTCGCACCCGGCAGCTTGCGCCACAGGACCGGCGACAGGTTGAAGCCGACCAGGTAATCCAGTGCCCGGCGCGCCAGATAGGCATCGACCAGCGGCTGGTCGATCTGGCGCGGATTGGCCATCGCCTCGGTCACGGCATTCTTGGTGATGGCGTTGAAGGTGACGCGGCTGACCTCGGCGCCCTTCTTCAGCGCCGGCGCCAGGGTCTCCAGCAGGTGCCAGGAGATCGCCTCGCCCTCGCGGTCGGGGTCGGTGGCCAGGATCAGGTTCGGATCCGAGGCCAGCGCGTCCTTGATCGCCTTGACGTGCTTCTTCGATTCCGACGCGACTTCCCATTTCATCGCGAAATCCGCCTCGGGATCGACGCTGCCATCCTTGGGCGGCAGGTCGCGCACATGCCCGAACGAGGCCAGAACCGTATAGTCGTCGCCCAGGTATTTGTTGATCGTCTTGGCCTTGGCCGGGGATTCAACGACGACGACAGGCATGAAGATTCCTTCGCTTGATTCGGCGCCGGAACATGGGCACAGCCCGGCGGACTGTCAACGCCGGGCTTTCCGTTTGCCAAATACCCCGCGGGGGTCCGGGGGCGCGAAGCCCCCGGCAGCGGCCTCAGATCCCGTCGCCGACGAAGGCCTTTTCGACCACGAATTCCTTGGGATCGCTGTTGGCACCCTCACGCAGGCCGAAGCCTTCCAGCACCGCCTTCACATCCGTGTTGAAGGCCAGGCTGCCGCAGATCATGGCGCGGTCATTTGCCGCATCCATGGGCGGCAGGTTCAGGTCGGCGAAGACCTTGCCCGAGCTCAGGTTGTCGGTGATCCGGCCCATGTATTGCGTCTCTTCCCGGGTGGTGGTGGGATAATACAGCAGCCGGCTGGCGAATTCCTCGCCGTAGAGCTCGCCCAAGAGCGGGTCGTGGCGCAGATTCTCGACCAGCTCGCGGCCATAGGCCAGCTCGTCGGCGGTGCGGCAGGTATGCATCATCACCACCTGCTCGTAACGCTCATAGGTCTCGGGGTCGCGCATCAGGCTGGCAAAGGGCGCGATGCCGGTGCCGGTGGCCAGGAACCACATGCGCTTGCCGGGCAGAAGCGCGTCCAGAACCAGCGTGCCCACCGGCTTCGGGCGCAGGATGATCTGGTCGCCCGGCTGGATGTTCTGCAGCCGCGAGGTCAGCGGCCCGTCCGGCACCTTGATCGAATAGAATTCCAGTTCCTCGTCCCAGTTGGGCGAAGCGATGGAATAGGCGCGCAGGATCGGCTTGCCGTTGTCGTCGGGCAGGCCGATCATCACGAACTCGCCCGAGCGGAACCGCAGGCTGGCCGGGCGCGTCACGCGGAACGAGAACAGCCGGTCGGTCCAATGCCGGACCGAGGTCACGGTCTGCGCATCGGGCAGCGTCTTGGCGGGTTTGGCGGCAATGTCCACAGAAAGATCCAGCGTCATGTTCGGGGTCCCGAATATCTAGTTCATGCAAGAAGGGGGCGAAACCCCAAGTTTCAGCCGGCGAGCCGCGACCGATGGTCCCAGTCCTGCCAGTCGGCGCGGAACAGCCATTGCTCCTGCGGCTGACGCTCGGCCAGGGCGGCGGGGATGCGCATCTCGTCGAAGCCGACGCGGCGGGCCATGGCATATTGGTCCGCGATCAGCCCGCCCACGGCGCGCAGCCGGCCCTTGTAGCCCCTTTCGCGCAGGATGCGGGCCAGCGAAAAGCCGCGCCCGTCCGTCATCGCCGGGAACTCGATGGCGATCAGCGCCTGCTCCAGATAGTCGTCCAGGGTGGCCGGATCGGTATCCGGCGCCAGGATGACCAGCTCGGCCCCGTCGTCGGGATGGAAGCCGTCATCGCGGACGAGGAAGAAATCGCTCATGCATTCGCTCCTGCGCGGACCATGCGCCCGCCGATGAAATGGATGCCGCATTCGGTCTTCTGGCTGCCGCGCCAGCGGCCGGCACGCGGATCCTCGCCGGGCTTGATCGGCGAGGTGCAGGGCGCGCAGCCGATCGAGGCATAGCCCTTGGCGACCAGCGGGTGGCGCGGCAGGTTGTTCTCGGCCATGTAGTCCTGGACATCCTGCGGGCGCCAATGCGCCAGGGGGTTGATGCGCAGCCGCGACGGCGGCTCGGATTCGAAGAATTCCAGCTGCTGGCGCTCACCGCCCTGGAAGCGCTTGCGGCCGGTGATCCAGGCGTCGAACCTGGACAGCTCGCGCTCCAGCGGCACGGTCTTGCGGAAATCGCAGCAGGCATCGGTGTTGAACTGGTGCAGCGTGCCGTCCGGGTCGTTCAGCGCCACCTCGCGTTCGGTGGCGCGGATGACCCGCACATCGGTCAGCTTCAGCTTCTCGGTCACTTCCAGCTGATAGTCCAGCGTCTCCTGGAACAGCATCATCGTATCGATGAACAGCACCGGCGTCCCCGGCGCGACCACCGAGACCATGTGCAGCAGCACCACCGATTCCGCCCCGAAGCTCGAGACCAGCGTGGTCGAGCCCAGGTCGGGATCGTTCAGGGCGCGCCGCAGCACCTCGGTCGCGGCATGGTGGCGATAGCGGTCGTTCAGCCGCGCCGCGCGGGCATCCAGCGTCTGATCAAGCATCGGCCGGATACAGCGCCGCCTTGAACGGAGCCACCCCCACACGGCGATAGGTGTCGATGAAGCGTTCCTCGGGCGTCTCGCGCAGTTCCAGATAGGCGTTGATGACGCGGTCGATGGCGGGCACCACCTCCTCGGCCGGGAAGCCGGCGCCGGCGCGCTGGCCGATGGCCGGGATGTCGTAACCGTCGCCGCCCAGCGTGATCTGGTAGTTCTCGACCCCGGCGCGGTCCAAGCCCAGGATGCCGATATGGCCCAGGTGGTGATGGCCGCAGGCGTTGATGCAGCCCGAGATGCGGATGTTGAACCGGCCGATCTCTTCCTCGAGGCCGCGGGCGCGGAAATGCGCCGCGATCTCCTGGGCGATCGGGATCGAGCGGGCGGTGGCCAGCGTGCAGTAATCCATGCCGGGGCAGGCGACGATGTCGCTGATCAGCCCGGCATTGGCGGTCGCGAGGCCGGCGGCCTTCAGCTCCTGATAGACCGCGAACAGGTCGGACTTGTGGACATGCGGCAGCACCACGTTCTGCTCGTGGCTGATGCGCAGGTCGTGATGGCCGAAACGCTCGGCCAGGTCGGCCAGCAGCCGCATCTGTTCGGCCGAGGCGTCGCCCGGCGTCTGACCCGGCGCCTTGAAGGTCACGGTGACGCTGGCATAGCCCGCCTGCTTGTGGGCCGACAGGTTGGTGTCGGTCCAGCTGCGGAAACCGGGGTTGGCGGCGCGGCGCTCTTCATAGTCGCCCTCGGGCTCGTTGCGGAAGGCGGGCGCGGCATAGAGGGTCTTCAGCGCGGCCAGCAGGTCCTGGTCGGCGCCGCTGAAGACTTCGCGGCGGCGCTGGAACTCGGCCTCGATCTCGTCGCGCATCACCTCGAGCCCGCGCTCGGCCACGGTGATCTTGATGCGGGCCTTGTACTTGTTGTCGCGCCGGCCCGAGAGATTGTAGGCGGCGATGATCGCCTCGATATAGGGCAGCAGGTCGGCCTCGGGCAGGTATTCGCGCACCACCTGGCCCAAGAGCGGCGTGCGGCCCAGGCCGCCGCCGATCCAGACCTGGTAGCCCAGCTCGCCCTTGTCGTTGCTGACCAGCCGCAGCCCGATGTCATGCGCGGCGATGACGGCGCGGTCCTTCTTGCCGCCCGAGACGGCGATCTTGAACTTGCGCGGCAGGAACTGGAACTCGGCATGGTCGGTGGACCATTGCCGCAGCAGCTCGGCATAGGGGCGCGGATCGGCGATCTCGTCGGCGGCGGCGCCGGCGAAGGCGTCGGTGGTCACGTTGCGGATCGTGTTGCCCGAGGTCTGGATGGCGTGCAGCCCGACATCGGCCAGCGCGTCCAGCATGTCCGGGATGTCGACCAGCTTCGGCCAGTTGAACTGGATGTTCTGCCGCGTGGTCCAGTGGCCATAACCCTTGTCCCATTTCTCGGCCAGCAGCGCCAGCGTGCGCATCTGGTCGGGGCTGATGGTGCCATAGGGGATGGCCACCCGCAGCATGTAGGCATGCAGCTGCAGGTAGACGCCGTTCATCAGCCGCAGCGGCCGGAACTCGTCCTCGGTCAGGCTGCCGTCCAGCCGGCGCTCGACCTGCTGGCGGAACTGCTGGGCGCGGTGGCGGAGATATTCGTTATGCTGGGGACGCGCGTCAAACATTGCTGGCCTCGAGTTCGGACTGGACGAATTCGGCTTGCTTGCCATGGAAATAGTTCGAGGGGCCGGTGCGCCGGAACGCCTCGCGGAAATGCGCCGGCTCGGGACGGCCGTCGGGGCCGCGCTTCGCCTCGACCAGGTAGGGGCCGACCACCTGGTCGGCCTGGGCGATGGCGTCGAGCAGCGCCAGCTCGGCGATGGCCTCGTCCTCGAAAAGCTCGGCCTCGCGCGGGTCTGCGGTCCACTTGCCGTCACGCATCCACACGCAATGACCCATGCGCAGGTCATTCGCGGTGATGACGCCGGGGGTCGCGGGGGATGGGGTGAAGCCCTTGGACATGGCTGTGCCTTTCGTTTTCCGTGCCCTCTATATAGAAAAAATTCCCCCATATTGACGAGTGGGGCAGAAAAATAAGAAACATGTCCTGCAGAGACCGCAGCCTACAAGGACGGGATTTCAGGATGAGCCAGGACCGACAAACACCCATCCGGCTGGACGACACCGACCGCAAAATCCTGTCCCTGCTGCAGGAGGACGCGACGCTGTCGCTGGACGACATCGCGGCCCGGGTCGGGGCCTCGAAGACCCCGGTCTGGAACCGGATTCGCAAGCTGCGCGAGGCCGGCGTGATCCGCGGCCAGGTGGCGCTGCTGGATCCCGATTCCCTGGGGCTGGACGCCTGTTTCTTCGTGCTGATCCGCACAAGCGAGCACGACCCGGAATGGGCGCGCAAGTTCCTCAACGCCGTGCGCGCCCGCCCCGAGGTGATCGAGGCGCACCGGCTGGCCGGCGACATCGACTATATCCTGAAGGTGCGGGTGCGCAACGCGCGCGCCTATGACCGCTTCTATCAGGCGCTGATCTCGGAGGTGAAGATCCACAACGTCACCGCCCTGCTCTCGATGGAGGAGCTGAAGGCGACCACGGCGCTGCCCCTGGACTGACCGGCGCCGGCGGCGCGGCCGCATGGGTATTTGGAAAACGGAAAGACGGTCAGGCCAGCGCCCGAAGCGCGTCGGGCAGCGCCTCGGCCAGGGCGGCGAGTTCCGGTTCGGGTGCGCAGGAGACGCGGATGCAGCGATCCAGCGGCGCCACGCCCGGCATGCGCACGAAGACGCCGCGATCCGCCAGCGCCTGCAGCAGGGCGCGGGCGAAGGCACCGTCGCGATGCGTGTCGAGGGCGACGAAATTCGTCGCCGAAGGCAGGGCGGTCAGCCCGTTCGCGCGGCCGATGCCGGCGATGCGGTCGCGGGCGGCGGCGACCTCGGCGCGGACATGCGCCAACCAGTCGGCATCCTCCAGCGCCGCCAGCGCGCCGATCTGCGCCGCGCGGTTCATGCCGAAATGGTTGCGGATGCGGTCGAAACCCGCGATCAGCTCGGCCGGGCCGATGGCATAGCCCACCCGGGCGCCGGCCATGGCATAGGCCTTGGAGAAGGTGCGGAAGCGGATCACCCGCGCATCCTCGGGATCGATGCGCGGGACCGCCTGGTCGGGGGCGAATTCGGCATAGGCCTCGTCCAGCACCAGCAGGCCGGTTTCGGGCAACTCGTCCAGCATCGCCTCGATCCGTGTGCCCTGGTGCCAGCTGCCCATGGGGTTGTCGGGGTTCGCGAGGTAGACCAGTCGCGCGCCATGGCGATGCGCGGCCTCGGCCAGCGCCTGCGGGTCCTCGGCATCGTCGCGATAGGGCACCTTGACCAGCCGGCCACCGAAGCCCGCGACATGGTAGTTGAAGGTCGGATAGGCGCCGTCCGAGGTCACCACCACCTCGCCCGGCGCCACCATCAGCCGCACCAGCAGGCCCAGGAGCCCGTCGATCCCCTCGCCCACCATGACGTTTTCCGGCGCGACGCCGTGGCGGGCGGCCAGAGCGTGGCGCAGGTCGTGGCTGTCCGGGTCGCCGTATTTCCAGATCCCGGCCGTGGCGCGAATCATCGCCTCGACCGCGCGGGGCGAGGGGCCGAAGCCGTTCTCGTTGGCGCCCAGCCGGGCCCGGAACGGGATGCCGCTGCGCCGCTCCAGCGTCTCGGGCCCGGTGAAGGGCACCACGGGCGGCAGCGAGGCGGGGATCGGGGCGAAGCGGAACCGGGTCATGGCCGCAAGGTGAAGCCCATTCCCGGCGGTTGCGCAAGCCCCTCAGGCCTTGCCATCCGCGGGACGCTTCGCGGGGCCGTCCGTGGGGCCGTCCGGTTCCCCCGGCTCGGCCAGCAGGCGGCGATCCTCGTCCAGTTCCAGCCACATGGCGTTCAGCACCGCGAAGCCGGCAGCCAGCGGCAGTCCCAGGATCCAGGCGAAATACCACATGCGAAGCTCCGTTCAATAGGCGTGGCGGTCCGGGTCCTCGACGTCCTCGGGCGTCACCTTGCCCCAGAGCACGCGATAGACCCAGGCCGTATAGGCCAGGATCAGCGGCAGGAAGATCGCGCCGCAGACCAGCATCACGAACAGCGTCTGCTGCGAGGAGGAGGCGTCCCAGACCGAAAGCGAGCTGTTCGGGTCGCTGTTCGAGGGCAGGATGAAGGGGAACATCACCAGCCCGACCGAGGAGATCATCCCGAAGATCGCCAGCTTCGACCAGAGCAGCGGCGAAAGCTCGCCGCGCCCCGACAGCGCGCGCCAGGCCATGAAGGTGCCCAGAAAGCCCATGGCCGGCGCGACGGCGATCCAGGGCCGCGCCGCATAGGCCGCAAGCCAGCTGCCCGAGCGGACGACCTCGTTGATCAGCGGGTTCGAGGGGCCGTTCGGATCGGGCGGCGCGACGAAGGCATAGCCCTGGATGCCGAAGGCCAGCCACAGCCCGGCCAGCGCATAGCCCGCCAGCACCGCCAGCGCCGCCCCGCGGCCATAGCGGCGGGCGCGGGCCTGCACCGCGCCGCCGGTCTTCAGCACCAGCCAGCCGGCGCCGTGCATGACCAGCATCGCCAGCGACACCAGCCCGCAAAGCAGGGCGAAGGGCCGCAGCAGCCCGAACAGCTTGCCGAAGAGCCCGCCCTCATAGATCGGCATCAGGTCGGGGGTCAGGTGGAAGGGCACGCCCAGCAGCACGTTGCCGACCGCCACGCCGAACAGCAGCGCCGGCAGCGCGCCGCCGATAAACAGCGCCCAGTCCCACATGGCCCGCCAGCGCGGATCGTCGCGCTTGCTGCGATACTTGAAGCCGACCGGGCGCAGGATCAGCGCCGCGAGGATCAAGAACATCGCCAGGTAGAAGCCCGAGAAGCTGACGGCATAGAGCGGCGGCCAGGCGGCGAAGATGGCGCCGCCGCCCAGGATGAACCAGACCTGGTTGCCCTCCCAGACCGGGCCGACGGTGTTGATGACCACCCGCCGCTCGGCATCGCTGCGGGCGACGAAGGGCAAGAGCGCGCCGGTGCCCATGTCGAAGCCGTCGGTCAGCGCGAAGGCGATCAGCAGCACGCCCAGAAGCACCCACCAGATCAGGCGCAGCACCTCGAAGGGGATCAGCTCGAACAGGATCATCGCACCACCTCCGGCCGGCCGGCCAGCCTTTGCCGGTGGCTGGCCATCCACCTTTGCGTCAGTTCGACATCCTCATGCGGACCCTGGCGGATGAATTTCAGCATCAGCCCGATCTCGACCACGAACAGCGCCGTGTAAAGCAGGCAGAAACCGGCCAGGGTCAGCGCCACCTCGGCCACCGACAGGTGGCTGACCGACAGCGCCGTCGGCAGCACATCCGCCACCGTCCAGGGCTGGCGGCCGAATTCGGCGACGATCCAGCCCAGTTCGGCCGCGATCCACGGCGCGGGAATGACAAGGACCGCCAGCCGCAGCGCCCAGCGCGGGAAGCGCATGCGCCGGAACGACGCGCGCCAGAAGAAATAGCCCATCAGCACGATGAAGCCGAAGCCCAGCCCGACCATGATCCGGAAGGCCCAGAAGATCGGCCACACCGTCGGCACGGTATCGGCCGCCGCCCGGGCGATCTGTTCGGCCGTGGCCTGGCGCGGATCCTCGACATAGCGCTTGAGCAGCAGGGCATGGCCCAGGTCGTGTTCATGTTCGCGAAAGGCGGCGATCAGCGCCGGATCGACGTCGGCGCCGCGCTGCGCCTGGATCTGCGTCATCAGGTCATAGGCACGGATGCCGTTCTCGACCCGAGTCTTGGCCTCGGCCTCCAGCTGGTCGATACCCTTGATCTCCTCGGTCAGCGAGCGGGTGCCGATCAGGCCCATGACATAGGGAATGTGGATCGCCCATTTCGTCTCGCGCGCCTGCTGGTCGGGCCAGCCCAGCAGGGTGAAGCTGGCCGGGGCCGGCTCGGTCTCCCACATGGCCTCGATGGCGGCCATCTTCATCTTCTGGTTCTCGCCGGCGTCATAGCCCGACTCGTCGCCCAGCACCACAACCGACAGCGCCGAGGCCAGCCCGAAGGCCGAGGCCACCGCGATCGACCGCCGCGCCAGTTCGACATGGCGCCCGCCGAGCAGGTACCAGGCCGAGACGCCCAGCACGAAGACCGAGGCGGTGACATAGCCCGCGCTGACGGTATGGACGAATTTCGCCTGCGCCACCGGGTTGAACATCACCTCGAAGAAGCTGACCAGCTCCATGCGCATGGTGATCGGGTTGAACTGCGCGCCCACCGGGAACTGCATCCAGCCGTTCGCGATCAGGATCCACAGCGCCGAGAAGTTCGAGCCGAGCGCCACCAGCCAGCCCACGACCAGGTGCTGGCGCCGGCTCAGCCGGTCCCAGCCGAAAAACCACAGCCCGACGAAGGTCGCTTCCAGGAAGAAGGCCATCAGCCCCTCGATGGCCAGCGGCGCACCGAAGATGTCGCCAACGTAATGCGAATAATAGGCCCAGTTCATGCCGAACTGGAATTCCATGGTGATGCCGGTCGCCACGCCCAGCGCGAAGTTGATGCCGAACAGCAGGCCCCAGAACTTGGTCATCTGCCGCCAGATCGGCCGCTCGGTCATGACATAGACCGTCTCCATGATGGCGACGATCACGGCAAGCCCCAGCGTCAGGGGAACGAACAGAAAGTGGAATAACGCCGTTGCAGCGAATTGCAGGCGCGATAGCTCGACGACACCAAAGTCCATGGCTCTCTCCTGTGCGCAGGGGAAAGTCTATACGAAGCTTCGAATAAATGCAGCCTGTTTCAGGTCCGAGGGACGATGTGACGCAATCACCAGCGCCGCATTGCGGCTGCGCCGGGCGGTTTCGGCCATGACATGACGCGCGGTCTCCTCGTCCAGGCCCTCGGTCGGCTCGTCCAGCAGCAGGACCGGCGCCTGGCGCAGCAAGGCGCGGGCCAGCGCGAGGCGGCGCGATTCCCCGCCCGACAGGCCGGCGCCGCCATCGCCCAGCCGCAGGTCGAGCCCGCCGCGCAACCGGTCCAGCCGCATGGCCCGCAGCACCTCGCGCAAGGCGTCGTCATCGGCCTCGGGGGCGGCCAGCGCCAGGTTTTCGCGCAGCGTGCCGGCGATCAGCGCGCTGCGCTGCGGGACCATGACCAGCGCGGCGCGCAGCTCGGCCTCGGGCCAGTCCCGGACGGGCCGGCCGGCCAGGGCGATGACGGTGTCGCCCGGCGGGATCAGCCCGGCGATCTGCGCCAGCAGGGTGGACTTGCCGCTGCCGCTGGGACCGCGAAGGCCCAGGATCTGGCCCGGTCCCAGCATGATATCGCCGACCTGCAGGGGCAGCGCCTGGATGGCAGCGGGGGCAGCGGGGGCGGGCATGGACCGGCCCAGCATCGGCGCGACGCGATCCGCCGCATCGCCGATCCGGCCCCAATCCGCGACGGCGCGGCGCAAGGGCGCCACCACCTCGCCCAGCGCCATGGCGGCAAAGAAGCAGAGCGCGGCGATCGCCGGGCCGAACAGCCCGGCCTCGATGCCGGCAGCGCCCAGGCCCAGGCTGCCCGCCATGGTGGCGATGCGCGTCAGCTCCAGCATCAGGGCCACGTCGCGCTCGGCCGTGTCCAGGGCGCGGGCCAGGGCCGCGGCCCGCGCCTCGGCCGCCATGGCCAGCGCCCTCTGCGCGGGCAGCCGGCCATGCATCGCCAGATCGTCCCGCGCCGCGACCAGATCCAGGGCATGGCTGCGGAAATCGCGCTCGGCCGAGGCGGCGGCGCGCGC
>NZ_JAEHFP010000097.1 GCF_016446475.1 Paracoccus binzhouensis | reverse complement strand
CGCCGTTTCAGACCTTCGCGGAACTCGCGGCATAAGTCTGTCCAGTAGAACGCCGATTCCAGCCTACCGTGTCATTTGCGACAGAACCATGCAGTCCCGCCGCGCCCGGCATGCCGGCGCCGCATCCGCAACGCTTCATCAAGACAGTCCTGCCAGCGGTCCGGCCGCGCCGCGCTGACAGGGCTGCCATGACAAGGAATAATCCATGATCTGGTCACAGATATACGACCCCTTCGGCAACATGGTCCTGTCGACCATCGCCGCCGCCATTCCCGTGCTGGTCCTGCTGGGCGCGATCGGCATCTTCGAGATCCGCGCCCATGTCGCCGCCATGCTGGGCCTGATCGCCGCGCTGGCCGTGGCGATCATCGGCTTCGGCATGCCGGTCGGCCTTGCCGGCATGTCCGCCGTCTATGGCGCCGCCTTCGGCCTGATGCCGATCGGCTGGATCATCCTCAACGTCATCTTCCTCTACCAGCTCACCAACGAGAAGGGCGAATTCGACGTGCTGCGGCACTCGATCCGCAACATCTCGGACGACCGGCGGATGCAGCTTCTGTTCATCGCCTTCAGCTTCGGCGCCTTCTTCGAGGGGGCGGCGGGCTTCGGCACCCCGGTCGCGGTGACCGCCGCCATGCTGATGGGGCTGGGCTTCTCGCCGCTTTCGGCCGCGGGCCTGTCGCTGATCGCCAACACGGCGCCGGTGGCCTATGGCGCGCTGGGGACGCCGGTGATCGCGCTTTCGGCTGTGACCGGGCTGGACCTGATGGAGCTTTCGGCCATGATCGGCCGCCAGCTGCCCTTCTTCTCGGTCATCGTGCCCTTCTGGCTGATCTGGGCCTTCGTCGGCTTCCGCCGCATGATCGAGGTCTGGCCGGCGCTGCTGGTCGCGGGCGCCTCCTTCGCCATCCCGCAATACCTGGTCTCGAACTTCCACGGCCCCTGGCTGGTGGACATCGTCGCGGCGCTGTCCTCGATGGCCTGCCTCGCCGGCTTCCTGCGCATCTGGCGCCCGAAGAACCCGATCACCGAAGCGCCGCGCGACTGGTCCTCGGACGACGTCAAGGACGAGGCGCGGAACGGCAAGGACGAGGCCGCCGCCGGCCGCTCGGTGCTGAAGGCCTGGATGCCCTGGATCATCCTGTCGGTCTTCGTCTTCCTCTGGGGCGTGCCGCAGATCAAGGTGCTGCTCGACGGCATCTTCAGCGCCAAGATCCCGGTCGCGGGCCTGGACGGGCTGGTCCAGAAGGTGCCGCCGGTCGCGCCCGAACCGCATGCCGAGGCCGCGATCTTCAACTTCAACATCCTGTCGATGACCGGGACCGGCATCCTGCTTTCGGCCGTCGTCTCGGGGCTGATGCTGGGCTACAGCCCGGCGGGCCTGCTGCGCATGTATGGCAGGACCTTCTGGATGATCCGCTTCTCGCTGATCACCATCGCCTGCATGCTGGCGCTGGGTTACGTCACCCGCTATTCGGGGCTGGACGCGACCATGGGCCTGGCCTTCGCCAATACCGGCTGGCTCTATCCGTTCTTCGGCACCCTGCTGGGCTGGCTCGGCGTCGCCGTCACCGGCTCGGACACCGCCTCGAACGTGCTGTTCGGCGGCTTGCAGAAGGTCACCGCGCAGCAGCTGAACCTGAACCCGGTGCTGATGGCCGCGGCCAACTCCTCGGGCGGGGTGATGGGCAAGATGATCGACGCGCAGTCCATCGTCGTCGCCTCGACCGCGACCAAGTGGTATGGGCACGAGGGCTCGATCCTGCGCTTCGTGTTCTTCCATTCGGTGGCGCTGGCGGCGCTGGTCGGCTGCCTGATCATGGCGCAGGCCTATGTGCATCCCTTCACCGAGATGGTGCCCGAGATGGCCGCCCCCATCACCCCCGCCCAGTGAGGAAACCATGCCCGGAGAGCCAAAACCGACGGTCGGTCTGTTCGTGACCTGCCTTGTCGATGCCATCCGCCCGCAGATCGGCTTCGCAACCCTCCAGCTTCTCGAAGAGGCGGGCTGCGTGGTCGAGGTGCCGCAGGCCCAGACCTGCTGCGGCCAGCCGGCGCTGAACAGCGGCGACGACCGCGATGCGGCGCATCTGGCCCGCCAGACCATCGCGGCATTCGAGGGCTACGACCATGTCGTCCTGCCCTCGGGTTCCTGCGCGGCGACCATGGTGCATGGCTACCCGGAACTGCTGGCGAGCGACCCGGACTGGGCCGCCCGCGCCAGGGCCATGGCCGCGAAAACCCATGAGATCACCAGCTTTCTGGCCGATGTCATGGGCTACGCGCCCGCGGGGCGGAGGCTCAATGCCTCCGCCACCTATCACGACAGCTGCTCGGGCCTGCGCGAGCTTGGCGTCGCCGCCCAGCCGCGCGCGCTGCTTTCCCATGTCGAGGGGCTGGAAATGCGCGGCCTGCCCGGCAACGATGTCTGCTGCGGCTTCGGCGGCACCTTCTGCGTGAAATATTCCGAGATCTCGAACGCCATCGTCACCGAAAAGGCCGAGGCCATCGAGGAGACCGGCGCCGAGCTGCTGCTGGCCGGCGATCTGGGCTGCCTGATGAACATGGCCGGCAAGCTCAACCGCCGCGGCGCAAAGACCCGCTGCTTCCACACCGTCGAGGTGCTGGCCGGCCGCGCCGAGGGCCCCGCCATCGGCGAGGACGCGCCATGACCGCGCCCTTCAAGGCTCCCTTCAAGAACCGTGCCAGGGCGGCCCTGGCCGACCCGGTGCTGAAGATCGCCATCGACCGCACCACCGGCAATGCCGAGCGCAAGCGCGCCGCCGCCCTCGCCGCCTTCCCGGAATTCGAGACCGCCCGCGCCCGCGGCCGGGCGATCAAGGACCATGTCATCGCCCATCTGGGCCACTACCTGGAACTGTTCGAACGAAACGCCACCGCCCGCGGCGCGCAGGTCCACTGGGCTGCCGACGATGCCGAGGCCCGAGCCATCGTCACCCGCATCTGCCTGGCCGCGGATGCGAAGCTCGTGACCCGTGCCAAATCCATGCTGGGCGAGGAGATCGGCCTGCCGCACGCCCTGGCCGATGCCGGGATCGAGCGGGTCGAGACCGACCTGGCCGAACATATCATCCAGCTGGCGGGCGAGGCCCCCTCGCATATCATCTGGCCCGCCATGCACCGCACCCGCGAACAGGTGGCGGAACTCTTCAAGGCCGGCCACCAGCCGCCCCCCGCCGCCGAGGATCCGGCGACCATGGTGCAAAGCGCCCGCCGGGTGCTGCGCGAAAAGTTCCTGTCCGCCGATATCGGCATATCCGGCGCGAATTTCCTGGTCGCCGATACCGGCGCCACCTGCACGGTCACGAACGAGGGCAATGCCGAGCTGACCACCACGCCGCCGCGCATCCATATCGTGACCGCGGGGATCGAAAAGCTTGTGCCCTCGACCGCGCATGCCTTCGCGCTTTTGCGCCTGCTGGTGCGGTCCGCCACGGGCGGCGAGATGACGCAATACACCACCTTCCATGCCGGCCCCCGCCGCCCCGGCGATGCCGACGGCCCCGAGGAGATGCATATCGTCCTGGTCGACAACGGCCGCAGCCGGATGCTGGCCGACGAGTTCCGCGAGATGCTGCGCTGCATCCGCTGCGGCGCCTGCATGAACCATTGCGTCGTCTATCGCCAGATCGGCGGCCATGCCTATGGCGGCACCTATCCCGGCCCGATGGGCGCGGTGTTGACGCCGGTGCTGGACGGGCTCGCCGCCTCGCGCGACCTGCCCAATGCCTGCACCATGAACGGCCGCTGCGCCGAGGTCTGCCCGGTCGGCATCCCGCTGCCGACGCTTCTGCGCGCCTGGCGCCGCCGCAGCTGGCGCGAGGGGCTGGAGCCCGGATCGCTCCGCGCCGGCATCGGGATCTGGGCGCAAGTCGCCCGCCGCCCCCGGCTCTATCGCCTCGCCACCCGCATCGGCCTGCCGCTGATGCGGCTGTTCGGCAAGGGCGGCTGGATCGCGCGCCTGCCGCTGGCCGGGGGCTGGACCGACCATCGCGACCTGCCGCGCCCGGCGGCCCGCAGCTTCATGGACCAATACCGCGCCCAGCAGAAGGCCCGCAAATGACCGCCCGCGACCGCATCCTTTCGGCCATCCGCGCCACCCTCGGCCCCGGCAAGCCGCCGGCGCAGATCGCGGCCGAGGCCGCCGCCCTGCTCGACGATCCCGACGCCGCCCGCCCGCGCCTGGCCGCGCCGGGCCTGCCCGACGCCTTCGCGCAGAAGGCCGCGGCGCTTGGCACCAGCATCGACCGCATCGGCAGCATGGCCGAGGTGCCGCGGGCCATGGCCCGCTATCTCGACGCCCACGGCCTGCCGCCCCGCTTCGCCATGCAGCCCGCGCCGGAACTGGCGGCGCTGGACTGGTCCGGCCTTGCCCCGCATCCGGGCACCGCCCCGGACGAGCCCGCCGCCCTAGGCCTGGCGCTGCACGGCATCGCCGAAAGCGGCTCGCTGGTCATCCATTCGGGACCGGACAATCCAATCCTCATGGCCTTCCTGCCGCTGCACCATGTCGTCCTGCTGCGCGAAGCCACGCTCCTGCCGCATCTCGAGGATTACGCCGCCCGCCTTTCGGCCGAGGCCGCGCCGCGCAACGCCATCCTCATCACCGGCCCCAGCGGCACCACCGATATCGAGGGCAGCTATGTGCGCGGCGCGCACGGCCCCGGCTTCCTGCACGTGATCCTGATCGCGGAACCGGGCTGACCACCGCCGCGATCTGGCCTAGCATGGCGGCAGCCATGGGAGGCCGCGATGACCGACGCCCCGCAAACGCAGGAAAGGCCGCAGGACATTCCCCGCGAGCATTTCCTGCTTTTCGTCGCCATCCCGCCGCCCGGCGTGGCGGCGCGGATCGAGGATGCCTGGCGGCTCGCGAACCGCCGCGACCGCTTCCGCCGCGCGACGCTGCACATGACCATCCTGCCGGTGATCCGCAGCCCGCAGCTGGCGCCCGGGATGGTCGAGGCGCTCGGCCGGCCGCTGGACGGGCTGGATTTCCCCGCCTTCGACCTGGTGCTGGACCAGCTGACCACCTTCGGCCCGCCGCGCCGCCGCGACCGGCCGCTGGTGCTGGTCGGCCGGCAGGAAAGCCCCGCCCCCGACGCGCTGTGCCAGACGCTTTGGCGGCGGCTGGTGGGGGCCGGGCTCGGAGTACCCAAGCACCGGGTCACGCCGCATGTGACGCTGGCCTATGGCAAGCCCTTGCCGCCCGAGGGCATCGCCGTGCCGCCCGTGCATTGGCGAGTGGACGAGCTTACGCTGATCGACAGCCTGCAGGGCCTGGGCCGGCATGTGCCGCTGGCGCAATGGCGGCTACCCTGAAACGGCCCCGAAGCCTTATCGACAATCCCCGTGCCCCGGCTTATCCATGCCGCCATGAGCGCAGGATCGGAAGAAACCCTGGCGGTCCGCATCAGCCGCGTGCTGGCCGACCGGATCGTATCGGGCGAGATCGGCCCGGGCGAGCGGCTGCGCCAGGACCATATCGCCGAGGAATTCGGCGCCAGCCACGTCCCGGTGCGCGAGGCCTTCCGCCGGCTCGAAGCCCAGGGCCTGGCGATCAGCGAGCCGCGCCGCGGCGTGCGCGTCGCCGCCTTCGACCTGCCCGAGGTCAAGGAGGTGGCCGAGATGCGCGCCGCGCTCGAGGAACTGGCGCTGCGCCATGCCGCGCCGCACCTGACGCCGACGATCCTGCATGCCGCCGAAGAGGCGACCAAGGCCGGCGACGCCTCGCGCGACGTGCGCAGCTGGGAGGCGGCGAACCGCCGCTTCCACAAGCTGATCCTGACCCCCTGCGCCATGCCGCGGCTGCTGGCCGCCATCGACGACCTGCATGCCGCCAGCGCGCGCTTCCTCTTCGCCGCCTGGCAGTCGAACTGGGAGACGCGGACCGATCACGACCACCGCGCCATCCTGGCCGCGCTGCGCAAGGGCGAGGTGGACGTGGCCTGCGCCACGCTGGCGCGCCATGTGCGCTGGATCGGCCGCCGCCCGGCCCCCGCCAGCGGCGACCGGCAGCGCGACGCCTTCGCCATCCACGGCTAGGCGCGGTTCTCGGCCACCAGCCAGCTTGCGACATAGGTCAGGGTCACGCCCCGCGGGCCGCCGTGGCGCGCCTCGTATCGCGCCATGAAATCGCGCAGCGCGCCGGGCGAGCGGATCTGCCCGGCGCAGCCATTGACCCCGGTGGCGCGCAGATGCCGCAGCGCCTCCAGCGCGCCGGGGAAATGCAGCGCGATCCGCCATTCCCCCGTGCCCCGGACCCGCCAGCCCGGCGGCAGCAGCGCCGCCATCGCCGCCCCGGTCAGGTAGGACGGCGCCGCCGCCCGGCTGCCCAGGGCCCGCAACTCGGGGAAATGCCCCGGCGCGAAACCCGAGAGCGCCAGCCAGCCGCCCGGCGCCACCGCCTGGCACAGCCGGCCCACGACCCGCGCCGGATCCTCGACCCATTGGATCATCGAGGCCGAGGCGGCCAGATCCACCCCCTTTGGCAGCGCCACCGCGGCGATGTCGCCCGGCAGGTAGTCCGCCGCCACGCCCGGCAGTTCCGGCGCCGCCAGATCGTTCAGCCACAGCCGCTTGGGCCGCAGCCCCAACAGGTGCCGGGTCAGAAGGCCCGAGCCATGGCCGGCCTCCAGTACCCTCGCCGGGCAATGCCCCGGCGCGGCGCGGCGGTATGCCGCGAACAGCCGCGCCGCGATCCGGCGCTGCGCCAGCGCCGCGCCGTCATAGGTCCGCATGCCGCGCGCGAAAGACCGCGCCACCCGCCCGGCCAGCGCGTTCATGCCAGCACCTCGGACCAGCCGCGCCATTGCGCAAAGGGATTATGGCCGCGATCCAGCAGCTCGACCGGCCCGCCCCGCCAGGCGCGGCGCAGGTTCTCCAGCGGAAAGATGCGGTCGGCGGCGCCCAGCCAGATGCGGTCGAAGCCCGGATCCCGCCCGCTTTCCCGGCCCATCACCGCCCGCAATTCGTCGCGAAGCGCCGCCGGATCGCCGCCCGGCGCCATAGGGCAACCCGCCCGCCGCGCGAATTGCCGCAGCGAGGCTTCGGACAGGTTCTCAGCCGTGGCCCGCATCAGATCGCGCGGGATGCCCAGGTCGTCGTCGCAAGGCGCCCAGGAGCCGCAGACCGCCACCTTGCGGCGAAAGCCCCGCAGGTCCGGCAAGTGGCAGGCGGCCGCCACGCCGAAGGACCAGGCGACCAGGTCCATCGCCGCATAGCCCTGGGGCCAGTCCGGCGGCGTCAGGTCGCGGTAGTCCGACAGCACCAGCACATCCGCCGGCCCGGCCAGATGCCGCAGCGGCGCGGAGCCGACCGCCCAGCCGGTCAGCACCACGATCAGCTCCCCGGCGCCCGTGCGCTTCAGCCATTCCGCCCTCATGCCGGCCACCCCGCGATCTCGACCATGACAGCGCAGATGCGCGCCACCTCCTCGGGCCGGGCGACAAAGGGCGGCATGCAGTAAAGCAGCCGCCCGAAGGGCCGCAGCCAGACCCCGCTCTCGCGGCAAAAGCCGTGCACGCGCGCCATATCGACCGGCGCCTGCGTCTCGATCACCCCGATGGCGCCCAGTACCCGCACGTCGCGCACGCCCGGCAGCCCGCGCGCCGGGGCAAGGCCGTGGCGCAACCCCGCCTCGATCCCCGCGACCTGCGCCTGCCACGCGCCTTCCGCGAGCAGATCGAGGCTCGCGCAGGCCGCGGCGCAGGCCAGCGGATTGCCCATGAAGGTCGGGCCGTGCATCAGGACCGGCGCCGGCCCGTCCGCAATCGCCTCGGCCACCCGGCCTGACGCGACGGTGGCGGCAAAGCTCATCATCCCCCCGGTCAGCGCCTTGCCCAGGCACAGGATATCCGGCACCACCCCGGCGCGCTGCATGGCGAACAGCGTGCCGGTGCGGCCGAAGCCGGTGGCGATCTCGTCCAGGATCAGCAGCACGCCATGCCGGTCGCACAGATCCCGGACCCCGGCCAGCCAGCGCGGGTGATAGAACCACATGCCGCCCGCGCCCTGCACCACCGGCTCGACGATGAAGCCGGCGATCTCATGCGCCTTCTCGGCAAACAGCGCCTCGACCGCGGCAAGCCCGTTCCGCGCCGGGTCCTCGTCCCATTCCGCGCCGAAAGGAATGGGCGGGCGCGGCACGAAATGCTGCACCTGCAAGGCGGCGCCGAAGTGGCGGTGCATGCCGGTTTCGGGATCGCAGAGGCTCATCGCCTTCCAGGTATCGCCGTAATAGCCGCCGCGGGCCGAGGCGAAAGCCACCCGCCCCGCCTGCCCCAGCCCAAGCTGCGCCTGCACTGCCATCTTCAGCGCCACCTCGACTGCGACCGAGCCGCTGTCGCTGTAAAAGACGCGATCCAGTCCCGCCGGCAGCATCCCGACCAGCCGTCGCGCCAGCCCCACGGCCGGCCCATGCGTCAGCCCGCCGAACATCACATGCGGCAGACGGCCAAGCTGCGCCTGCATCGCCGCGACCAGCCGCGGATGGCGATGGCCATGCGCCGCCGCCCACCAGGACGACATGGCGTCGATCATCCGCCCCCCGTCCGCCAGCGTGAGCCAGACCCCCTCGGCCGCCGCGACCTCATGCACCGGCCCCGGCGCACGCATCGAGCTATAGGGATGCCACAGATGCCGGCGGTCGAAATCCAGGTCGCACATCACAACGCCCCCCGGATCGCGTCGATGTCGATGCCGGCGAAGGCATCGGCCAGTGCCCCGGCCGTCACCCGCTCCAGCACCGGCAGCCGGCCCAGGTCGCGCACCGCGCCGATCTCGCAGATCGCCCGGCGGCTGTCCTCGGCCTCCGCGCCGATGAAGGCCACGCCCGCCACCCGGCAGCCGGCGGCCCGCAGCGCGGCCAGCGACAGAAGCGCATGGTTGATGGTGCCAAGCGCGGTGCGGCAGCACAGCACCACCGGCGCCCCCCAGCCGGCGATCACCTGCAGATAAAGCAGGTGCCGGGTCAGCGGCACCATCAGCCCGCCCGCCCCCTCGACCACCAGCGGCGCCACCGGGGGCAAGGCCAGCCGCGCCGGATCGATCGCCACCCCCTCGCGCTCGGCCGCCAGATGCGGCGAGGCCGGCAGGCGCAGCCGATACGCCTCGGGCAGCACCGGCCGCCCGGAAAGCCGCGCCACGATCTCGCTGTCGGTCTCCTCCTCCAGCCCGGATTGCACCGGCTTCCAATAGGTCGCGCCAAGCGCGCGGGCCAGCCCGGCGCTGAACACGGTCTTGCCGATGCCGGTATCGGTGCCGGCGACCACCACCGCGCTCATGCCGCCGCCCTTTCCAGCGCCGCGATGGCCTGAAACAGCGCCGCGATATCCCCAGCCCCGACATTGCCAGTGACCGAGACCCGCAGCCGCGCCGTCCCCTTCGGCACGGTCGGCGGCCGGATGGCGCGGATGTCGAAGCCCTGCGCCTGCAAATCCGCCGCCATCGCCAGCGCCCGATGATCCTCGCCGACGAGCACCGGCACGATCTGGCTTTGCGCCGCAATGCCGCAACCCCGCGCCGCCTCGGCCGCCAGCGCCATGCGCGCCCGCGCGCCCTCGACCAGCGCCGGCACGTCCGCCAGCGCCCGCAAGGCGCCGCGCAGCACCGCCGCCGACAAAGGCGAGGGCGCGGTGGCATAGATGAACGGCCGCGCCTTGTTCACCAGCGTCTCGACCAGCGTCCGGTCGGCGCAGACCAGCGCGCCCGAGCCGCCCAGCCCCTTGCCGCCGGTATGCAGCGTCACCAGCGGACAGGCCAGCCCATGCGCCAGCCCCCTGCCCTGCGGGCCGAAAACACCGGTCGCATGCGCCTCGTCCACCACCAGCACCGCATCCTCGCGCGCCGCCAATGCCGCGAGCGCCTCCAGCGGCGCCAGATCGCCCTCCATCGAATAGACGCTCTCGACCGCGATCCAGACCCGGCCGCGCCCGCCGGCGTCGCGCCAGTCCGCGATCACCCGCGCCGCATCGCCCGTGTCGTTATGGGCAAAGCCGCGACATTCCGCCCGGCCCAGCCGCATCCCCTCATGCGCGCTGGCATGGACCAGCGCGTCATGCAGCACCAGATCGCCCTGCATCGGCAGCGCGGCAAAGATCGCCTGGTTGGCCTGGAACCCGCCGCCCATATACAAGGCGGCCTCGGCGCCGAAGAACGCCGCCGCCTCGGACTCCAGCGCCTCATGCTCGGCATGGTTGCCGCGCAGCAGCCGCGACCCCCCTGCCCCGACCGGCACGCCGCGCGCCAGCGCGTCCCGCGCCGCCCGCGCCAGCAGCTCCGACCCCGCCAGCCCCAGATAGTCGTTCGAGGCGAAATCCGCGTCAGCGGCCGGCGCTCGCCGCCGTAGCCGGCCGCGCTGCGCCAGCGCCTCCAGCGCCGCCGCGTGCCGAGGAAAGCTCATGCCGCGCAGCCCTCCTGCGATGCCTCCAGCACCTCGGCCCGCAGCCCGAGCCTGGCGAACAGCACTGCGTCCTTGTCCTCTCCGGGGTTGTCGGCGGTCAGCAGCGTGTCGCCGACGAAGATCGAATTGGCGCCGGCAAAGAAGCACATGGCCTGCATCTCGTCGCTCATCTCCGACCGCCCGGCCGACAGCCGCACGTAAGAGGTCGGCATCAGGATGCGCGCCGTGGCGATGGTGCGGACCATCTCGATCGGGTCCAGCTTCGGCACATCGGCCAAGGGCGTGCCCGCCATCGGCATCAGCATGTTGATCGGCACCGATTGCGGCGGCATTTCCAGCCCGGCCAGCGTCTCCAGCATGGAAATGCGGTCCTCGGCCGTCTCGCCCATGCCGACGATGCCGCCGGCGCAGACATTGATCCCCGCCGCCTGTACCCGGTCCAGCGTGTCCAGCCGGTCCTGGAAAGTGCGCGTGGTGATGATCTCGGAATAATAGCGTTCCGAAGTGTCGATATTGTGGTTGTAATAGTCCAGCCCCGCGTCCTTCAGCCGCAGCGCCTGGTCCGCGTCCAGCATGCCCAGCGTCATGCAGGTCTCCATCCCCAGCGCCTTGACGCCGCGAATCATCGCCAGCACGGCCGGCATGTCGCGTTCCTTGGGCGAGCGCCAGGCGGCGCCCATGCAATAGCGCGTGGCGCCGGCTTCCTTGGCGCGCCTGGCCTCGGCCAGAACCTTCTGCACCTCGACCAGCTTCGAGGCCGACAGTTCCGAGCCGTTGCGCGCCGATTGCGAGCAATAGGCGCAATCCTCGGGACAGCCGCCGGTCTTGATCGACAGCAGCTTCGAGCATTGCACCAGATTCGGGTCGAAATGCGCCCGATGCACGGTCTGGGCCTGAAACAGCAGATCCATCAATGGAAGATTATAGATTTCCTGCGCGGGGCGCTGCGGCGCGTGCTGGGGCATGGATGACCTCCCTGAGCCTGGTTCCAGGGGGTATCTATAAAAGCGACAGACCCTTCCGATAAGATGGATATATTATCTATTATTATCGACAGAGATCACGGCCCCAGCACGCGCACCTTGGCAATCCGCCCGTCGCAGCGCTGTACGGCGATGCGCAGCCGGTCCAGCAGATGGGTTTGCACATAGGTGGCATGGAAGCGCGTCGGCGCGAACAGGGTCAGGCAGCCATCCGCGACGCCCGCTTCGGCGAGCCCGGCGAACCAGGCATCGAACAGCGCCCGGTCCTCCTCGGCCAGCCGGGCCCGCGCCTCGGCCCAGACGCCCTGCGCCGGCACCGGCTCGGGCCGGTGCAGCGGCACGACATTGCCGGCCGGCTCGGGCTGGGCGCCGCCGATCCGCGCAACGAAGTCCGGGCCGATATTGTCCCATTCGCGTTTGGTATCCAGCAGGATACGCTCCAGGTTGAGGCTCAGCACCGAGACCCGGCCGCGGGCGCCCTGCTGCTTGATCTCAATCCAGCCGAGCGCCCGCAGTTTGGCCATCTCGCGCTTGACGGTGCGCTCGTCCACGCACCATAGCCGCGCGATCTCGCGCTGGCCGATGGTCAGTTCGTCGCGCTGCCAGTTATATCTGGTGGTGATCAAGGCCATGAGCCGCAAGATGAGCCGCTGGCGATGCTTGTCGCCGGCAAGCCCATGCGCCATCATCGCGCTGAGCAAATCGTATTTCTTTGCCGCGGCCTCTCGACCGACGGCGCGGATCACCTGCATAACTGCTCCTGCCCGGCTCTGGCCGGCTGCCTTCTTCACTGCCTGAAGAGTCCCGGCTTTCCGACGGTGACCCCGAATGGCTGCGACGATCTGCTGCCGTCTGAAACGCTTTTCGCCATCTGTGTCGTATTTGCGTCCTGATTTCCGATTCTGTCAAGCGCTTTGCCCGCAGCCCGGATTTTCAGCCCCGATCTTTAAAGAAAAAACGGTATCAATGGTATAGGGGGACGTTCTGCATGACACCCTATTGTCAGGCTTTGTCCCCCAATCGGTCCCGCTTCCGGCTCGGGCGTCCCCCAATCCGGGATTGGCGTTCCGGGGTTCCGGCAGCGAATCGCCGCTGCCGATTCGCTGCGTATCGCCCTGGAAATCCGCCATTTCCCGGCTTCCACGAGCTCATTGAAAACGGGTTTTGCCAAAAAGGCAAATCCGGCGTAAAAGCGAAACAGAAGAAAATCTGCGTCCTATAAATACAGGCATCCTATGTACACGCATGAAGACCTCGCCAAGCTGCAGGCGCAATCGCTGAAGATGCAGGGCTGGATCCGGCGCCAGACCTTCAGCCCGGCCAACGAGAAGACCCTGCGCCGCTTCTCCAGCTGGGAGGTGGCCGAGCTGATCTTCCGCATCAACCAGTCCACCTTCCGCGGCAAGCTGGCCGCCGACCCGAACCTTCCCCTCGGGGAAGTCGAGGAGGACGGCCGCCAGCGCTGGTTCTCGCTCGACGAGGTGAACGAGCTGCGCCGTCGCATCCGCATCAACCGCAAGTCGCTGATGCCCTGGCGGCCCGAGGGCAAGCGCGCCTTCCGCGCCGCCATCGCCAATTTCAAGGGCGGCGCCGGCAAGTCGACGGTGGCGCTGCATTTCGCCCATGCCGCGGCGCTGGACGGCTATCGCATCCTGGTGGTGGATTTCGACCCGCAGGCGACGCTGTCGCACAGCATGGGCCTGACCGATGTCGGCGAGGATCATACCGTGTGGGGCATCATGGCCCGCGACCTCGAGCGCGAGACCGACCGCATGAACGCCGCCGCCCGCGGCGCGGAAAGCGGCACCGCCCTGCCCCAGCGCAAGCTGCCGGCCTCGATCCGCGACATGGGCCTGGGCACGCTGCGCCCGGCCGACTTCATCAAGCCGACCGCCTGGTCCACCATCGACATCATCCCCAGTTGCGCCAACGCCGCCTTCGTCGAGTTCGCCAGCGCGCAATACCGGCACCTGAACCCGGAATGGACCTTCTTCGGTGCGGTGTCGCGCTTTCTCGACAGCCTGGCCGACGATGCCTATGACCTGATCCTGTTCGACTGCCCGCCGGCCATCGGCTATCAGTCGATGAACGCGGTCTTTGCCGCCGACATGCTCTATATCCCCTCGGGCCCCGGCTATTGGGAATACGATTCGACCACCAGCTTCATCGGCCAGCTCTCCGAGGCGCTGGAGGACCTGGCGCATGGATTCGAGCACTTCCCCACGGGGAAGATCCGCCTGCCCAAGGCCTTCGCCGATATCCGCTTCCTGATGACGCGCTACGAGCCCTCGAACGAGCTGCACCAGGCCATGTATGGCGCCTTCCAGCAGGTCTTCGGCCAGCACATGGCGGAGCACCCGATCGAGCTGACCCGGGCGGTCGAGCAATCCGGCCGCTTCCTCAGCTCGATCTACGAGATCGACTACCGCGAGATGACGCGCGGCACCTGGCGGCGGGCCAGGGCGACCTTCGACCAGGCCTATGAGGAGTTCAAGTCGCGCCTCACCGCGGCCTGGGACAAGCTGGAGGGTGAGGCATGAGCAGGAAACGCCGGGTATTCGAGATCGACATGCCGGAGGATCCGGCCGCCGAGACGCCGGAAACCTTCCCCGCGGGGAAGGAGGACAGGGAGCATCGCCGCGGGCCCATGGCCACGGCCATCGTCGAGACCGCCGAGTCGACCCGCGACCGCGCCCGCATCGAGGCGCAGATCCGGGCCGAGAACGACGCGCTGGCCCAGGAACATGTGCGGCTGAAGCGCGCCGGGCTGATCACCGACATGATCCCGCTCGACGCCATCGATACGCGCAAGCTGATCCGCGACCGCGCGCCGGGCCCGGATTACGAGCTGGCCGAGCTGGTGGAATCGATCCGCGACATCGGCCTGTCCAACCCGATCCGGGTCGAGCCGGCGGGCGAGGGGCGCTACGAGCTGATCCAGGGCTGGCGCCGGCTGTCGGCCTATCGCCAATTGCTGGAGGAGACCGGCGATGCCGAGAAATGGGGGCGCATCCCGGCCGGCATCGCCGCGCGCGGCGACGAGTTGGAGCGGCTCTATCGGCGCATGGTGGACGAGAACCTGGTGCGCAAGGACATCTCCTTTGCCGAGATGGCGCAGCTGGCGCTGCATTATGCCATGGATCCGCTGACCGATGAGCACGACCCCGAAAAGGCGGTGGCGATCCTGTTCAAGTCGGCGGGCTACCAGAAGCGCAGCTATATCCGCAGCTTCATCCGCCTGGTCGAGGCGCTTGGCGAGACGCTGATGTATGCCGCCGAGATCCCGCGGGCGCTGGGGCTGGCGCTGGCGCAGCGGCTGGACGATGTGCCGGGCATCGCCGCCGCGATCCGCGCCGAGCTCAAGGACTGGGACACGCGCTCGGTCAAGGACGAGCTGGACATCCTGCGGCGCTATGCGGGGCAGGGCGGCGACGAGGCCGAGGTCGCACCGCCCCGCAGCGCCGGTCCGACCGTCCCCGCGGGGAAGGCCCGCATCACTTTCCAGATCGAGCGGCCGCAGGGCAGCGCCAAATGCACCGCCGCCAATGGTCGGCTGGAGATCCGCCTGGCCCGGGATTTCTCGGCCGTGGACCGGCGCCGGCTGGAGGCGGCGGTGCGGGCGATGCTGGAGGGCCTGGACTGACCGTCACTGACCTTCCCCGCGGGGAAGGCCTCGGCGCTTGGCTTGACCGGGGCGCGGTGTGGTATTACCTTGAGTATTACCAAGGAGAATCGCATGCGCATCACCACCAAGGGTCAGGTCACCATCCCGCAGGATGTCCGCGACTTCGCGGGCTTCCAGCCGGGCACCGAGGTCGAGTTCCTGATCGGCGAGGATGGCGTGGTGCGCGTCATCGCCGCCGGGCAGGGGCCGCGGCTCCGCGACCGCCGGCTGGGCGCGGCGCTGGCCGGGCTGCGCGGCAGCGCCGATACCGGGCTTTCCACCGACGAGATCATGGCGCTGACCCGCGCATGAGGGTCAGCGCATGACGCCGGTCCTGGTCGATTCCAACATCCTCATCGACATCTCGACCAACGATCCGCACTGGGCCGACTGGTCGATGCAGGCGCTGGCCAGGCTGGGGCAGGGGGCGCGGCTGGTGATCAACCCGCTGATCTATGCCGAGCTGTCGGTGGCGCATAGCCGCGTCGAGACGCTGGAGGCGCTGCTGCCCGAGGACGTGTTCCACCGCGAACCGTTGCCCTGGCCGGCCGGGTTTCTCGCCGGGAAGGCCTATCTGGCCTATCGCCGGCGGGGCGGTGCGCGGCGCTCGCCCCTGCCTGATTTCTACATCGGCGCCCATGCCGCCATCCGCGGCTATCGGTTGCTGACCCGCGATTCCGGGCGCTATCGGAGCTATTTTCCAAGGCTGACGGTGATCGCGCCCGAGGGCTGAATCCGGGGGTTCCGGTGATCCGCATTTTCGGGATATTCTGCGGATAGATGCTTTCGCAGGTCGGGAAACATGTCCTCCGCTTCCAAGCCAGGTTATCACGAAAATCGGGCCGCGCACCAGCTTTTTGATACCCGGGACTGGCTTTCCGCGCAGGGCGGGCTGGCGCCGGAACTGGCGCGGGCGGGCTTTGCGCTGGGGCGGCTCGACGGCGCGGTCGCGGCGCTGGAGCCCGAGGCGCGGGCCGGCGCCAACCGGCGGCTGGCGCTGATCGAGGTCGAGGCGATGCTTTGGGCGCAGGGCACGCCGCTGCGGCGCGAGGAGATCGGCCGCGACCTGATGGAGGCTCGCGCCGGCGCCGACCTCGAGGCGATGCGGCTGGCGCGCTGGGGCATCCGGCGGCTGGAAGGGCAGGGCGATCCTCGCGCGCTGCGCGGCTTCCTGGGCCTGCACCGGGCCGAGGTCTCGGGCCTGGACGATCGGCTGGCGGCGCGGCCGACCGGGCGGGACTTCGACGCGGCGGCGGCCGAGTTCCACGACCTGGCGGCCGGGATCGCCGGGCTCGCGCCGCTGCTGCG
>NZ_JAEHFP010000096.1 GCF_016446475.1 Paracoccus binzhouensis | reverse complement strand
CCGCCCTGCCCGGCGCGCTGCTGGCCGCCCTGGCCGTCGCCGCGGCCTGGAGCGCCGGCATGGCCCGCCTGGCCCGGCCTCTGCCCGCCGACAGCGCCCTGTATCTGCGCCTGGTCCAGCCCAACGCCACCCAGGCGCTGAAATGGGATCCCTACTGGTCCGAAGTGTTCTTCCGCCGGCTGCTCGACCTGTCGGCCGCGCGCGATCCCGGCCGGCCCGCCCCCGATGCGGTGATCTGGCCGGAAACCGCGGTGAACTTCCTGCTCGAGCAATCCGGCACCGCCGCGCAGGACATCGCCGGCTTCGCCGGCGCGCCGGTGATCCTCGGCATCCAGCGCGCCGAGGGCAAGCGCTATTTCAACAGCCTGACCACGTTCTCGGACCGCGGCATCGGCCCGGTCTATGACAAGTTCCATCTGGTCCCCTTCGGGGAATACACGCCCTGGGGCGATGTCATGGCCCGCTTCGGCATCCGCGCCTTCGCCGCCCAGCACGGTTTCGGCTATTCCGCCGGGCCGGGGCCGCAGGTCATCACCCTGCCCGGCCTGCCGCCCCTCCAGCCGCTGATCTGCTACGAGGCGGTGTTCCCGCAGCACCTGGTCACCGGCGCCGACCGCCCCGCCTGGCTGCTGCAGGTCACCAACGACGCCTGGTTCGGCCAGTTCTCCGGTCCCTGGCAGCACCTGGCGCAGGCGCGGCTGCGCGCCATCGAATCGGGCCTGCCGCTGCTGCGGGCGGCCAATACCGGCGTCTCGGCGGTGATCGACGCGCGCGGGCAGCTTCGCGCCACGCTGGGCCTGAACCTGGCCGGCCGCATCGACGCCGCCCTGCCCGGCGCCCTGCCGCCCACGCCCTGGTCGCGCTGGCGCGACTGGCCGGCGCTCGGCCTGGCCGCGATGGGGCTGCTGCTTGCGGCACGGCGCCGCAATCTGCACGGTTGACGGCAACCGGCGGCTCCACTAACGCTTCGGATTGACCGTCACAACGGCTTCCTGGCGTGGCGGCGTCATTCAACGGAGCATCTTCATGGCCAGACAGGACTATGTGTTCACCTCGGAATCCGTCTCCGAGGGCCACCCCGACAAATTGTGCGACCAGATCTCGGACGCGGTGCTGGACGCGCTTCTGGCCGAGGACCCGGCCGCCCGCGTCGCCTGCGAGACCTTCGCGACCACCGGCACGGTGGTGATCGGCGGCGAGATCGGGCTGAGCGACAAGAAGAAACTGGGCGAATATATGGGCCGCATCGCCCAGATCGCCCGCGACACCATCCGCGACATCGGCTACGAGCAGGAAAAGTTCCACTGGAACACCTGCCACGTCCACAACTACCTGCACGAGCAATCCGCCCATATCAGCCAGGGCGTCGACCGCGACGGCGCCGGCGACCAGGGCATCATGTTCGGCTATGCCGTGGACGAAACGCCCGAGCTGATGCCGGCGCCGATCCAGTATGCCCATGCCATCCTGCGCCGCCTGGCCGAGGCGCGCAAATCCGGTGCCGAGCCGATGCTGGGGCCCGACGCGAAATCCCAGCTGAGCCTGCGCTACGAAAACGGCAAGCCGGTCGAGATCACCAGCCTGGTGCTGTCGCACCAGCACAAGGACGAGGGCCAGAGCTCGGACGACATCCGTGCCATCGTCGAGCCCTATATCCGCGAGGTGCTGCCCGAAGGCTGGCTGACCGAGAAGACGGAATGGTGGGTGAACCCGACCGGCACCTTCGTCATCGGCGGCCCGGACGGCGACGCCGGGCTGACCGGGCGCAAGATCATCGTCGACACCTATGGCGGCGCGGCCCCGCATGGCGGCGGCGCGTTTTCCGGCAAGGATCCGACCAAGGTCGACCGCTCGGCCGCCTATGCCGCACGCTACCTCGCGAAGAACGTCGTCGCGGCGGGCCTGGCGAAGCGCTGCGTGATCCAGCTTTCCTATGCCATCGGCGTGGCGAAGCCGCTGTCGATCTATGCCGACACCTTCGGCACCAGCGAGGTTCCCGAAACCGAGATCGAACGCGCCATTTCCCGCGCCATGGACCTGACCCCGCGCGGCATCCGCGAGCATCTGGACCTGTGCCGGCCGATCTATCGTCGCACCGCCGCCTATGGCCATTTCGGCCGCGCCCCCGAGGCGGATGGCGGCTTCTCCTGGGAACGCACCGATCTTGCCGAGGCGATCCGACGCGAGCTTTGACGCCGTAACCGGGGGTTTCACACCCCCGGACCCCCGTGGAGTATTTGCAAAACGGAGAAAGACCGGCATGCGGCGCCCGCGCTTTCTCCGTTTCCAGAATACTCTGGGGGAGCGCGGAACGCGCGGGGGCAAGGCCCCCCTTCTTCAGTCCTTGAAGCTGCGGCTGTCCTTGATCTGGTCCCAGGCCCAGACGACTTCCTGCAGCCGATCCTCGTCCGAGCGGTCGCCGCCGTTCATGTCGGGATGCAGATCCTTGACCAGCGACTTGTATTGCTTGCGGATCTCGGCGCGGCTCCAGGTTTCCTTGGCTTCCAGAATCTCGAGGGCACGGCGTTCGGTCGGCGGCAGCTTGCGGGTCGCAGCCTTGCGCGCCTCGGGATTGGTGCCGTTGGCGCCCAGGATTTCCAGCGGGTCGTCGATGCCGTGGCGGGCCCATTTCTGTTCTTGCGCCGCCCGGCCGAAGGGCTTGGTGGGCCGTTCCCAGACCGTGGCATTGTCCAGGAATTCCTGAAACTCGGCCTCGGACTGGCCCTGGAAATAGTTCCAGTTCAGGTTGTATTCGCGCACATGCTCCTTGCAGAACCAGTAGTATTCGTCCAGCGCGCGCGGCGATTTCGGCGCGCGATACTGGCCCGGCTGGTTGCAGCCTTCCTTGTCGCAGCGCCGCGTCGAGGTCTCGAAGGCGCCGGACATGCCCCGCCGCCCCTTGGACCGGCGTTTCTTGTCCGAGGCTGCGGATATGTCGAATCCGAACGGGTCGCTGTTGCTCATCTGCCTGCCTTGTCCTGAACGGGACAGGCAGTTTAGGCTATTTCGCGGGACATGAAAGGGGGCAAGCGCATGATTGCCGACGAGATGCGGGAAAGACTGGCCGAACTGCAGCCCTTGCGGCTGGAGATCATCGACGAAAGCGAAGGCCATCGCGGCCATGGCGGCTGGCGCGAGGGCGGCGAGACGCATTTCCGCATCCGCATGGCCAGCCGGCAATTCGCCGGCCTGACCCATGTCGCGCGGCATCGGCTGGTGCATCGCGCCCTGGGCGACATCGTGCCGCGCATCCATGCGCTGGCCCTGGAACTGGCGGAAAACTGACCCGTTAGCGCGCGCAGTCTTGCCCGCCCCGGATGCCGGGCGTAGAAGCCCGGAAAGCAGAAAGCACAAGGAATTTCCGCATGACCTCGCCCAAGGATTTCAACGATCGCATGCTGTCGCTTGGCCTTGCCCGCGTCAGTGAGGCCGCCGCCCATGCCTCGGCGCGGCTGATCGGCCGCGGCGACGAGAAGGCCGCTGACCAGGCCGCCGTGAACGCCATGCGCGAGCAGCTGAACATGCTGGACATCAAGGGCGTGGTCGTCATCGGCGAGGGCGAGCGCGACGAGGCGCCGATGCTTTACATCGGCGAGGCGGTCGGCACCGGCGAGGGCCCCGAGGTCGACATCGCGCTAGACCCGCTGGAGGGCACCACGCTGACCGCCAAGGACATGCCGAACGCCCTGACCGTGATCGCCATGGCGCCGCGCGGCACCCTGCTGCACGCCCCCGATGTCTACATGGAGAAGCTGGCGATCGGGCCGGGCTATCCCAAGGACGTGGTCAGCCTGGACATGTCGCCCTCCGAACGCGTCCGCGCCCTGGCCAAGGCGCGCGGCGTCAAGGACAGCGACATCACCGTCTGCATTCTGGAACGCCCCCGGCACGAGGACCTGGTGGCCGAGGTGCGCTCGACCGGCGCGGCGATCCGGCTGATCACCGATGGTGACGTGGCCGGCGTCATCCACTGCGCCGAGGCCGAGCTGACCGGCATCGACATGTATATGGGCTCGGGCGGTGCACCCGAGGGGGTTCTGGCCGCCTCGGCGCTGAAATGCATGGGCGGACAGATGTGGGGCAAGCTGCTGTTCCGCAACGAGGACGAGAAGGGCCGCGCCGCCAAGGCCGGCATCACCGACCTGGACCGCATCTATTCGCGCGACGAGCTGGTCACCGCCGACGTGATCTTCGCCGCCACCGGCGTCACCAACGGCTCGATCGTGGCCGGCGTCAAGCGCGAGCCGCATTACCTGCAGACCGAGACCATCCTGATGCGCTCGAAAACCGGCTCGGTGCGGCGGATGATCTATCGCAACCCGATCAAGTAAGCGGGCCGGCGGGCTTGAACAGCGGGCGGTCATGGGGGATGAAGCCCCATGACCGCCTTTCTTTCCGTCACCGCCTCGCTGACCGGCCGCCTGTGGCGCGGTCCCGACGCCGCCCTGGAACGCGCCGCCGAGGCGCTGGCGCAGGACAGCCGCCTGCCGCTGCCCGTCAGCCGGGTGCTGGCCGCCCGCGGCGTGCCCGCGCATGAGGCGCCGCTCTATCTCGATCCCAAGCTGCGCGACCTGCTGCCCGATCCCTCGCGCCTGCGCGACATGGACAAGGCGGCCGAGCGGCTGGTCGCCGCGGTGCTGGCCGGCCAGCGCATCGCCATCTTCGCCGATTACGACGTGGATGGCGGCGCCTCGGCCGCGTTGCTGCTGGACTGGCTGCGCCGCCAGGGCCGCGACGCGACGCTTTATATCCCCGACCGCATCGACGAGGGCTATGGCCCCAACGCCCCGGCCATCGCGGCGCTGTCGCAGGATCACGACCTGATCGTTTGCGTCGATTGCGGCACGCTCAGCCATGAGGCGCTGGCGGCCGCGACCTGCGACGTGATCGTGCTGGACCACCACCAGGGGGCCGAGACCCTGCCCCCGGTGCTGGCGGTGGTGAACCCGAATCGCGCCGACGAGGATGGCAGCCTCGGCCATCTCTGCGCCGCCGGGGTGGTATTCCTGGCGCTGGTGCGCTGCAACAGCCTGCTGCGTCAGGGCGGCCATGCGCCGCCCGACCTGATCCCGCTTCTGGACCTGGTGGCGCTGGCGACGGTGGCGGATGTGGCGCCGCTGGTGGGCGTCAACCGCGCCTTCGTGCGCCAGGGGCTGCTGGTCATGGCCCGTCGCGAACGCCCGGGGCTGGTGGCGCTGTCGGACGTGGCGCGGCTCGATTCGGCGCCGAACGCCTTTCACCTGGGCTTCCTGCTGGGGCCGCGGATCAATGCCGGCGGCCGGGTCGGCAAGGCGGATCTGGGGGCGCTGTGCCTCTCCTGCACCGATGGCCGGCAGGCCGAGCGGCTGGCGGCCGAGCTGGACGCGCTGAACCGCGACCGCCGCGCCATCGAATCCGCCGTGCGCGACGAGGCGCTGGCGCAGGTCGAGGCACGGGGCGCCGAAGCCATCGCCTGGGCGGCCGGCGCGGGCTGGCATCCCGGCGTCGTCGGCATCGTCGCCGCCCGGGTGAAGGAGGCGACCGGCCTGCCCGCGGTGGTGATCGGGGTCGAGGGCGGCATCGGCAAGGGCTCGGCCCGCTCGGTTCCCGGGGTGGACCTGGGCCGCGCCATCCAGCGCCTGGCCGCCGAGGGGCTGCTGCTGAAGGGCGGGGGCCATGCCATGGCGGCCGGCCTGACCGTCGAGGAGGCGAAGATCCCCGAGGCCATGGCGCGGCTGTCGCAGCTGCTTGCGCGCGAGATGGCCGAGCGGCCCGGCGCGGGCGAGCTGCGCATCTCGGGCCTGCTGGACCCGGCCGGCGCCACCGTTGAACTGATGCAGATGCTGGAGCGCGCCGGCCCCTTCGGCCAGGCCGCGCCGGCGCCGCGCTTCGCCTTTGCCGAACAGCTGATCGACAGCGCCGGGACGATGGGCGACAGCCACCTGCGCCTGCGCTTCCGCAGTCCCGGCAGCCCGGTCCTGGAAGCGGTGGCCTGGGGCGCGATGAGCGGCCCGCTGGGCCCGGCGCTGCTGGGCGCCAGGGGCCGGCGCTTCCACCTGGCAGGCAGGCTGGAACTGACGCAATGGGGCGGGCGCGAGCGGGTGCGGCTGCGCCTGGACGACGCCGCCCCGGCCGGCTGAAGCCGCCGGGCGGGCGTGGAAAACGGCGACGGAAAAAACTTTCCGCCGCGATCATTTTTCCGCTTGCAGACCCCGGACAGCTGGCCTAAACACCGCTCCACGCCGCGGGGCACAGACCCGGCGGAACAAGAAAGTGGCCCGTTCGTCTATCGGTTAGGACGTCAGGTTTTCAACCTGAAAAGAGGGGTTCGACTCCCCTACGGGCTGCCACTTCTTCCTGCAAGATATTGCTATTCATCGCTATTTCCTGCCTTTCTGTCCAGCACGGAAGGGAAGTTGGACACATTTCCCAGCTTGGCGAACCCGCTGTCTGCCAGCTTGGCTCGGCTCGCCTTCTGCGTATATGTGTCAGCCTGCCTGGTGTCCTTATGGGCCAGGTAAGACGCGATTTCTCAGTTCGTCGCCCCGGCATCAGCCAGCCTCGTCGCCCCTGCCTTGCGCAACTCATGCAGTAAGCCGGGCACCTGTGCTTCAGCGCAACGGTCGTGGAACCAGTTGCCGAGGTTTCGGGCTTGTAGCCGATAGGCTTGGCATCCTGGGTGACAAACAGCATCCGGTCTTTCGGCAGGTTCGCCAGTTCCTCGGCCAGTTCCGGCAGGGTCGGCAGATCAGCCGCTACCGAAGTCTTGATCCGCTTGTAGGCGATCCGCGCCCTGCCATCCTTCTGCCCGACATGCTGCCAGCCGACCCGGCAAATGTCCGTGGGCGACATGCCGGTGTTGAGCGCCAGCATCAGCACGAGCCGCGCCTTCGATCCCGCCGGTGACGGGCAAGGAAGGCATGCAGCGTCAAGGCGCTGTCGCAATGGATTAGCGCCATAGCTTCGGAAGCTGGGCGTCCTGCCGACTGCACCGCCCATGGGCTGCGAAAGGCCCGCGCCGCCGCTCTGGCCGAAGCCGGCGCAACGACTTCCCAGATCGGGGCGTGGACGGACCATGTCAGGTGGCCCACTACACGCGGCAGGCGGACCAGAAGGGAATTCTGGGGGGAAAGAGGGAACGGCAAATGGGAAACCGCGTGGAAAAGTTTCCAGAATGAACGGAATTATGCTTAAATATCAACTGCGATTTGGAGAAATGGCGCACCCGACACGATTCGAACGTGTGGCCTTTGCCTTCGGAGGGCAACGCTCTATCCAGCTGAGCTACGGGTGCAACGCAGGGGCTGCATAGCCGCAAACGCGCGGCTCTGCAATGGGGTTCAGGCAAAAAGCTCGCGGCAGAAGGTCAGCCCGTCGATCAGCGCATCGACCTCGGCGCGGGTGTTGTACATGGCGAAGCTGGCGCGCGCCGTGGCGGTGACGCCGAAGAAGTCCAGCAGCGGCATGGCGCAATGCGTCCCCGCCCGCACGGCGATGCCGCGCTTGTCGAGGATGGTCGAGATGTCATGCGCATGCGCGCCCTGCATGGTCATCGAGAAGATCGCGCCCTTCTCGGCCGCGTCGCCCTGCACCGACAGCCAGTTCAGGCTGCGCAGCCGGTCGCGGGCATAGTCGCGCAGGTCGCGCTCATGCGCGGCGATGTTCTCCATGCCAAGCGCCATCAGATATTCCAGCGCCGCGCCCAGCCCGATCTGGTTGGCGATGCCGGGCGTGCCGGCCTCGAAGCGCAAGGGCGGGTCGGCATAATCGACGCTGTCGCGGGTGACGGTGCGGATCATGTCGCCGCCGCCCATGAAGGGCCGCATCTCGGCCTGCCGCTCGGCCCGGATCCAGATCGCGCCCGACCCCGAGGGGCCATAGAGCTTGTGCCCGGTGATGCAGTAGAAATCGACGCCGAGTGCGGACAGGTCCACCGGCATGTGCACCGCGGCCTGGCTGCCATCGGCCAGAACCGGCACCGAGGTGCCGCGCGCGATGGCACCGACATCGACCACGGTGCCGGTCACGTTCGACATATGGGTGACGGCGATCAGCTTGGTGCGCGGGCCGACGGCGGCCAGCACCTTCTCGGCCGGCAGGCTGCCGTCAGGCTCGGGTTCGACCCATTTCAGCACGACTCCCTGACGCTCGCGCAGGAAATGCCAGGGCACGATATTGGCATGATGCTCCAGCACCGACAGCACGATCTCGTCGCCGGCCTGCAGGCGCGGCCCGGCCCAGCCATAGGAAACCAGGTTGATGCCCTCGGTCGCGCCCGAAGTGAAGATCACCTCGTCCTCGCGCGGGGCGTTCAGGAAGCGCGCGATGGTGGCGCGCACCCGCTCGTAATTCTCGGTCGCGAGATTGGACAGGAAATGCAGCCCGCGATGGACATTGGCATATTCCGCCTCATAGGCGCGGGTGATGGCGTCGATCACCGCGCGCGGCTTCTGCGCCGAGGCACCGTTGTCCAGATAGACCAGTGGCCGCCCGTTCACCTGCCGCGACAGGATCGGGAAATCGGCGCGGACCTTTTCGACGTCGAAGCTCATGGTGTCACCTCGGGGACGATGCCGAATGCCGCCGCGATCAGCGACAGCACGAAGCCGATGACGAAGATGCTGCCGATCAGCCCCAGCACCACCTTGCCGGTGCTGGTGAAGCCGTGCAGCGCCTTGGTCATGGTCACGGCAAGATAAAGGAAAAGGCCAAAGGCCAGCATGGAGAGCAGCGTGGCCGTGGCCGGGAACAGCGCCATCATCACCACCTGCACCGCCTGCAGCCCGACCAGGATCAGTTCGACCCAGCCGACAACCAGCAGCGCGTCGGCAAAGCCGCCATGGCCGCCGAACCAGCGGCCGATCTGCGCCACGCAGAGCGCCGACAGCACCATGGCGCCAAGCTGAATGCCGGCCAGCGTCATCGGCTCGGACAGCATGGCCGAGACGGGGTTGTCCACTTCGACCGGGAACAGCAGCAGCGACAGCCCGGCCAGCAGCGTCGACAGAGTGACCGCCAGCAAGAGCACCATCCAGCGCGCCACCAGCGGCAACTCCAGCCCGCGCAGCACGCGCAGGGCCGCCTCCGGATCCCGCAAGGTCAGGACCGTCAACTCGCCAAGATCGCCCAGTTTCATCCGTTCCCCGCCAATGCGCGCAATCCCGCGCCCCATATCACGAGAAAGCCCAGACCCGCCACCGCCCGCGTCAGGCCAAGCGCCGGGCCGAGGCCGACCAGCCCGGCGGTCAGCCCCGCCAGCAGCATGGCCGGCGCCACCGCCAGCAGCGCCCAGAACAGCGCCAGCCGCGAATCCTGCGGCGCCACTGGCCAGGGCGTCAGCCGCGACAGGGCCGAGACCGCCGCCGCCAGCGCATAGGCCAGCAGCGGCATGATGAACATCACCGCCAGCAGCGCCCCGCCCATGCGCGCGCCCAAGGGCACCTCGGGCTGCAATTGCGCGGCCCGGGCATGGCCCGGCGCCTGCGCGACCAGAAAGACCAGCATCGCCGCCATCAGCACGACGATCAGCGCCCGGTCTGGCATGCCGCGCAGGGACCTGACCACCCTGCCCGGCGCCCACCAGCTTTCCAGAATGCGCGGGACGATGCCGGCCCGGCTCATGCCCTGCCCGGCTCGGCCTTGCCCGGATTGCCCGCGCGCGCCGTCAGCCAGTCTTCCAGCCGGCCGAGAATGTCGTCGCGCAGCCGCTGGTCCTCGATCTCGTCCAGCGCATCGGCCAGGAAGGACAGCACCAGCAGCACGACAGCGCGTTCCTTGGGCACCCCGCGCGAACGCAGGTAGAACAGCGCCGTCTCGTCCAGCGCGCCGGTGGTCGAGCCATGCGAGCATTTCACGTCGTCGGCATAGATCTCGAGTTCCGGCTTGGCGAGGAACTGGCTGCCCTCGTCCAGCAGCAGCCCCTGGCTGATCTGGTAGCCGTCGGTCTTCTGCGCACCGGGTTTGACCAGGATCTTGCCCTGGAAGATGCCCTCGGCGCCGTTCTTCAGCACCTTCTTGAAGACCTGCCGGCTTTCGCAACGCTCGGCGGCATGGGTGATGAAGACCGTGTCGTCATGGTGGAAGCGGCCGATATCGCCATCGCCCAGCACCGCCGCGGCGATATGGGCCACCGCATCGTCGCCGGCGATGTCGATCACCGCCTCGTTGCGCATCATCAGCCCGTTGACCGACAGGGTGAAGGACTTGAACAGCGCCTCGGCGGCGACGCGGGCGAAGATATGGCCCAGCCCCAGCTTGGGATCGTTGGCGCGCTTGGCGCCGATATGGTGAAAACGGGCGCCGCGGCCCAGATCCGCCTCGATCACCACGTTCGAGCGCGCGCCGATCGCGCCGGTTTCCAGCAGCGTCAGTTCGGCCCCGTCCTCGAGCTTGACGACGTGATGCAGATACACGTCCGCATCGGCGGCCGAGCGGCGATAGGTGATGTGCACCGGCCGTTCCAGCCTGCCGGTGACGCGGATCAGCACGCCTTCGGCCGCGGCCAGGGTGTTCAGCGCCGCGAAGGGACGCTTGACCGGCGCCTGCCCGGCGGCTTCCAGCCGGCCGTAAAGCCCGGCCGCCCAGTGATCCGCCCGCGCCTCGGCGGCGGCGAGGCTTTCGATCTCCACCCCCTCGGCTGCCAGCGCGTCCGAGGCGGCGGCGTCGAGACGCCCGTCCACGAAGACGATGTTCAGCCGCTCGATGCCGGTGAACAGGGTGGTGGCATCGGCCGCCGGCTCGGCCGGCTGCGGCCGGGCGGCGTTGAAGGGGGCCGGATCGGTATAGCGCCAGTATTCGTCGCGCGCGCCGGGCAGCCCCATGGCCTGCAGCCGCTGCGCCGCATCCTCGCGCGCGGTGCGGGTGAAACCGCCGCGCGGCAGGTCCAGCGCATCCAGACGCGCCGCCAGGGCGGCGTCACCGGGACGGGCCCTGCCCTCGACCGCGGGGGCCTGCGCGGCAAGAACAGCCGTGTCCGCCATCACCCGACCTCCGCCAGAAGATCGCCGTAACCGTTCTGTTCGACCTCCAGCGCCAGCTCGGGCCCGCCGGTGCGCACGATGCGGCCGTCGGCCATGATATGCACCACGTCCGGGCGGATATGGTCCAGCAGCCGCTGGTAATGGGTGATCACCAGGAAGGCCCGGTCGGGCGAGCGCAGCGCGTTCACCCCCTCGGCCACCAGCCGCATCGCATCGACGTCGAGGCCGGAATCGGTCTCGTCCAGGATGCACATGCGCGGCTCCAGCATGGCCATCTGCAGGATCTCGTTGCGCTTCTTCTCGCCGCCCGAGAAACCCACGTTGACCGGGCGCTTCAGCATCTCGGCGTCGATCTTCAGCTTGCGGGCCTTTTCGCGGATCAGCTTCAGGAACTCGGCCGAGGACAGCTCTTCCTCGCCGCGCGCCTTGCGCTGCGCGTTCACGGCGGTGCGCAGGAAGGTCATGTTGCCGACGCCGGGGATCTCGACCGGATACTGGAAGGCCAGGAACAGGCCGGCTGCGGCGCGCTCCTCGGGCTCCATCTCCAGCAGGCTCTCGCCGTCCAGGGTCGCCTGGCCCTCGGTCACCTCGTAGCCATCGCGGCCCGAGAGCACATAGGACAGCGTCGACTTGCCCGAACCGTTCGGCCCCATGATGGCATGGACCTGGCCAGCCGGGACGGTCAGTTCGACGCCCTTGAGGATCTGCTTGTCCTCGTCCTCAAGCTTGACGTGCAGATTCTTGATTTCCAGCATGGTTCGTTCCTATTCGACGCTCACGGCGGTGCCGGAGGCCGACACCATCAGCATGTTGTTGATGACTTCATAGTCCAGGTCGACGCCGACCACGGCATTGCCGCCCAGGGCAGTCGCGCGGTCCTGCATCTCGGACAAGGCGGTTTCGCGGGCCGAGGCCAGCGCGGATTCATAGGCGCCCGAACGGCCGCCGACGATGTCGCGGATCCCGGCGAACAGGTCGCGGAAGATGTTGGCGCCGATGATGGTCTCGCCCGTGACCACGCCGTGATAGGCGGTGATGCGGCGGCCCTCGATGCCGGGGGTGGTGGTGACGATCATCCGACCGATCCTTCCAGTGAAATGGCGACCAGCGACTGCGCCTCCATGGCGAATTCCATCGGCAGCGCCTGCAGGACCTCGCGGCAGAAGCCGTTCACCACCAGGGCCACCGCCTCCTCCTCGTCCATGCCACGCTGGCGGCAATAGAAGAGCTGGTCGTCATCCACCTTCGAGGTCGTCGCCTCGTGCTCAACGCGCGAGGAGGTGTTCTTGACTTCGATATAGGGCACGGTATGGGCGCCGCATTTGTCGCCGATCAGCAGGCTGTCGCATTGCGTATAGTTGCGGCTGTTCTGGGCGCGCGGGTGCATCGACACCAGGCCGCGATAGGTATTCTGCGCCTGTCCGGCAGAAATCCCTTTCGAAACAATGCGCGAGCGGGTATTCTTGCCAAGATGGATCATCTTGGTCCCGGTATCCGCCTGCTGGTGGTTGTTGGCGATGGCGATGGAATAGAACTCGCCCTGGCTCTCGTCGCCGCGCAGGATGCAGGACGGGTATTTCCAGGTGATGGCCGAGCCGGTCTCGACCTGGGTCCACATCACCTTGGCCCGCGCCTCGCGGCAATCGGCGCGCTTGGTGACGAAGTTGTAGATGCCGCCCTTGCCTTCCTCGTCGCCGGGGAACCAGTTCTGCACGGTCGAATACTTGACCTCGGCATCCTCCAGCACGACGATCTCGACCACCGCCGCATGCAGCTGCGCCACGTCGCGCTTGGGCGCGGTGCAGCCTTCCAGATAGCTGACGTAAGAGCCCTTGTCGGCGATAATCAGCGTACGCTCGAACTGGCCGGTATTCTCGGCATTGATGCGGAAATAGGTGGACAGCTCCATCGGGCAGCGCACCCCCGGCGGCACATAGACGAAGCTGCCGTCCGAGAAGACCGCCGAGTTCAGCGTGGCGAAGAAATTGTCCGACTGCGGCACGACCGAGCCCAGGTATTTCTTCACCAGTTCGGGATGCTCGCGGATGGCTTCGCTGATCGAGCAGAAGATCACCCCGGCCTTGGCCAGCTCGTCCTTGAAGGTGGTGCCGACGCTGACGCTGTCGAAGACCGCGTCCACCGCGACCTTGCGTCCTTCGGCCGGCGCGCCCTCGGCGCCCTCGATCCCGGCCAGGATCATCTGCTCCTTCAGCGGGATGCCCAGCTTTTCATAGGTGGCCAGCAGCTTGGGATCGACCTCGTCCAGCGACTTCGGCTTGACCTGCATGCTTTTCGGGCGGGCGTAGTAATACTGTTCCTGATAGTCGATCACAGGATAGTTGAGCATCGCCCATTTCGGCTCGGTCATGGTCTGCCAGCGGCGGAAGGCCTGCAGCCGCCACTCGGTCATCCATTCCGGCTCCTCGTTCTTCTTCGAGATCAGCCGGACGATGTCCTCGTTGATGCCCTTGGGGGCATATTCCATCTCGATCTCGGTGTCCCAGCCGTATTTGTAGGACCCCATGCTTTGAACGGTCTCGACGGTCTCGCGGTCTACGCCCTCGCGGACTTCGATGGCCTCGCCGGTCTCAACAGACATCTCACACCCTTCCCGCGGTCGCCCGCTGATCATTCCTTTGCCGCCAGCGCGCATGAGCCGCCAGCCAGGCATCGGCAAAACGCACGACGTCCCGAGGCTCCGTGGTCGGACCGATCGAGACGCGGATCGCATCGCCCGCCCATTCCGGCGCGATTCCCATGGCCGTCAGGACGGAGCTTGGCCGGACCTTGCCCGAGGAACAGGCCGAGCCTGCCGATACGGCAAATCCGGCGAGGTCCATCTGCATCACCTGCGTCTCTCCGCGCCATCCCGGCGTCAGGATCGACAATGTATTCGGCAGGCGGCGGGATTCGCGCCCCGGGAATGTAACCATTTCTGCCCCGGATTCCAGAGCAGCCATCAGGGAATCACGGATTTCCGACACTTTTTCCCCGATTCCTTGATCCAGATCATTCTGCGCCGCTTTCGCCGCCGCCGCAAAGCCCATGATGCCGATCAGGTTCTCGGTCCCGGCCCGGCGGCCCTGTTCCTGCCCGCCGCCCCGGATGCGGGCCTCGATCTCGGTGCCGCGCCGGACCACCAGCGCACCGATGCCGCGCGGACCGCCGAGCTTGTGGGCGCTGACGAAACCGGCCTCGATCCCCAGCCAGTTGAAGGCGAAGGGAATCTTCCCGAAGGCCTGGGTCAGGTCGCTGGCCGCCAGCCCCTGCGGCAGGTCCTGGATCACGCCGGTCTCGGAATTGGCCAGTTGCAGCGCCGCATGGGCCGGATCGGGGACGATCACGCGCCCCGAGGGCTCCGTCTGCAGCGAATCGTCGCACCAGGCCAGCACGGCGGCATGTTCCACCGCCGAACAGGCCAGCCCGCGGCCCTGCAGCACCAGCGCCGCCGCCTCGGTCGCGCCCGAGGTGAAGATCACATCCGCCCCCTCGGCGCCCAGGGCCGAGGCAATCTCCTCGCGCGCCCGTTCCAGCGCCGATTTCGCCGCCCGGCCCTCGGCATGGACCGAGGACGGGTTGCCGACGATCTCGCTCGCCGCCAGCATCGCCTCGCGCGCCTCGGGGCGCAGCGGCGCGGTGGCATTCCAGTCCAGATAGACCCGGTTCATGCCTGTCCCTCCGCCATGCCGTCCCCGGCGTTCAGCGCATCGGCAATGCGCGCGGCCAGCCGGTGCGCCACCTCGTCCTTGGAGAGCCGCGGCCAGCTTTCCGCCCCGGTCTCGGAGATCAGCGTCACCGCGTTCTCGGTCCCGCCCATGATCCCGGTCGCCGGGCTCACGTCATTGGCCACGATCCAGTCGCAGCCCTTGCGCTGGCGCTTGCGGGCGGCGTTATCCAGCACATCGTCGGTCTCGGCGGCAAAGCCCACCACCAGCGACGGACGGTCGCGGTCCAGCTGGCTGATCCAGGCCAGGATGTCGGGATTCTCGGCGAATTGCAGCTCGGGCAGCTTGCCGGAACCGTCCTTCTTGATCTTGCCCGGCCGGGCATTGGCGACATGCCAGTCGGCCACGGCGGCGGCCATCACCGCGGCATCGGCGGGCAAGGCGGCCTCGACCGCCTCGCGCATCTCGCGCGCCGTCTCGACGGCGATCACCGCGACCCCCTCGGGCGGGGGCACCTCGGCCGGGCCGGTGACGAAACTCACGCGCGCCCCCAGGTCGCGCAAGGCCGCGGCAATCGCCGCGCCCTGCGCCCCGCTCGAGCGGTTGGCGATATAGCGCACCGGGTCGATGGGCTCATGCGTCGGGCCCGAGGTCACGATGACATGCCGCCCGCTCAGCGCCCGCGCGGGCAGCGAAACCACCGCCTCGGGCGGCAGGCGCAGCGGCTTGTCGCGCCCCAGCGCCGCGCGGATCGCCTGCAGGATCGCCTCGGGCTCGGCCATGCGCCCTGGACCGTATTCGCCGCAGGCCATGTCGCCCTCGTCCGGGCCGACGAAGCGGATGCCGTCGTTCTCCAGCAGGTCCAGGTTGCGCTGCGTCGCCGGGTGCTGCCACATGCGCACGTTCATCGCCGGCGCGGCCAGCACCGGCTTGTCGGTGGCCAGGAGCAGGGTCGAGGCCAGGTCGTCCGCCATCCCCGCCGCCATCCGCGCCAGCAGGTCCGCCGTCGCCGGCGCCACCACCACCAGATCGGCGGCGCGCGACAGCTGGATATGGCCCATCTCGGATTCGCGGGTCAGGTCGAACAGCTCGGTATGGCAGGGCGCCTCGGCCAGCGCCGACAGCGTCAGGGGTGTGACAAATTGCCCCCCCGCCCGCGTCAGCACCGGCACGACCGAACCGCCCTCTCGCCGGATCATGCGGATCAGCTCGGGGATCTTGAAGGCGGCGATGCCCCCGCCGACGATCAGCAATATGCGGCTGCCTTGCATGGTCGCTTCCTCTGCCGTGACGCTCGCCCTGCACATAGGCCGAAGCGGGCCGCGGAACAAGCAAGCCGCGCCCGTTAACCAATCTTTAAGCCCTGGCGAGTTAACCAGAGCCCCTGTGACGTGGGGAGAGGTGATGGCGGCGATTGCCTATACCGTGGCCTTCGACGGAGTCGAGGCGCGGCTGGTCGAGGTGCAATGCTCGGTCTCGCCGGGCCTGCCGGGATTCGGCATCGTCGGCCTGCCCGACAAATCGGTCAGCGAGGCGCGCGAGCGGGTCAAGGCCGCCTTCGGGGCGCTCTCCATCGCCATGCCCTCGCGGCGGGTGACGGTGAACATGTCGCCCGCCGACCTGCCCAAGGAGGGCTCGCATTTCGACCTGCCCATCGCGCTCGCCGTGCTGGCGGCGCTGGAGGTCGTGCCGGCCGAAGCGCTGGAGTGCGTGGTGGCGCTGGGGGAACTGGCGCTGGACGGGCGGCTGGCGCCGGTGGCGGGCGCCCTGCCCGCCGCCATGGCCGCGGCCGAGGACAGCCGGGCGCTGCTGGTGCCGCGCGCCTGCGGGGCCGAGG
>NZ_JAEHFP010000095.1 GCF_016446475.1 Paracoccus binzhouensis | reverse complement strand
GGCGCCGCGCCCTCGCAGGTCGCGGCGCGTTCGGGCGGCGAGGCGCCGCCCAGCCTGAAGATCGGCCGCCACCCGACGCCCCAGGCCGGGCCGGCCCCGGTCAGCGGCGTGGCGCGGATCCTGGCCATCGGCTCGGGCAAGGGCGGGGTCGGCAAATCGACGCTGACCTCGAACCTGGCGGTGGCGCTGGCGCGCAAGGGCCGCCGGGTCGGACTGCTGGATGCCGACATATACGGTCCCTCGCAGCCGCGGATGCTGGGCCTGACCGGGCAGCGCCCGACCAGCGACGGCCAGATGATCGAGCCGCTGCATGCCCATGGCGTCACCGTCATGTCGCTGGGCCTGATGATGAAGGAAGGCGAGGCGGTGGTCTGGCGCGGCCCGATGCTGATGGGGGCGCTGCAGCAGATGCTGAACCAGGTGAAATGGGGCGAGCTGGACGTGCTGCTGGTCGACCTGCCGCCGGGCACCGGCGACGTGCAGCTGTCCTTGTGCCAGAAGGCGCAGGTCAGCGGGGCGCTGATCGTCTCGACCCCGCAGGACGTGGCGCTGCTGGATGCGCGGCGCGCCATCGACATGTTCGGCAAGCTCAAGACCCCGGTGCTGGGCCTGGTCGAGAACATGTCCACCTATATCTGCCCGAATTGCGGCCACGAGGCGCATCTGTTCGGCCATGGCGGCGTCGCGGCCGAGGCGCAAAAGCTGGGCCTGCCCTTCCTGGGCGAGATCCCGCTGAATCTCGATGTGCGGCTGGCCGGGGACGCGGGCACCCCGGTCGCGGCCGGCGACGGCCCGGAGGCCCAGGCCTTCGCCCGGCTGGCGGACCGGCTGATCGCCGGCGGCATGGCCTGATCCGCTTCCGGGAAAGCACGGGAACTGCAGCGGAACTGCGGTCGGGATTTCACGGGAATGCCGGGCGATTCCGAATCACCGCTGCGTGAATGCCTGTGAGCATGGGCAGAATTGCCTAGGAATACCGGCTTCCGGCCGGGTCGAGCGGCGGTCTTTGCGGCCGCCGCAGTCGATTCCGGGAATTCCTGGGATTTATTTGCCACAGCCGGAATGACACCATATCTTGTGGTGCTTCGGAACAAAACTCCGATACCTCGCATGAACCTGTGTTTGTTCGCCTGCTGTTCGCCGGCGAAGCCTTGCTTGCCCGAGGCTCTGACCCGAATAAATCCATTGCGTCCCGTAAATTCCCATGGCATCCCTGTCCTCACGGAACGGGCAGAAGGGGCGGCAAGACCCCACAAGGCGACAAGCAGCTTTCATACAGGCAACCCGCTTCCGAAATGGCCTCTGCGGCGCGCGAGCAGCACCTCCCCCAGGTGGCGCGAAACGCAGGGCGCGATCCCCGAAACTACGGGGCCCAGAGATGGGAACGAGGGCGGCGGATCGGGCGGTGGCAGCAGCCCGGTCCGCCTTTCCTTTTCGGCGGGGCCGGAAAGGTCGGGACAGTGAAAGGAGGGCGCGCCGTTGGCACGCCGTTTCAGAGGATCGGAAGAGGTCAAGGTGGACGCGAAGGGCCGCGTTTCCATCCCGGCCAGGTTCCGCCGGGTCTTTGAAGCCTCCGATCCCGACTGGCAGGCCGGCAAGCGCGCGCAGCTGGTCATCGTCTACGGCACCCGCGACTGGAACTGGCTGCAGCTCTTCACCATCGAAGCCATGGAAGAGATCGAGGATGGCATCGCCCGGATGCCGCGCGGCTCGGCCGCCCGCAACCTGCTGGAGAACATCTATCAGGGCCACGCCGACGAGGCCGAGATCGACGGCGACGGCCGCCTGGTCCTGCCGCAGAAGCTGCGCGAGAAGATCGGCCTGACCGACAGCGCCTTCTTCATCTCGGCCGGCGACAGCCTGAAGGTCTGGACCCCCGAAGCCTATGCCGAGGAAGAGCGTGCGCTGGAGGCCCGCGTGCCGGAGCTGGAGCCGGGGGCCGACCCGCTGTCGCTGCTGGCCCCGGTCTCGAAGGACGAGGGATAGATGGCCGAGGATCCGCATGTTCCCGTCCTGCTTGGCCCGCTGTTGCGGGCCGTTGCGCCTGTGAAGGGCACCTGGGTCGACGGCACCTTCGGCGCCGGCGGCTATGCGCGCGGCCTGCTGGACCAGGGCGCCGAGCGCGTGATCGGCATCGACCGCGACCCGGCCGTGTTCCGCATGGCCGAAGCCTGGGCCGGCGCATATGGCGACCGGCTGCGGCTGGTCCAGGGCACATTTTCGGACCTCGACACGCTGGCCGGCGGGCCGGTCGATGGCGTGGTGCTGGACCTGGGCGTCAGCTCGATGCAGCTCGACCAGCCCGAGCGCGGCTTTTCCTTCCTGCGCGACGGGCCGCTCGACATGCGCATGGGCGGCGAGGGGCCGACCGCCGCCGATCTGCTGAACACGGCGCCCGAGCAGGTCATCGCCGACGTGCTTTACCTTTACGGCGAGGAGCGCGCCTCGCGCCGCATCGCCCGCGCCATCGTGGCGGCGCGGCCGCTGAGCCGCACCGGGCAGCTCTCCGACATCGTCGCCGGCTGCCTGCCGCGCGCCAAGCCCGGGCAAAGCCATCCCTCGACCCGCAGCTTCCAGGCCATCCGCATCTGGGTGAACGACGAATTCGGCCAGCTGGTCGCCGGGCTTGCTGCGGCGGAGCGCGCGCTGCGGCCGGGCGGCAAGCTGGCCGTGGTCAGCTTCCATTCGCTCGAGGACCGCATCGTCAAGCGCTTCATGCAGGTGCGCTCGAACAGCGCCGGAGGCGGCAGCCGCTACGCGCCCGAGGCCGTGCGCGAAGAGCCGGCCTTCACGCTGCCCTTCCGCCGCGCCATCGGCCCGGACGAGCAGGAGCTGGCTGCGAATCCGCGCTCGCGCTCGGCGCTGCTGCGCGTCGGCATCCGCACCGGGGCGCCGGCCGGCCGGGTCGATCCGGCGGCTCTGGGCCTGCCGCGGCTGTCTGAAAGGAAGGCGTGATGCGATCCGTGCTTTACCTGCTGACCGCGCTTTCGGTGATGGGCCTGGCCTTCTGGGCCTATCGCGAGAATTACCGCACCCAGTCCGCGATCAGCGAGATGAGCGACATCCAGCGCCAGATCGGCCGGCTGCGCGAGGATCTGGGCGTCCTGCGCGCCGAATGGGCCTATCTGAACCGGCCCGAGCGGCTGCGCCAGCTGGTGAACCTGAATTTCGACAAGCTGAGGCTGGTGCCCTTCGGCTCGGATCAGTTCGTCGATGTGGGCCAAGTGGCCTTCCCGATCCCCCGGGCGCCCGAGGCCCCCACCGCCGCCGCGGGCATCCCGACCGAACGCCCCGCCGGCTATCCGCCGCGCCGACCACAGGAGAGCACGCCATGATCCGCACCCCGCTGCGCCCGCTGGCCCGCATCCTTCGCGCCCGCGAGACAGGCGAGAACCCCGACGCCATCGAGGCCGAGAACCGCGCCCAGAGACATGCCGCCATCCAGGAAAAGGCGCGCGGCAGTGCCCGCACGCGGCTGTTCTTCATGTCCTGCGCCTTCGCCGTCGCCTTCGGCACCGTCGGCGCCAAGATGGGCGTCCTGGCCTCGAGCCAGCCCAGCGAGCCGCGCGTGCAGACCACCGGAGCGCAGATCATCTCGCAGCGCGCCGACATCACCGACCGGCAGGGCCGGGTGCTGGCCACCAACCTGCTGACCCATTCGCTTTACGCGCATCCCCAGCAGATGGTCGAGCCGGAACGCGCCGCGCATGAGCTGAAGAAGATCTTCCCCGATCTGGACCTCGAGCGGATGCTGAAGGATTTCACCGGCAAGCGCACCTTCGTCTGGATCAAGAAGAAGATCAGCCCCGAGCAGATGCAGGCCGTCCACGACATCGGCGAGCCGGGGCTGCTGTTCGGCCCGCGCGAGATGCGGCTTTATCCGAACGGCCGCATTGCCAGCCATATCCTGGGCGGCGCCACCTTCGGCAAGGAGGACGTGGCCAGCGCCGAGGTCGTCGGCGTGGCCGGGGTCGAGAAGGCCTTCGACCATTGGCTGCGCGATCCCGCCAATGACGGCGCGCCGCTGGTGCTGTCGCTGAACCTGACCGTGCAGGCCGCGATGGAGGAGGTGCTGTCGAACGGCATGAAGGTCATGAACGCCAAGGGCGCCACCGGGATCCTGATGGAGGTCAAGACCGGCGAGATCGTCGCCATGGCCAGCCTGCCGGATTTCGACCCCAACGACCGGCCGCGACCGCTGCTCAAGGGCGATCCCTCGGACAGCCCGCTGTTCAACCGCGCGGTGCAGGGGCAGTACGAGCTTGGCTCGACCTTCAAGATCTTCCCGGTGGCGCAGGCCATCGACCTCAAGCTGGTCAGCCCGACCACGATGATCAACGCCAAGGCGCCGATGAAGATCGGCAAATACCTGATCAACGAATTCCGCGGCCACAATTACGGCACGCTCTCGGTCACCGACATCATCGTGAAATCCTCGAACGTCGGCACGGTCCGCGTCGCGCAGCTGCTGGGCGCCGAGCGGCAGAAGGCGTTCCTGGAGAAGCTGGGCTTCTTCGAGCCGACCCCGGTCGAGATGAGCGAGGCGCCGACCGGCAAGCCGCTGGTGCCCAAGCGCTGGCCGGCGGTGACTTCGGCCACCGTGGCCTTCGGCCATGGCCTGGCCGCCAGCCCCCTGCACCTGGCCACCGCCTATGCGACGGTGGCGAATGGCGGCCGGCGGGTCGAGCCGACGCTGATCCACGGCCGCAACCGGCGCCCGGGCGAACAGATTCTGTCCCCCGAGGCGGCGCACATCGCCGTGCAGATGCTGCGCCAGGTGGTGGTCCGCGGCAGCGGCCGCAGCGCCAATGTCGAGGGCTACGAGGTGGCGGGCAAGACCGGCACCGCCGACAAGCCGCGCCCGACCGGCGGCTATTACGGCAACAAGGTGGTCTCGACCTTCGCCTCGGTCTTCCCGGCCAGCGATCCGCAATATGTGCTGGTGCTGTCCCTGGACGAGCCCTCGGCCGTCGGCGCGGGTGGCGAAAGCCGCACGGCCGGCGCCACCTCGGCCCCGGTCGCGGCCGAAGTGATCCGCCGCGTCGCGCCGCTGCTGGGCCTGCGCCCGGCCACCGAATCGCAATTGCCGATGGTTGAACGGCCTTTGCCCGATGGGCTAAAGCTCGTCTCGAACTGATGAGCGGAGGTTCCGTGACCGAACGGGTGATGCGGCTGTCCCTTCTGGGGCTTCGGGGGGACAAGGGGCGCGACCCCGAGGTGACGGGCCTGTCCGTCGATTCGCGCCAGGTCAGGCCCGGGCAGCTGTTCGCGGCCCTGCCAGGCTCGGACAGGCATGGGGCCGAGTTCATCCCCTATGCGCTGCGCCAGGGCGCCGGCGCCGTCCTGACCGACCGCAAGGGTGTCGAGATCGCTGCCGACGCGCTGGCCGGCTCGGATGCGGCGCTGGTGGTGGCCGAGGATCCGCGCGCGGCGCTGGCCGGGGCCGCGGCGCTGTGGTTCGCCGCCCAGCCGGAAACCATGGTCGCCGTCACCGGCACCTCGGGCAAGACCTCGGTCGCCACCTTCACCCGGCAGATCTGGCAGGCGCTGGGCCACAAGGCGATCAGCCTCGGCACCATGGGCGTGCAGGGCGATTATCAGGCCAAGCTGGCCCATACCACGCCCGAGCCGATCACCCTGCATCGCGTGCTGGCCGAGGCGGCCGCGGCCGGCGTCACCCATGCGGCGATGGAGGCCAGCTCGCACGGGCTCGACCAGCGGCGCCTGGACGGGGTGCGGCTGAAGGCCGGCGCCTTCACCAATTTCAGCCAGGACCACCTGGATTATCACAAGGACTTCGACGCCTATTTCGCCGCCAAGGCGCTGCTTTTCGACCATATCCTGGACGAGGGTGCCGGGGCGGTGGTCAATATCGACGACCCGCGCGGCCGGCAGATGGCGCAGATCGCGCAGGATCGCGGTCTCGAGCCGACCACCGTCGGCAAGGACGAGCGCGCCGACCTGCGCATCCTCGGCCAGCGCTACGACGCGACCGGGCAGGACCTGCGCTTCAGCTATCGCGGCCAGGCGCATCTGGTGCGGCTGGCGCTGATCGGCGGCTTCCAGGCGGAAAACGTGCTGGCCGCCGCCGGGCTCGCCATCGCCGCCGGCGACGAGCCCGCCCGGGTGATCGAGACGCTGCCCGGCCTGACCACGGTGCGCGGCCGCATGGAACTGGCCGCGGTGCGCGAGAACGGCGCGGCGGTCTTCGTCGATTACAGCCACAAGCCGGGCGCGCTGGCCTCGGCCCTGCAAAGCTTGCGCCCACATGTCATGGGCCGCATCGTCGTGGTCTTCGGCGCCGGCGGCGACCGCGACCGGCTCAAGCGCCCGCTGATGGGCGAGGCGGCGCGGCAATTCGCCGATGTGGTCTATGTGACCGACGACAACCCCCGCTCGGAAGACCCGGCCGCGATCCGCGCCGAGGTGCTGGCCGGCGCCGGCCCGGAGGCCATCGAGGTCGGCGACCGCGCCGAGGCGATCCTGCGCGGCGTCGATGCGCTGCAGCCGGGCGATGCGCTGCTGATTGCCGGCAAGGGCCACGAGACCGGGCAGATCATCGGCCATGACGTTTACCCCTTCGACGATGCCGAGCAGGCCTCGGTGGCCGTCGCGGCGCTGGATGGCAAGATATGACGCTGTGGACCTCGCAGGAGGCCGCCGCTGCGACCGGTGGCCGCGCCACTCGTGACTTCGCGGTCGGGGGCGTCTCCATCGACACCCGCACCATCCGGCCGGGCGATCTGTTCGTGGCGCTGCAAGCGGCCCGCGACGGCCACGATTTCGTTGCCCAGGCGCTGGAAAAGGGCGCTGCCGCCGCGCTGGTCAGCCGCATCCCCGAGGGCGTGGCCGCCGATGCGCCGCTGCTGGTGGTCCCCGAGGTGCTGGCGGCGCTGGAGGCCTTGGGCCGCGCCGGCCGCGCCCGCATGCGCGGCAAGGTGGTGGCCATCACCGGTTCGGTCGGCAAGACCTCGAGCAAGGAAATGGCGCGGATCGCGCTGGCCGGGCAGGGGAGGATCCATGCCGCCGAGGCCAGCTACAACAACCACTGGGGCGTGCCGCTGACCCTGGCGCGGATGCCCGAGGACACCGACTTCGCCATCGTCGAGATCGGCATGAACCACCCGGGCGAGATCGAGCCGCTGGCGCGCCTTACCCACCCGCAGGTCGCAATGATCACCACGGTCGCCGCGGCGCATCTGGAAGCCTTCGGCGCCATCGAGGGCATCGCCCGCGAGAAGGGCGCGATCTTCCGCGGCCTGACCCAGCCCGGCACCGCCATCATCCCCGAGGACCTGCCCGTCACCCAGCTGCTGCGCGACTGCGCGGACGAGGCCGGTGCCATCGTCATCGGCTTCGGCCAGCATGGCATGGCGAAGCCGCTGAAGGCCGAGACCGCGGACGGCGCGACCCGGGTCCGTGCCCGCATCCTGGGCGAGGTGGTGGATTTCACCCTCGCCAGCGCCGGCACGCATTTCGTGATGAACGCGGTCGGCGTGCTGGCGGCGCTTTCCGCCGCCGGGGCCGATGTGAAGGCGGCCGCGAGGAACCTGTCCGACTGGCGCCCGCCGCTGGGCCGCGGCGCGGTCGAGGAGCTGGGCGGCATCCGGCTGATCGACGACGCCTACAACTCCAACCCGACCTCGCTTTCGGCGGGCCTCGCCACGCTGGCGCGGCTGACCGGCGGCCGCCGCGTGGCGATCCTGGGCGACATGCTGGAACTCGGCCCCGAGGAGATCGCGCTTCATGCCGGCATGGCCGAGGACCCGGCCATGGCCGCCGTGGACCTGGTCCATACCGCCGGCCCGCGCATGCGCGCCCTGCACGAGGCGCTGCCTCAGGCCCGCCGCGGCATCCATGCCGAGACCGCCACCGAACTGGCCGAGCGCGCGCAGGAGCTGGTCGCGCCCGGCGATATCGTGCTCGTGAAGGGCTCGAAGTCCTCGAAGGTCTCGACGGTGGTTGACGCGCTCAGGCGGACGCGCCAAAGCACGCCCCCTGGCGAAAGGACAGCGTAATGCTCTATTGGCTCACGAACCTCTCCGACGGCGGGGATTTCTTCAACCTTTTCCGCTATATCACCTTCCGGGCCGGCGGCGCCTTCTTCACCGCGCTGGTTTTCGGCTTCTTCTTCGGTCGGCCGCTGATCGACCTTCTGCGCCGCAAGCAGAAGAAAGGTCAGCCGATCCGCGACGACGGGCCGCAGAACCATTTCTCCAAGGCCGGCACGCCCACCATGGGCGGGCTCCTGATCCTTGCGGCGCTGGCGGTGGGCACGCTGCTTTGGGCGCGGCTCGACAACGGCTATGTCTGGGTCGTGCTGCTGGTGACGCTGGGCTTCGCCGCCATCGGCTTCGCCGACGATTATGCCAAGGTCACCAAGCAGCACCATGCCGGGCTGTCGGGCAAGCTGCGGCTGCTGCTGGGCCTCGCTATCGCCGCCGGGGCCGGGGCCGCCGCCGCCTGGCTGCACCCTGCGGCGCTCAGCGGCGAACTGGCGCTGCCCTTCCTCAAGGATACGCTGATCAACCTGGGCCTGCTCTACGTCCCCTTCGCGGTGCTGGTGATCCTGGGGGCGGCCAATGCGGTGAACCTGACCGACGGGCTGGACGGGCTCGCCATCATGCCGGTGATGATCGCCGCCGGCAGCTTCGCGGTGATCGCCTACATGGTCGGCAACGCCAATTTCGCCAATTACCTCGGCGTGCATTTCGTCCCCGGCACCGGAGAGCTGGCGGTATTCGTCGCCGCCCTGATCGGCGGCGGGCTGGGTTTCCTGTGGTATAACGCCCCGCCCGCCGCGGTCTTCATGGGCGATACCGGCAGCCTGGCGCTCGGCGGCGCGCTCGGCGCCATCGCCGTGGTCACCAAGCACGAGATCGTGCTGGCCATCGTCGGCGGTCTCTTCGTGGTCGAGGCGCTGTCGGTCATCATCCAGGTGCTCTACTTCAAGCGCACCGGCAAGCGAGTGTTCCTGATGGCCCCGATCCACCACCATTTCGAGAAGAAGGGCTGGGGCGAGGCGCAGATCGTGATCCGTTTTTGGATCATCGCGCTGATCCTGGCGCTGATCGGCCTTGCCACGCTGAAGCTGCGCTGATCCTTCTTTGTTCCAGAAATACCCTCGGGGGGTCCGGGGGGCGAAGCGCCCCCGGCCTTCCTCCAGCGAAGGCAGAACCATGATCCCCGTCCAAGGCGTCCAGAACCAGACCATCGCCGTGCTCGGCCTCGGCCGTTCGGGCCGCGCCACCGCCACCGCGCTTGCCGCCGGTGGCGCCCATGTCGTCGCCTGGGACGACAGCGCCGACACCCGCGAACAGGCCGCCGCCGACGGCATGAGAGTGCTCGACCTGACGCACGAGGCGAATTGGGACGGCGTCAGTGCGCTGATCACCAGCCCCGGCATCCCGCATCTCTATCCCAAGCCGCACCCGGTCATCGCCAAGGCCTACGAACTCGGCGTGCCCGTCGACAACGACATCGGCCTGTTCTTCCGCAGCTTCGCCACAAGCGACTGGGAAGGCTACGATATCACGCCGCGCGTCATCGCCGTCACCGGCTCGAACGGCAAATCCACCACCACGGCGCTGATCCACCACATCCTGCGCGAGGCCGGCCGCCCGACCCAGATCGGCGGCAATATCGGCACCGGGGTGCTGTCGCTCGACCCCGCCCATGACGGCGAGGTGGTGGTGCTGGAGCTCTCCAGCTACCAGACCGACCTGGCCCGGGCGCTGACCCCCGACATCGCGGTCTTCACCAATCTCTCGCCCGATCACCTGGACCGCCACGGCGGCCCGGGCGGCTATTTCGCCGCCAAGCGCCGGCTTTTCGCCGAGGGCGGCCCCGACCGCGCCGTCATCGGCGTCGACGAGATCGAGGGCCGCTATCTGGCCGACCAGCTCGCCATGGCGCCCTCGGACGACCGGGTGATCCGCATTTCCTCGGGGCAAAAGCTGGAACGCTTCGGCTGGTCGGTCTTCGCCCGCAAGGGCTTCCTTTCGGAGTTTCGCAAGGGTCGCCAGGTCGCCTCGATCGACCTGCGCCAGGTCAGGGGGCTGCCGGGCGAGCACAACCACCAGAACGCCTGCGCCGCCTATGCCGCCGCCCGCGCCCTGGGCCTTGCCCCGCGCGAGATCGAGCGCGCCTTCCACAGCTTCGAGGGCCTGCCGCATCGCAGCCAGACCGTGGCCGAGATCGGCGGCGTGGCCTGGGTCAACGACAGCAAGGCCACCAATGTCGATGCCGCGGCCAAGGCGCTGACGGCTTTCAGGAACATCCGCTGGATCGCCGGCGGCCTGGGGAAAGAGGGCGGCATCGCCGCCCTGCAGCCGCATCTGGCCAATGTCACCAAGGCCTATCTGATCGGCCATTCCGCCCGCGACTTCGCGCTCGAGATCGGCCAGACCCCCTACGAGATCGCCGAGACCATGGAGCAGGCCGTCGCCCGTGCCGCCGCCGAGGCCCGGCCGGGCGAGACGGTGCTGCTCGCCCCCGCCGCCGCCAGCTTCGACCAGTATCCGAATTTCGAGAAACGCGGCGAGCATTTCATCGCCCTGGTCAAGGCGCTGCAGGGCTGAACCTCACCGTTTCCAGATACTCACGCCCCGGACCGCCAGCCGGCGCATGCAGGGCATGGCGATAACCTCATCATGCCGATCGGCGCACGGCACCTGACTTCTTCCTTCCCCAAATATTCATGGAACCGCGCCGCCAGGCACCGGGCGCGCATGAAAAAGGCCCCGGCGAGAACCGGGGCCCTGATCCTTGTGGCATGGATCAGAAGGAATAGCCGATGCGCACCCCGATGCCCCAGGCCTCGCTGTCGTCCATCTTGGCGACTTCGCGCTTGGCGCCGCTCGGGCCGACGCCCAGGGTGGCATCGCCCAGCTTGGTATAATTGATGCCGGTGGTGATCTTGATATTGTCCATGGTGTAGATCGCCGCCAGCGTCACCGCCTTGCGGCCGTTCACCGGCGCCAGAGGCGAGACCGTGTCGCCCTCGCTCGGCTCATAGAGGAACGAGACCGAGCCCGACCAGTTGTCGGTGAACTTGCGGCCGACGCCGATGGTGTAGGTGGTGGTGTCCTCGAGTTCGACCAGCGGGATCTCTCCTACGGGCGAAGCGATCGGGAACAGGAAGTTGTCCACCTCGAACTCGGACCATTTCACCCAGCGGATTGAGCCGAACAGCAAGGTGTCCTTGGCAATGCCGGTCTGGCCCTCCAACGTCCAGCTGCGCGGGGTCTTGACGGTATACTGGTCCTCGAAGGCGATGGGCAGCGGCCCGCCGCTTTCGGTCATGTCGAAATCATGCTCGATGGGCGAGTTGTAGGTCAGCGAGACCCGCGCCGCGATCTCGGGCATCTCGTAGGCGACGCCGGCCACCCAGCCCACGCCCCAGGCCCCGTCGATGTCGAGATTGTAGCCCGAGGTGGTCGCATAGCCGGCGCCCTGCAGCCGGACGCCGCCATCGGCATGCGAGCCGCGGATACCGCCATGCACCGAGAAGTTGTTGTCGAACTTGTAGCGCAGCAGCGCGGTATAGGTGGTCGAGTTCACCTCGACCCGCGTGCCGCCCAGCACCGGCGAATTCGCTGCCGGATAAAGGACATCCGCGCCGAAGGGCTGCTCGACGATGATTGCGCCGGACAGGTTGTCGGTGAACTGGTGCTTGTAGGCGAGGCCGAAGAAGCCATAGCCCTGTGCCACGTCGCCGGTCTCGAAGCCCGCGACATCGGTGCCGCGCACGCTGGGATTGACGCCACCGAAGCTCAGCTCGGCATAATTCCCGTTCTCGAACAGCGGCGCCAGCGATTGCGGCGCGCGTTCGATCCCGCCGGCCAGCACGGGCGCGGCCGTGGCCAGCAGGGCGCCAATGCCGGTGATGATCCTTTTCATGAATTTCCTCCCCTTGTCAGGCCCTTGACGAACCGCTCGGTTCAGCCTGCGGCACGTCGCCCCGCTGCGTCAATCGGCGGGGTGGCATGACGCGGCGTCTTGCCGCAACCGACCGCTCTGGCGTGGCCCGGCGGCAACGCTATGTGATGCGGGGCAGGAGGCCGGCATGCCGTTCACCCCGCCCCGCCAGAAGTTGCCCCGCCGCCCGCTGCTCCGGCCGAAGCTGCTCCGGCCGATCCTGCCCGGGCTCCGGTGCCGGGTGCCATGCTGGGCAATGTCGCCGCCGCGCTGGGCTGGCAGCGGGCGGCGCTGGGCTTCGCCATCGCCTCGGCGGCGGTGCTCGGGCTTGCCGTGCTGCGCGGCCACTGGCTGACCGCGGCCGGCTTCTCGCCGCTCTGGGGTGCCTTCACCTTTCCGCTGGCGGCGACGGCGGGGCTGTGGGGCGCGGCTTCGCGCCGGGCTGACCGCTGCCGGCGCGGTCCTGCTGGTCGCGGCCAGCCTTGTGGTGCTGCCTGCCGGTCCTGCTGCGGGTCTGGCGGGCCTGGGCCAAGGGCGGGCTGACCGCGAAAACCAACGCGGCCGTCGCCTGACAGGCTGGACATTCCCGGCGGCGCGTGAAATGGGAAACTGCCAAACGAACCCCTGACAAGGATGCTCCCATGCAGATTCGTGAGGCTCTGACCTTCGACGATGTTCTCCTCGTTCCTGCGGCGTCCTCGGTGATGCCCTCGACCGCTGACGTGACGACCTATGTCACCAGGCAGATCCGGATGAACATTCCGCTGCTGTCCAGCGCCATGGATACCGTCACCGAAAGCCGCATGGCCATCGCCATGGCCCAGGCCGGCGGCATCGGCGTGATCCATCGCAACCTGACCGCCGAGCAGCAGGCCGACGAGGTCCGCCGCGTGAAGCGCTTCGAATCGGGCATCGTCTACGACCCGATCACCCTGACCCCCGACCAGACCATCGCCGACGCCAAGGCCCTGCAGGAGCGCTACAACGTCACCGGCTTCCCGGTGGTGGACGCCGCCGGCCGGGTCGTCGGCATCATCACCAACCGCGACATGCGCTTTGCCAACAGCGACGACATGCCGGTCCGCGCGGTGATGACGGCCGAGAACCTGGCCATCCTGCGCGAGCCCGCCGACCGGGCCGAGGCCATCGACCTGATGAAGGCCCGCCGCATCGAGAAGCTGCTGGTCACCAATGCCGAGGGCCGGCTGACCGGCCTGCTGACGCTGAAGGATACCGAGAAATCGGTGCTGAACCCGCTGGCCTGCAAGGACGAACTGGGCCGGCTGCGCGTCGCCGCCGCCTCGACCGTCGGCGACGAGGGCTATGAGCGCAGCCTGGCCCTGGTCGAGGCGGGCGTGGACCTGGTGGTGATCGACACCGCGCACGGCCATTCCGAGGGCGTGGCCCGTGCCGTTTCCCGCATCAAGGCACATTCGAACCAGGTGCAGGTGGTGGCCGGCAACGTGGCCACCGCCGAGGCGGCCCGCGCGCTGGTCGATGCCGGCGCCGATGCGATCAAGGTCGGCATCGGCCCGGGCTCGATCTGCACCACCCGCATCGTCGCGGGCGTGGGCGTGCCGCAGCTGACCGCGATCATGGACGCGGTGCGCGGCGCCGGCGAGGTGCCGGTCATCGCCGATGGCGGCATCAAGTTTTCGGGCGATTTCGCCAAGGCCATCGCGGCGGGGGCCTCCTGTGCCATGGTGGGGTCCGCCATCGCCGGCACCGACGAATCGCCGGGCGAGGTGATCCTGTATCAGGGCCGCAGCTTCAAATCCTATCGCGGCATGGGCAGCCTCGGCGCCATGGCCCGCGGCTCGGCCGACCGCTATTTCCAGAAGGATGCGGCCAGCGACAAGCTGGTTCCGGAAGGGATCGAGGGCCAGGTGCCCTACAAGGGCTCGGCCGCGGCGGTGATCCACCAGCTGGTCGGCGGCCTGCGCGCCGCCATGGGCTATACCGGCAATGCCACCGTGGCCGAGATGCGCGGCGGCTGCCAGTTCGTGCGCATCACCGGCGCGGGCCTGAAGGAAAGCCATGTGCATGACGTGCAGATCACCCGCGAAAGCCCGAATTATCGGATGGGCTGAGCCGTTTACCGAATCTTGACCGGATCGGCCTTAAGGTCGCGAGGGAACCACCTTCGCGGCCTTTCATGCTTCTTCGGGCTATTCCTGTTCTTCTGGCGCTTTGCGCGCTGGCTTTCGGTCCCGGCCGGGCTTTGGCCCTGCCATCGGCCGATATCTGCGAATGGGCGGCGCAGCAGGCGGCGCAAGAATACGGCGTGCCGATGGACATCATGGGCGCCCTGACCCTGACCGAGACCGGGCGGCGGCTGGACGGCCTCGTCCGCCCCTGGGCCTGGAGCGCCAATGCCGAGGGCGAGGGGACGTGGTTCGACGACCCCGCCAGCGCCGTCGCCTTTGCCGAGGATCGCGTGGCGCAGGGCCGCCTGAATATCGACATCGGCTGCTTCCAGCTGAACTATCGCTGGCATGGCGGGAATTTTTCCTCGGTCGCGCAGATGTTCGACCCGCTGGAGAATGCCCGCTACGCCGCACGCTTCGTGCGCGATCTGCATGCCGAGACCGGGGACTGGCGCCGCGCGGCCGGCGCCTTTCACTCGCGCACGCAGGTTCATGCGCAGAAATACCTGGCGCGTTTCGACACGCTGCGCCGGATGCTGCGCGCGCGCGGCTTCCAGGGCCTGACCGACGGGCCCGAGACCTATAACAGCTTCGCCTCCATCGCCTCGGGCCAGCGCCAGCGGGTGCGGGAGCGGGTGATGCTGCTGGGCGCGCCGCTGGGCACCGGCGTCACCGGCACGCCCGGCTCGCTGGCCGCCATCGGCCGGGGGCAGGGCGCGGCGATCGCGGGGACGCGGGGGCCGCTGCTGCTGGCCTCGCGCGGGCCGTTGCTGGCCGTCCCGGAAAGCGGGGCCGGACCGCCGGTGCCCGATGCCCGGGATTGACATTCGCGGCCATGCGGATTTTCTGCACCGCGTCTCAGCAACCTTCCGCGCCGGGGGCGCAGGCATCATGACCCCAGCCGCCCGCGCCGATGCGGCCATCGCCATCCTCGACCGGATCCTCGCCGGCCAGCCCGCCGAAGCCGCGCTGCTGCGCTGGTCGCGCGCCAGCCGCTTTGCCGGCTCCGGCGATCGGGCGGCGGTGCGCGACCTGGTCTTCGACAGCCTGCGCCGGCTGCGCTCGCGCGCGGCGCTGGGTGGCGCGCGTTCCGGCCGCGGGCTGATGCTGGGCCTGTGCCGCGAGGAAGGGACCGACCCCGACACGATCTTCACCGGCGACCGCCACGCCCCGCCGCCACTTTCGGAAACCGAGCGCGCAGGCGGCCAGCCGCCGGATGCCGAGGCGGCGCTGGACCTGCCCGGCTGGATCCTGCCGGCATGGCGCGCGGCGCTGGGGCGGGATGCCGAAGCAGTGGCGCTGGCGATGCGGGATCGCGCGCCGGTCTGGCTGCGCGTCAACCTGCATCGCGCCGAACCCGCGGCGGCCGCGGCCGCGCTGGCCGAGGAGGACATTGCGGCCGAGTCTCATGCCGAACTGCCCTCGGCCCTGCGCGTCACCCGGGGCGCCCGGCGGCTGTCGGGATCGCGGGCCTGGCGCGAGGGCCTGGTCGAGCTTCAGGACCTGTCGCCGCAGATGGCCTGTGCGCAGCTGCCGGCGCACGGCAGCCTGCTGGATTTCTGCGCCGGCGGCGGTGGCAAGGCGCTGGCGCTGGCGGCGCGCGGGGCGGGGCCGGTGACGGCGCATGACATCGACGCCGGGCGCATGACCGACCTGCCGGCCCGGGCTGGCCGGGCGGGTCTGCGCATCCGCATCGCCGCGCCGGGCAAGGTCACGGGCCGGTTCGATACCGTGGTCGCCGATGTGCCCTGCTCGGGCAGCGGCACCTGGCGGCGCACCCCCGACGCGAAATGGCGCCTGACGCCCGGCGACCTGCAGCGCCTGCTGGGCCTGCAGGCCGGCATTCTCGACCAGGCCGCCGGCTTCGTCGCCCCGGGCGGGCATCTGGCCTACATGACCTGCTCGCTTCTGACCGCCGAGAACGAGGATCAGCTGGCTGCCTTCCTGGCCCACAACCCGCAGTTCGAGGAGATCCTGCAGCGCCGCTATTCGCCGCTGACGGCCTCGGACGGCTTTTATCTCGCGCTGATGCGCCGCCGTTAACCCCTGGTTAACCCCCATGCGTTATGGCCGAAGGAAACGGTTGCTGACGAGGGCTTGATGGTTTCCGAACGGGCAGAGATCCTGCGCTCCGCGCAAATCCTGGTGCCTTTCCTGGCGCTGCCGGCGGTGATTGGCGCGCTCTGGCTGGCGATCCGCCCGGCGGATGCCGAAGGTGGCAGGGCGCTTCTGGGCTTCGGCGCGGCGGCGGCGGCCTGGTATCTGCTCGGCGGCGCCATCTCGGCCAGGCATCTGTGGCGGGGGCTGACCGTCCGCCGCGACCTGGCCCGCGCCATGCCCGCGGTGCTGGGCCATGAGCTGCCCGCCTTCGCCGTCGATCCCGACGGGCTGGTGCTGGCCCAGAACCAGGCGGCGCTGGACCGGCTGGGCGATCTGGTCGGCCGGCATGTGCAGGACCGGCTGGCCCGCCGCCATGCCGATCCGCAGGCGAAATGGCGCGAGTTGGGCATCGGCCTGGCCCGGAACGGCCGCCTGCACGCCGATCTGGGCGATCTGGGCGATTATGCCGTGACCCGGGCGGCCGGGGCGGCGGTGCAGCTCTGGCAGGCGGCCGCGGCCGAGCGCCCGGCGCCGCCGCAGGCCGCGCCCCGGACCG
>NZ_JAEHFP010000094.1 GCF_016446475.1 Paracoccus binzhouensis | reverse complement strand
CGCGCGGCTGCGCCGACGCGGGGCGGGCGCGGCTTCGCCGGTCTCGGCCGCGGGCTCCTCGGCAGCGGGCTTCTCGACCGCGGGCTTCTCGGGGGCCGGTTTCCGGGCCAGAGCGGCCGCTTCGGCCTGCGCTTCGGCCACGGGGGTCTCGGCGGCGGCCTCGGGGGTCTCGACCGGGCCGGCGGCGTCCTCGTCCGAGGCGATCACCGGCGGCAGGCCCGATTCCACCGGAGCGGCGGCGCGGGGCTGGCGCTCCTCTCGCCGGTCGTCGCGGCGATCTTCGCGACGATCTTCCCGGCGGTCGTCGCGGCGATCATCGCGGCGGTCGTGCCGGTCCTGACGGGTCTCGTAGCGCTGGCCGTTCTGGCCGTGACCGTTCCCGTCCTGGCCGTTTCCGTCCTGGAAATCGTCGTCGCGGCCCTGGTGTTGCTGGCTCTGGCGCTCGGCCTGTTCGCGCTGCGCCTCGCCCAGCAGGCGGGTGTAATGCTCGGCATGCTGCAGGAAGCTCTGCTCGGCGACCCGGTCGTTGGAAAGCTGAGCGTCGCGGGCGAGGGTCAGGTATTTCTCGATGATCTGCTGGGGCGTGCCGCGCACCTTGCCCTCGGGGCCCGAGGAATCGAAGACGCGGTTGACGATATTGCCCAGCGAACGCTGTCGGTTCGACTTGTTACGCGAACGGGATTTGGATGATCTCATCAGCTTGTTTGTCAGTTTTCGTCCGGCTTCGGCCGGCGGAGGTTGGGGTCATCTCGAAGGCGGGTGCCAGACTGGGATGCGGCTGCAGGGCCGTTTCCCGCTTTACCAGGGAATTTCTGGGTTATCTGAGTATAGCTGACCCGTGCGTGGGCAGCGCCCCCGTCACACTTGCGAATAAACACGCCGCAGCGCCGCTTACAAGCGAAAATTTCGTCGAATGCCGCAAAACACGCGGATCGTTGCCGGCTCAGGCCGGCTTGCGGGCGGCGACCACCCGGTCGCGCCCGTCCAGATCGGGCAGGATTCGCGGCTGGACCAGCCCCGCGGCCCGCATCAGGTCCGCCACCTGCCTGCCCTGTGTCGGGCCGATCTCGACCAGCAGCCGGCCGCCGGGGCGCAGATGGGGTGGCGCGCCGGCGGCGATGGCGCGATAGGCGGACAGCCCGTCGCCTTCGTCGGTCAGGGCACCGCGCGGCTCCCAATCCCGGACCTCGGGTGACAGGTGATCCATTTCGGCCAGCGCGATATAGGGCGGGTTCGAGACGATCAGATCGTATTCCCCCCGCACCCGCTCGAACCAGTCGGATTCGATGAAATCGGCGGAAACCCCTATCCTTGCGGCATTTTCCTGCGCCACCTGCAGCGCCGCGGCCGAGATGTCGGTGCCCAGCCCGCACGCGCCCGGCCGCTCGGCCAGAAGCGAGATCAGGATGGCGCCCGTGCCGGTCCCCAGATCCAGCACCGAGGCGAAGGGTTCGGCCAGCGCCGCCTCGACCAGGGTTTCCGTCTCGGGGCGCGGGTCGAGCGTGTCGCGGGTCACGCGGAACTCGTGCTTCCAGAAGGCGCGGCGGCCGAGGATCTGGCTGACCGGCTGGCGCGCGGCGCGGGCGGCAAGGGCTGCGTCGAAACGACGCAGGGCCTCGGCCGGCAGGGGCGCAGCCAGCACGGCGGCCAGGTGATGGCGCGGCAGCTCCAGCACATGGGCCAGCAGCAGCCGGGCATCCTCGGCCGCAGCCGGCACCCCGGCCTTGGCCAGCAGCGCGGCACCCCGGCGCAGGGCCTCGGCACCGGAAGGCGCGGCACTCATGGAATCAGCTGCCCTGCGCGGCCAGCCGCGCCGCCTGGTCATGGGCGGTCAGCGCATCGACGACCTCGCCGATCTCGCCCTGCATGATCCGGTCCAGCGAATACAGCGTCAGGCCGATGCGGTGATCGGTCATCCGGCCCTGCGGGAAATTGTAGGTGCGGATGCGTTCCGACCGATCGCCCGAGCCGACCTGCGACTTGCGGTCCGCTGCACGCTCGGCATCGGCGCGCGATCGTTCCAGGTCGTAAAGCCGGGCCCGCAGCACGGCCATGGCATTGGCGCGGTTCTGGTGCTGGGATTTCTCGGAACTGGTCACCACGATGCCGGTCGGCAGGTGGGTGATACGCACCGCCGAATCGGTGGTGTTGACGTGCTGACCGCCGGCGCCGCTGGCGCGCATGGTGTCGATGCGGATGTCAGCGGCCGGGATGTCGATGTCGACCTCCTCGGCCTCGGGCAGCACGGCGACAGTGGCGGCGCTGGTATGGATCCGGCCGCCCGATTCGGTTTCGGGCACGCGCTGGACGCGATGCACGCCGGATTCGTATTTCAGCTTGGCGAAGACCCCCTCGCCCTCGATCCGGGCCACCGCCTCGCGCACGCCGCCCAGGTCGGATTCGGCCAGTTCCAGCAGCTGGAACTGCCAGCCCTGCGATTCGGCAAAGCGGCGATACATCGCCAGCAGGTCGCCCGCGAACAGCGCCGCCTCCTCGCCGCCGGTGCCGGGGCGGATCTCCAGGATCGCCGGCCGGGCATCGGCCGCGTCGCGGGGCAGAAGGGCGATGCGCAGCGCATGTTCCAGCCCGGGCAGCAGCTCGCGCAGCCGGCCCAGCTCATCCGTGGCCAGCTCGCGCATCTCGGGGTCGGCCAGCATGGCCTGGGCCTCGGCGATGCCGTCCTGCGCGGCGCGCCATTCGGCGATCTGCGCCACCACCGGCTTCAGCTCGGCATATTCGCGGCTGATGCCGGCGATTTCCTCCGGCGCCGGGCCGGCATTCAGCCGCGCCTCGAGATATTCGAAGCGCGCGACGATCTGGGAGAGGCGATCCTGCGGCAGCATGACACGGGGATTAGCCGCTGCATCCGCGGCCGGCAAGGCGGAACCGTGACCCAGATCAAGGCGCGCGCCGTGCCGCGGGCGCACCATATGGCCGACGCGCGGCACATCAAGCCACAAGGAGGCATATCGTGAAACTCGTCCCCCTGCTGACAGCGACGAGTCTGGCATTGGCGGCCCTGCCCGCCATGGCCCAGACTGCAGCCATCGACAGCAGCGCCCTGCGCGAGGAAGCCAAGGGCGTGTTCGAGACGGTTCCCGCGGCACTGACCGCCATCAAGCAGACCGAGGACAGTCCCGAAGGCATCGCCCTGACCCCCGAGAAGATCGAGCTGGGCAAGACGCTGTTCTTCGATCCGCGCATGTCGCGCTCGGGCCTGATCTCGTGCCAGACCTGCCACAACGTCGGCCTGGGCGGCGTGGACGGGCTGCCGACCTCGGTCGGGCATGGCTGGCAGAAGGGACCGCGCAACGCCCCCACCATGCTGAACGCGATCTTCAACGCCGCGCAGTTCTGGGACGGCCGTGCCCCCGACCTGGCCGAGCAGGCCAAGGGTCCGGTCCAGGCCAGCGTCGAGATGAGCAACACCCCCGACGAGCTGGAGCGCACCCTCAACTCGATGCCCGCCTATGTCGAGGCGTTCCGCAAGGCCTTCCCGGACCAGAAGGATCCGGTGAACTTCGACAATTTCGCCGCCGCCATCGAACAGTTCGAGGCGACGCTGATCACCCCGAACAGCGCCTTCGACCGCTTTCTGGCCGGCGACGATACGGCCATGTCCGAGCAGGAGCAGCGCGGGCTGCAGGCCTTCATGGATACCGGCTGCACCGCCTGCCATTACGGCATGAACGTCGGCGGGCAGGACTACTATCCGTTCGGCCTGGTCGCGAAGCCGGGCGCCGAAGTGCTGCCCGCCTGCGATACCGGCCGGTTCGAGGTGACGAAGACCGTCGACGACGAATATGTCTTCCGCGCCGCCCCGTTGCGCAACGTGGCGCTGACCGCGCCCTATTTCCATTCGGGCGTGGTCTGGGATCTGAAGGAGGCGGTGCAGATCATGTCCTCGTCGCAGCTCGGCACCGAGTTGACGGGCGAGCAGGTGGACGACATCGTCGCCTTCCTGGGCACGCTGACCGGCGAGCAGCCGCAGATCGCGCATCCGATCCTGCCGGTGCGCAGCCAGGAAACTCCACTTCCCGCGCCGATGTAAGAAGGCCCGGCAACCTGCTGTCCAGGAAAGAAAAAGGGGCCCGCGCGGGGCCCCTTCATTCATGTCGCCCGCGGGCGGGATCACTCGGCCTTCACGGCTTCGACGGTGATCTTGATCTCGACCTCGTCCTCGACGGCCGGGGCGAACTTGCCCAGATTGAACTCGCTGCGCTTGATCTCGGCCTCGGCGTCGAAACCGGCGGCTTCCTTGCCGGTCATCGGATGGGCGGCGACCTGGTTCAGGTCCACGTCGAGCACCACCACCTTGGTCACGCCGTTCAGCGTCAGATCGCCGGTGACCTTCGCCTCCTTGTCGCCGTCGAGCTCGACCTTGGTGGACTTGAAGGTCGCCACCGCGCCAGCCGCGTCGGTGTTGAAGAAATCCGCCCCGAACAGGTGCTTGTCCAGATCGGGCGAAGGGGTGCGCAGGCCGGAAAGCGGGATGGTCGCCTCGACGCTGGAATTGGCCGGATTCTCGGCATCCAGCATCAGCTTGCCGGTGACGCCGTTGATGATGCCGGTGCTGGTCGAGAACCCCATGTGATCGTAGTCGAACACCACCTGGCTGTGCGCGGGGTCGAAATCATATTGCACGGGCACGGCCATGGCGGCGCCGGCACCCAGGACGGCGAATGCGGCGAGAGGGGCGAAGACGGCTTTCATGCGGAGCTCCTGATTGAATTGGTCATGAACGGTTCCCACAGGGAATGCCCCATATCAACAAAGGTTTCCTTGCAGCAGCCTGACAATTTCGTGTTTCGCCGCAGCGCGGAAACAATGTCGCCGCAGCGGCGAATATGCGGGACTCGCGGGGGTTTTGCCTTGCATTCGCCGGCATGACCGCTATAAGGCCGCATCCTTCCGCAAATGCGAAACCGGCGCAGCCTCTCGTGGCGGGGCGCGGAAGGGCTGTCCCGCCGTTGAAGTGCGCCCTGCAAAAAGGTGCAGACATGCCGCTTTACGAGCATGTGCTGATCGCCCGCCAGGACCTGTCGAACGCGCAGGCCGAGGGGCTGATCGAACATTTCTCGACCGTGATCGCCGACAATGGCGGCAAGGTCGTGGACAACGAATACTGGGGTGTGCGCACCCTCGCCTACAAGATCAACAAGAACCGCAAGGGCCATTACGCCTTCCTGCGTTCGGACGCGCCCTCGGCCGCCGTGCAGGAGATGGAGCGCCTGGCCCGCCTGCATGACGACGTCATGCGCGTGCTGACCGTCCGCGTCGACGAGCACAAGGACGGCCCTTCGATCCAGATGCAGAAGCGCGACGAGCGCGAGCGCGGTGATCGCGGCGACCGTGGCGGCGATCGTGGCGAACGCCGCGAGCGGCGCGACCGCGAAGACCGGAACTAAGGGAAAGGAACCAGGATCATGGCCAACAAACCCTTCTTCCGCCGCCGGAAAGTCTGCCCCTTCTCGGGCGACAACGCCCCCGCCATCGACTACAAGGACACGCGGCTGCTGCAGCGCTACATCAGCGAACGCGGCAAGATCGTGCCCTCGCGCATCACCGCCGTCTCGGCCAAGAAGCAGCGTGAACTGGCGCGCGCCATCAAGCGCGCCCGCTTCCTCGCCCTGCTTCCCTATGCCGTGAAGTAAGGAGAGCCGACCATGCAAGTCATCCTGCTGGAACGTGTGGCCAAGCTGGGCCAGATGGGCGAGGTCGTGAAGGTCAAAGAGGGCTTCGCGCGCAACTACCTGCTGCCGCAGGGCAAGGCGCTGCGGGCCTCGGAAGCCAACATCAAGGCCTTCGAGGAGCGCAAGGCGGAACTCGCCGCCCGCAACGACGAAAGCCGCGCCGAGGCCGAGGCCCTGGCCGCGAAGCTGGACGGGCAGACCTTCGTCATCATCCGCTCGGCCTCGGATGCCGGCGCGCTCTATGGCTCGGTCACCCCGCGTGACGCCGCCGAGGTCGCCAATGCCGAGGGCTTCGCCATCGAGCGGCGCCAGGTCGTGCTGACCGGCCCGATCAAGGATCTGGGCCTGCACGAGGTCCGCGTGCACCTGCACCCGGAAGTCGACGTGACCATCAAGCTGAACGTCGCCCGTTCGGCCGAGGAGGCCGAGTTGCAAGCCTCGGGCAAGTCGATCCAGGAACTGGCCGCCGAGGCCGATGCCGCCGCCGATTTCGAGATCGCCGAACTGTTCGACGATATCGGCTCGGCCGGCCGCGACGAGGACGAAGCCGCGAACTGATCGCGCCTTCCGACCAGGAACCGGAAGAACGCGCCGCGACCCGGCGCGTTTTTTCATGTCCGCCAGCCGGTGCGGAATGCGCTGGCCAGAAGCCCCGAAGAGGCCGGAACATTCGCGTGGGTCGCGGGGTTTAGTCGCCAAGGCGCCCACCGCGAAAGGAAGTCCGCCATGCGTCCCCAGGACGAGCAAGACCGCAATGAAACCGAGGTGACCGGCGAGACCCGCTTCGGCCCCCGCCCAGTGCCCGAAGGGCATCGCCGGCCTTCCAGCCCCTACGAATCGCGGCGCATCCCGCCGCATGGCGATGTCTCGCCCGACGGCACCCGGCCCTGGCCGCATCCCTCGCGCAGCGCCAGATGGCTGGTCTGGGGCGGCACCGCGCTGGCCGCCGCGGCACTGACCGCCGGCACGGTGATCGCGGCGCGCCGGGTCGTCGAGCTGCTGTCGGAGGACACACCGCCCCGGCGGCGCGAGACGCCCGCTCCGCACCTTGCCGAGGCGAACGCGGCCGCGCGCGAGGCTGCACGGCGGCGGACCGAGGCCGAGCACAACCGGCCGCGCCGCCGCCGCCCGCCGCGCCAGAGCCTGATGCAGGAGGTCGAGGCGAACAGCGCCAGTCTGGCCCAAGGCGTCGAAAGCGTCATGCGTTCGGTCGATTCCGCCATGGCCGGCTTCCGCTCGGTCGCCGGCCAGGCCAGCGCCGTCATGCGGGAATTCGGCGATGCCGCGGCGCTGGCCCGGGGCATCTTCGACCGCCCGGGACGCGAGCAGGCCGAGGCGCCGCGCACGACGCGGCCCGACCGTCCGCGCGCAGACGACCGGCACGGTGCGCATATGCCCGACCTGCGCGACGACCCGCTGCTGCACGACCCGATGGAGGGGCCCGAGCCCGAAGGCCCGGCCGACCACGATCCGCGCACGCATCGGCTTTAAGCGGCGCGACGGCAGAGGGGAACGCCGTTTCCCTCTTGGCCCGTGCCGGGCCAGTTCGCCCCATGGAGTGTTTGGAAAACGGTGAAGGGCCGGGGCGCGGCGAGCGCGCGAATGCTCGCCGTTCTGCTCCTGCCGGGGTTGCCATCCCCGGGCCATCCCGGCCGGACGGGCTTCTTCGTTCCCCAAATACTCCCTGCCCGGCCGGGCCGGTTCCGGCCTGCCGCAACGAAAATGGCCGGCCCCGAAGGACCGGCCTTTCGCATGGCTGGCGGGACCGGAATCAGGCCTGGTCCAGCGCCTCGATGGCCTTTTCCAGCTCTTCCTTGGTCACGTCCTTGTCGGCGACCTTGGCGCCTTCGACGATGTGGTCGACGACCTTGTCCTCGAAGATCGGGGCGCGCAGCTGCTGCTGGGCCTGCGGGTTCTGCTGGATGAACTCGAAGAAGGCGCGCTCCTGGCCCGGGAACTGGCGGGCCTGGCGCAGCACGGCCTGGGTCATCTCCTGGTCCGTCACGGTGATCTCGGCCTTCTGGCCGATCTCGGCGAGCAGCAGGCCCAGGCGGACCCGGCGCTCGGCCAGCGACTTGTGCTCCTCGGTCGGCTCGATCTCGCCATGGTCATGGCCGTGCTCCTCGGGGTGCTCCTCGTGCCAGAGCTGGTGGGCGATCTGATGCGCCTCGGCCTCGACCAGCGATTCGGGCAGGTCGAACTTGACCAGCGCGTCCAGCTTGTCCAGCAGCGCACGCTTCAGCACCTGGCGCGAGGCGCCCTTGAATTCAGCCTCCAGCCGCTCGCGGATCTGGCCCTTCAGCGCATCGAGGCTTTCGGCGCCGAATTTCTTCGCCAGCTCGTCGTCCAGCTCGGCCGGTTTCGGGGCCTTCACGGCCTTCACCGTGGTCTCGAAGACGGCATCCTTGCCGGCCAGGTGCGGGGCGCCGTATTCCTCGGGGAACTTGACCTCGACCTTGACCTCGTCGCCGGCCTTCGCGCCGACCAGCTGCTCCTCGAAACCGGGGATGAAGCTGCCCGAGCCCAGGACCAGCGGATAGTCCTCGGCGGCGCCGCCCTCGAAGGCCTCGCCGTCCACCATGCCCTTGAAGTCGATCACCACCTGATCGCCGTCCTTGGCCTTGCTGCCCTTCTTGCGGTCCTCGAAGGACTGGGCGTTCTTGGCCAGGTTCTCCAGCGCCTCGTTCACCTGCTCGTCGCTGGCCGAAACGACCAGGCGCTCAAGCTCGATGCCGGACAGGTCGGCTTCCGGGATCTCGGGCAGAGCCTCGTAGGCGACGGTGACGACGACATCGTCACCCTCTTTCCAGGACTCGCCATTGACCATCTCGATCTTCGGCTGGACAGCGGGACGGTCGCCGGATTTCTCCAGGTGGTCGCGCAGCGCCTTGTCGATGGCCTCCTGCATGGCGTCGCCCATGACGCGCTGGCCGAACTGCTTCTTCAGCAGCGCCATCGGCACCTTGCCCTTGCGGAAGCCCTTCATCTCGACCTCGGGCTGCGCCTCTTTCAGCTTCGCATCCACCTGCGCCGCCAGATCGGCCGCCGGCAGGGTGAACTCGTAGCCCCGCTTCAGCCCTTCGTTCCGGGTTTCCTTGACCTGCATTTGTCTTCCTTCATCCAACCATGCCGCGGGAGGAGGGCCAGCCCTCCATTCCGGCGGCGAGGCCCTTGCCCCGCGCCCCCGCCTGTTTCAGCGCGCTAGCTAGGGGATTTCGCCGACCATAGCAAGGAGGAAGGCGGGTTTTGCCGCTGTTCCGGGCGATCCGGCAAGCGGGAAAGCCGGCAGGCAACGGGCGGGCGGCGGGCGGGCGGCGGGCGTACGGGATCGGCGAATGGACGGCGGCGGATGACGGCCCTGCCCGCGCGCGCCGCGGCGCGCGCGGGCATGGACCAATCGCGCTTTAGCGCCGCCCGGCTGGGCCGGGTTGTGGGCCAGGCGCGCCGCGCTGCAAGCGGGCCGGCACAGCCGCAGGTTGTCAGTCTCGGGAAATCATCGCACTGCCGTGATTAGGTCAGCCAACAATACCTAACTTATGGACAAGTTCCCTTCTTTCCAGCAGCAAGGCATACAGGCGATGTTGCGTAAGTGGTTGTTTGTTAACCTTGGTAATTGGTTCCTTGTTGTCTGTTCAAGCCTGACCGGGCGGGCGCGTGCTTCTGCGCCCGCCCGGCCGTGGAACCGCCGCCCCCTGCCGGTTCCGGCCCGGCCACGGCGGCGCCGCCAGCCGCGGGATTGGCGCCGGGCTCGCCTCTGGCGATAGCGTGCCGTCACGAAACCACAACAAAACATGCAAATACACGATCCCGCCCCGGCCTCGCGCGGCAGTGCAAGACGAAAAAGGCCGCCCTCAGGCGGCCTTTCTGCATCCGGCGGGCGGCGTCCTCGGGCCCGGGCTCAGGTCCGGGCGCGCACCACCTGCAAGAGCGGCATGACCTCGGACATGTCGGGCCCATGCGCCTGGCCGGTCAGGGCCTTGCGCAGAGGCATGAACAGGGCCTTGCCCTTGCGTCCCGTGGCCGCCTTCACCGCATTGGTGAACTCGCCCCAGCTTGCATCGCCATAGGGCGGCGGCGGCAGCAGTTTCATCGCCTCGGCGATGAAATCCGCATCCTCGGGGTCGATCTGCGGCTCGGCGCCGTTCGAGAAGATCTCCCACCAGCCGGCCAGGTCGTCCAGCCTGGTGATGTTCTGCGAGGCGACGCGCCAGAACCGCTCGGCCAGCGCGTCGGGCACGCCAAGCGCGGCGATGCGGTCCTTGACCTCGGCGAACGGCCGCGCCTGGTTCGCCTCGCGCGTCAGCGGCCACAGGTCCTCGGCGTCGAACTTGGTGGGCGAGGCGCCGAATTGCGACAGCTCGAAGCCCTCGGCCAGCTCGTCCAGCGACATCTTCAGCTCGACCGGCTGCGACGAGCCCAGCCGCGCCATCAGCGACAGGAGCGCCTCGGGCGCCACGCCGCTTTCGCGCAGGTCCCTGATCGACAGCGTGCCCAGGCGCTTGGACAGCTCCTCGCCCTGGGCCCCGGTCAGCAGGCTGTGATGGGCAAAGGCCGGCGGCTCGGACCCCAGCGCGCGGATGATCTGGATCTGCGTCGCGGTATTGGTCACATGGTCGGCGCCGCGCACGATATGGGTGACGGCCATGTCGGCGTCATCGACAGAACTCGCGAAGGTGTAAAGCACCTGCCCGTCGGCGCGGATCAGCACCGGATCGGAAACCGAGGCCGCGTCGATGGAAATCTCGCCCAGGATGCCGTCGGCCCATTCGATGCGCTCCTGATCCAGCAGGAAGCGCCAGTAGCCGTCGCGGCCCTCGGCCCGCAGCCGGTCCTTGTCGGCGTCCGAGAGGTTCAGCCCGGCGCGGTCATAGACCGGCGGCTTGCCCATGTTCAGCTGCTTCTTGCGCTTCAGGTCCAGCTCGGTCGGGGTCTCGAACACTTCGTAGAGCCGGCCGGCCGCGCGCAGGCCCTCGGCCGCCTCGGCATAGCGGTCCAGGCGGTCCGACTGCCGCTCGATCCGGTCCCAGGTCAGGCCCAGCCATTCCAGGTCGCGCTGGATGCCGTCGGCATATTCCTGCTTCGACCGCTCGCGGTCGGTATCGTCCAGCCGCAGGATGAAGGTGCCGCCCGCCTTGCGCGCGATCAGGTAGTTCATCAGCGCCGTGCGCAGGTTGCCGACATGGATGTGGCCGGTGGGCGAAGGGGCGAAACGGGTGGTGGTCATGGGGGATCTCCTGTCGGCTTCGCTCTTTCACAAACCGCGGTTTTTGTCCATATCGGGACCAAAGACGAGGTGAGCCGATGCTTGACTGGAAAGACGCCGAGGCCCCCGACGCGGCCATGATCGAGGAACTGGCGCGCGAGGCCATCGCCGGCCTGCCACCGGAATTCGCCGATCCGGCCGCGCAGGTGGTGCTGCGCATCGAGGATTTCGCCAGCGAGGAATTCCTGGACGAGCTGGAGATCGACGACCCGCTGGAACTGACCGGGCTTTACGACGGCGTGCCGATGACCGAAAAATCCGCCAGCGCGCCGCAGCATTTCCCCGATACGGTCTGGCTGTTCCGCCGCGCCATCCTGGACGAATGGGCCTCGCGCGGCGACGTGACGCTGGGCCAGCTGGTCGCGCATGTCGTGGTCCACGAATTCGCCCATCATTTCGGCTGGTCCGACGACGACATCGCCGCCATCGACCGCTGGTGGGAATGATGGACCAGGCGCCGATCCTGACCATCACCCTGAATCCGGCGCTTGACGTCACCACCGCGGCCGAGCGCGTGGTGCCCGACATCAAGCTGCGCTGCGCGGCGCCGCGCTTCGACCCGGGCGGCGGCGGCATCAATGTCAGCCGGGCGATCCGCGCCATGGGCGGCGACAGCACGGCGCTGGTGGCGCTTGGCGGCGCCACCGGCCAGCGCATCGCCGGGCTGCTGGAGGAAACCGGCATCCCGCTTGTCACCCTGCCGGCGCCGGGCGAGACGCGGCAGTCGCTGACCGTGGACGACCGCACCATCCGCCAGCAATACCGCTTCGTCATGCCCGGCCCGGAATGGTCCGCGGCCGATGTCGAGGCCGCGCTGGAGGCCGCCGCCGGCGCCGCCGAACCCGGCGCGCTGGTGGTGCTGTCGGGCTCGAACCCGCCGGGCGTGCCGGCGGGCTTTGCCGCCCTGCTGGCCGAGCGGCTGCGCGGCAGCGGCGCGCGGCTGGTCGTGGACACCTCGGGGCCGGCGCTGGCCGAGGTCGCCGCCGCCACCGACCGAAGGGTCGAGATCCTGCGCATGGATGACGAGGAAGCCGTGGGGCTTGCCGGCCACCCCCTGCCCTATCGCGCCGACACCGCCGCCTTCGCGGCCAGCCTGGTCGCCTCGGGCGCCGCGCATGGGGTGATCGTGGCGCGCGGTCGCGACGGCAACATCATCGCCACCGACAAGGGCATCTGGCATGCCGAGGCGGCGCGGGTGCAGGTGGTCAGCAAGGTCGGGGCCGGCGACAGTTTCCTGGCCGGCTTCACGCTGGGCCATGCCCGCGGCTGGCCGGTCGGCGATGCGCTGGGACTGGCGGCCGCCGCCGCCTCGGCCACGGTGCTGACGCCGGCGACCGAGCTTTGCCGGGGCGAGGATGTCGAACGGCTGTTCGCCGCCCGCGTGGTGACGCAGATGCGCGCCGGCACGGCCGCCTGAATGGGGCGGAGGGCCTAGGCGCGCCCGTCCATGCGCACGAAGTCCAGCACGCTGCCCTGGGCCGGGCCCAGCTTGGACCAGTCGTCGATCTGGAAATCGACGACCAGCGTCGCCGCGGTCGGATAGCGGCGGAAATCCGGGTCCAGTGGCGCCCGGGCCGGCAGCATGGCGGCAAATTCGGCGATGCCGGGATTGTGGCCGATCATCATCACCGTCGGCGCCGAGGCGCTGCGCAGGATCTCCAGCATCTTTTCCGGCGCGGCGTGGTAAAGGCCCGGCTCGTAACGGATATGCGGCCGCACTTCCAGCGGCGCCAAGGCGATGCCGGCCCAGGTCTCGCGCGTGCGCTCGGCAGTCGAGCACAGCACTTCCTCGGGCTCGTAGCCGCGGCTGGCCAGCCAGTCGCCCAGTTCGCGCGCCGAGCGGCGGCCGCGGGCGTTCAGCGGCCGGTCGTGATCCGGTTGCGCCGGATCGTCCCAGGACGATTTCGCATGACGGGTCAGGATCAGACGGCAGTGTCCGAGAGGGGTCATCGAATTGCCTTTTCGGCCATACGGTTAAGGTTGGGCAACGGGACCGAGCCTGCCACAGCTTCCGGCGCCCGGGCAAGCACTCTCTTTGCCGCCCGCGCGGCCGGCCGCCTTCGGCCGTTTCACAGCCCGCTGTCGCCCTGGCGCAAGCCGCGCGGCTTGACCCGCGGCTCGGTCGAGCGGATCAGCGAGCCGGCGCCATGCTCGGTGAACAGTTCGAGCAGGCAGGCATTCGGCACCCGCCCGTCCAGGATCACCACGGCGCGCACGCCCTCCTCCAGTGCCTTCAGCGCGGTCTCGGTCTTGGGGATCATACCGCCGGCGATGGTGCCGTCGGCGATCATCGCCCGCACCTGGTCGGGATGCATCGCCGTCACCACCTCGCCAGAGGCGTCCTTGACGCCCGAGACATCGGTCAGCAGCAGTAGCCGGTCGGCCTTGAGCGCACCGGCAATCGCACCGGCGGCGGTGTCGCCGTTGACGTTGAAGGTCTCGTTATCCTCCATGCCCGTGGCCACCGGGGCGATGACCGGGATCAGCCCGGCATTGTAAAGGTCGCGGATGATCTGCACGTTCATCTCGACCGGGCGGCCGACGAAGCCCAGCTCGGGATCGTCCGGCTCGCAGACCATCAGGTCGTCGTCCTTGCCGGAAATGCCGACCGCGCGGCCGCCGGCATCGTTGATCGCCTGCACGATGCGCTTGTTGACCAGGCCGGACAGCACCATTTCCACCACTTCGACCGTCTCGCGGGTGGTGACGCGCTTGCCGAGCACGAAGCGGCTTTCGATGCCCAGCTTGCCCAGCAGGTCGTTGATCATCGGGCCGCCGCCATGGCAGACGACCGGATGGATGCCGACCTGCTTCATCAGCACGATGTCGCGGGCGAATTCGGCCATCGCCTCGTCGTCGCCCATGGCATTGCCGCCGAACTTCACCACCACCACGGCGCCGGAATAGCGCTGCATGTAAGGCAGGGCCTCGGACAGAGTGCGGGCGGTGGCGATCCAGTCACGGTTCATCTTCTGCTTTCTCATCGAAGGCCCCTGTTCGTCGCGCCCGACCCTAGGGCGCGGGCGCCGATCAGTCCAGACCGGCGATGATGGCGCGCAGCGTGGCGATGCCCTGGCCCTTGTCCGAGCTTGTGATCACAAGCTCGGGATAGGCGGCGGGATGCTTCTGCAGCGCCTCCTGCACCTGGGCGACGGTGGCCTGCATGGCCTGCGGGCCGATCTTGTCGCCCTTGGTCAGCACCACCTGGAAGGGCACGGCAGAGCGGTCGAGCAGCGTCATGATCTCGTGATCGACATCCTTCACGCCATGGCGCGAATCGATCAGCGTGAAGGCGCGGCGCAGCGTCGGCCGGCCGGCCAGGTAGTTCTTCAACAGCGCCTGCCATTTCGCCACCACCGCCACCGGCGCCTTGGCAAAGCCGTAGCCCGGCAGGTCGACCAGATAGGCCTGCTCGCCCAGGGTGAAATAGTTGATCTCCTGCGTGCGGCCCGGGGTGTTCGAGGCCCGCGCCAGCCAGTTCCGGCCGGTCAGGGCGTTGATCAGGCTGGATTTGCCGACATTCGAGCGGCCGGCGAAGCAGACCTCGGGGCGGTCGGCGGGCGGCAGCCCGTCCATGGCGACCACGCCCTTGAGGAAATCAACCGGCCCGGCGAACAGCTTGCGCGCCGCCTCGGCCACCTCGGCATCGGGCTCGGGGGCGACGGGAAAGGCGACCTTCATGCCCGCACCTCGTCGCCCAAGGCGATCTCGCCGCCGGTCACCACCTCGGCATAGATGCCGAAATCGCGATGGCCGAACTGCGCCTCCAGCGCCTCGGGCATGGCGATGTCGATGCGGCCGGTGGCGGGGTCGGCGCTGGTCGCCGGGCAGCGTCCGATGGTCTCGGTCACCCGCAGTTCCACCCCGCCCACGGTCAGGACATGGCCGATCAGGTCGCGTTCGGCATAGGGCGCCCAGCCCTCCAGCCAGAGATTGCCGCGCCAGCGCTCGACGCCAAGGCGCATCCCCAGCCGTGATTCCAGGTCGGCCAGGCTCGACAGCGACAGGATCGAGACCCAGGGCTGGTTCACATCGGTCCAGCCGGTCGGCCCGCGCACCAGGCGGGTGGGGGCGGGCTTGCCCTCGGACCAGAGCGGGCGGACCCAGTCCACCAGCCGCGCGCCCTCGGTCTCGGGATCGAAGTCCAGGTCGGGCAGGTCGGGATGGGTCAGGCGGATCCGCCCGCCCTCGGCATCCTCGCCCCAGCCGCCCTGCACCGCCTGCAACCCGGCCGAGGCCGCGCCGCGCAGGAAGCAGGACTTGGGCAGCCAGCGCTGCGGCACGTCGCCGGCGTGACGCTCTCCGCCCTCGGTCAGCAGCGCCCAGAGGCGATCGCCCGGCAGCCGCCGCGCCGCGGCCAGGCGGGCGCGGCGCAGGTCCTCGCCGCCGATCGCCTTGATCGGATGGCGGCGGATCCGGGCGATGCGAGCGGTCATTTGCCGCCCTTGTCCCCGGGCTTGCCCTTGTCACCCGCCGTCTTGGGCCGCGCCGGCAGGCTGGAGCGGATGTTGCCGAACAGGTCGGGCCGGTGGCCGTGCATCGACATGATCGTGTACTGCTGGATGATGGTGATGGTGTTGTTGGTGATCCAGTACAGCACCAGCCCCGAAGCAAAGCCGCCCAGCATGAACATGAAGATCCAGGGCATCCAGGCGAAGATCATCTTCTGCGCCGGGTCGGCCGGGGCCGGGTTCAGCTTCTGCTGCATCCACATCGAGATGCCCAGCAGGATGGCGAGGATCGGCAGGGTGAAGCTGTGCAGGAAGCTGCCCTGCCCCGGCGCCGCCCAGGGCAGCAGGCCGAAGAGGTTCCACAGGCTGGACGGGTCGGGCGCCGAAAGGTCGCGGATCCAGCCGATCCAGGGCGCGTGCCGCAGCTCGATGGTGACGAAGATCACCTTGTAGAGCGAGAAGAAGATCGGGATCTGCAGCAGCACCGGCAAACAGCCCGCGGCGGGGTTCACCTTCTCGCGCTTGTAGAGCTCCATCACCTCTTTCTGGTATTTCATCCGGTCGTCGCCGGTGCGGCCCTTGATCGCCTCCATTTCCGGCTGCAGTTCCTTCATCTTGGCCATCGAGATGTAGGATTTGCGCGCCAGCGGGAAGACCAGCAGCTTCAGCACGAAGGTCAGCGCGATGATCGCCCAGCCCATGTTGCCGATCATGCCGTGCAGCCAGTGCAGCAGGCGGAAGATCGGCTTGGTCAGGAAGTAGAACCAGCCCCAGTCGATGGAATCGACGAAACGGTCGATGCCGGGATTTTCCTGGTAGCCGTTAATGACCTCCCAGACCTTGGCGCCGGCGAACAGGTGGCTGGCGCTGGTGCCGGTGGCGCCGGGGGCGACGGTCTGCACCGGCATCCGCGTCTCGGCCTGGTAGATGTCGGCGCCGGGGGCGTATTTCACCACCGCGGTGAAGGAATTGCCCGGCGCGGGCGCCAGCGTGGTCATCCAGTACTTGTCGGTGAAGCCGATCCAGCCGTTTTCCTGAACCTCGAGCAGCTGCGCCGGCCCCTCGCCCGGAAGCGGGGAAATATCGGGCAGGTTCTTGTATTTCTCCTCGAGCAGCTTGCCGTCGGTCATGCCGACGATCCCCTCGTGCAGCACGAAGAAGTTCTGGGTATCGGGCTTGCCGTGGCGGGCGAGGATGCCGTAGGGCGCGGCCGTGAACGGCGCGGCGCCGGTATTCTCGACCGATTGCGTCACGGTGAACAGGAACTTGTCGTCAAGCTCATAGATGCGGCGGAAGATCTGCCCCGCGCCGTTGTCCCAGCGCAGCGTGACCGGCTGGCCGGGCGCCAGGGTCGAGCCGGATTCGACTTCCCACAGCGTGGCCGGGCCGGGGACCAGCGCCGGATCGGTGCCGGGACCGGGCATCCAGCCATAGACGGCGTAATAGGGTTTGTGCAGCGCGGACCGGGTGTCGCCACCCGGAGCGACCGGACTTCCCTGGGCCTGAAGCTCGGGTCGGGCGGTGGGCGAGAGCAGCCGCACGAAGGGCGAATTGGGGTCCAGCGTCTCGTGATAGCCGGTCAGTTCCAGATCGTCGATCCGCCCCCCCGCCAGCGAGATGGTACCGGCAAGCGCGGGCGACTCGATCTTCACCCGGGCGGCGCTGGCCGAGGGATCGGCGCTGGTCGCCGTATCGGCCGCCAGCTCCGGGGCGGCGCCCTGCGGCGCGGCGCCGGGCGCTGCCGGGCTGCCGGTTCCGGGGGCGGCGCCTTGTTC
>NZ_JAEHFP010000093.1 GCF_016446475.1 Paracoccus binzhouensis | reverse complement strand
TACGACAAAACCGCAGACAGTTTCCTCGGCTTCATCGACATCGCCTGCATCAGGCTCTGGCTTCGCCATTTGTCAACATGACCTAATTTGCTTGCCAACGCGATATGTCAATCTCCCGAGCGAATGGACACAGAAATTTGGGGGGAACAATGCGCTCGCGGATGCTCGGAGATGATCTGGAAGTCTCGGAAATCGGCCTCGGCTGCATGGGGATGAGCGAGTTCTACGGCGCGCGTGACGATGAAGGATCGCGCCAGACCCTCACGGCCGCGCTCGATCTCGGGGCGACCTTCTGGGATACCGCCGATATGTACGGATCTTACCACAACGAGCAGTTCATCGGCGATTTCATCAGCGGTATGTCGAACAAGCCGGTGATCGCGACGAAGTTCGGCATCGTCCGGAGACCAGGCGCGTACGCGCGCAGCATCGATAACAGCGCAGAGTACATTCGCTCTTCCTGTGAAGGGTCTCTCAAGCGCCTGGGGATTGAGAGGATCGATCTGTACTACGTGCATCGCCTCGACCCCAAGGTCCCAATCGAGGATACGATGGCGACGCTCTCCGAACTCGTGAAGGAGGGCAAGATCGCACATATTGGCCTCTGCGAGGTGAGCGCGCGCACGCTGGAACGTGCCTGCTCGGTACATCCAGTGGCGGCGGTGCAGAGCGAATACTCGCTCTGGACGCTAGACGTTGAGAAGGAGGTCCTTGCGATGTGTCGTCACCTCGGGGTGGGATTCGTCGCGTATTCACCTCTTGGACGCGGATTCCTGACCGGAAAATATCGCGAGAACACGAAATTTGAGACCGATGACGTGCGGGCGCTTCTCCCGAGATTCGAAGCCGATGCTATGGCGAGGAACATCGCCATCGTAGATGAGGTGACGATGATCGCGGCACGGATAGGCTGCACACCGGCACAGCTCTGTCTCGCCTGGCTGCTGGCGCAAGGTGAGGAAGTTGTCCCGATTCCAGGCACGAAGAAAATCCACTACCTCAACGAGAACTGCGAGGCGGCAAAAATCAAGCTGAACACTGTCGATCTGGCGCAGTTGCAGCAGGTCATCCGCCGAACACCCATTTTCGGCGAGCGATATACGCCCGAAGGTATGAAGGGCGTGAATGTCTGACGATGCCGTTTGAGAACGGACAGCGACTTGAGAGGAAAAAACAATGAAAAACACAGGCGCCCGCAAAATTGTGGTGACAGGAGCAGGCGGTCAGATCGCCTATTCGTTGCTGTTTCGTCTTGCCGCAGGCGAACTCTATGGGAAAGAGCAACCGGTTTCACTGGTTCTTCATGACCTACCCGAAGCGGAGGACCGCGTGACCGGCGTTGCAATGGAACTCGCAGACGGTGCCTTTCCGCTGCTCCATGCAGTAATCACGACTTCCGACGCGGCTTGCGCCTTTGAAGATGCCGATGTCGCCTTCCTGGTTGGCGCCAAGCCACGTGGACCGGGCATGGAACGGAAGGATCTGCTTAAAGACAATGCAAGGATTTTCGAAGAGCAGGGCAAAGCGATCAATGCTGTGGCCAAGCCTTCGATCAGGATAGTCGTCGTCGGGAACCCCGCGAACACCAATGCGCTGATCCTGGCAAAAAATGCACCCCGCATATCCCGGCGGAACATCACGGCGATGATGCGCCTCGATCACAACCGGGCCTTGTCGATGATTGCAAAGGCGACCGACGCTGACATCGACGATATCCTTAAGCTCGCTGTCTGGGGAAATCATTCTCCGACGATGTATCCGGACATCGCAAATACCGTGGTGAGCGGGAGGCGCATTTTGGAACTGGCCTTGCCGGACTGGTCCAGCGAAACCTTCGTCCAGAGTGTCGCGCAGCGCGGCACAGCCATTATCCAAGCCAGAGGAGCATCGTCGGCCGCCTCCGCCGCGAATGCTGCCCTCGACCATATGCGTGACTGGATTCATGGAAGCGGGGGTCGGTGGGTGTCGATGGGTGTCTTCACCGAGGGCGATTATGGTTTTGATGACGACCTCGTAATCGGAGTTCCCGTCGTTTGCAGCGGTGGTGACTATAAGATCGTAAATCTCGAAATCAGCCAGGATGCTCGCGAGAAGATCAATGCCTCTATCGCCGAACTGAAGGAAGAGCGCGCATCAGTCTTTACTACCGGCCTAGTGGAGCCCTCGTAGAGCCGCATCTTGCGCGCCTCTTGAGGCATTCACCGCGGCAGCGAGAAGAACGGCGACGGAATGAAAAGGGAGAGGGCTAAGCCGGGCGGTCAGATTGAGTTTCGCCATCTCCGGTATTTCGTTGCCTCAGCCGAGCATGGCAGCTTCCGCAAAGCGGGGGCTGCCATCGGCGTTCAGGAATCCGCCATCAGCCGACGCGTCCGCGATCTCGAAGACCGCCTCGGCGCGTCCCTCTTTCATCGCCACAACGCCGGCGTCTGCCTCACATTCGCAGGCAGGCGATTCCTCCGGCGCGCCCGCCAGATCATCCGCAACCTGGGCGAAGGCGCCAACGACATCGCCGCCGCCGGCCGCGCCGAGAACGGCTGTGTCAGGATCGGCATCTACTCCTCCATCGCCTCGGGCTTCCTCGCCGAACTACTGCACAGCTACGGCCGTCGCCATGGCGATGTCAGGATCGAGCTGGTCGACGGCAATCCCGACGAGCACATCGCCGCGATCCGGCAGTTCCGCCTCGACGTCGCCTTCCTGACCGGGGATCGGGACTGGCCCGCCTGTGACCGGGCGCATCTGTGGTGCGAGCGGGTCTTCGTGGTGTTGCCCGATCAACACCCCCTCGCCGCCCGAGCCGAGCTGACATGGCCGGACCTGGCCGAGGAACCCTTCATCGTCAGCGAGGCCGCACCGGGCCAGGAGATCCACGATCATCTGGTGCGGGAACTGGCGGCGCTCGGCCGGCACCCCGAGATCCAGGTGCAGTCGGTGGGCCGCGACAACCTGCTGCCGTTGGTGGCGATCGGTCGGGGCCTGACGCTGGTGAGCGAGGCGATGACCGTCGCGCTGCTGCCTGGCATCACCTACCGCCCGATCACCGACGAGATACTCCCCTTCTCCGCCGTCTGGTCGCCCATCAACGACAATCCTGCCTTCCGCCGATTCCTCAGCATGGCCAAGGTGGCATCCACGAAATCCGCGAAAATCACCCCGACGCTTTCGTCGGTTGAACCGAGCGCCGCGCCTTGGCGAAGCCGCGATCCGTGGCGATGAAGCGCTGCAGCATGGGCGCGATGAGCTTGACGGGGTCGACGGCGGATTGCCCGGTCTCGCGGGCCAGCACCTCGGCATAGGCAACCAGATCGCGGTGGAGCGGCGCTGGCAGTTCCACCGCGATCTTTAAAGGCTTGTCCTCGACGATGGGGCCGAGTTTCAGTTTCGTCATGGTCAACCTCCTGCGGGTTCGAATACCAAGTCGCGGGTCACGATGATCCTGACTGGGAAGCCGGGCCGGATGGTCAGCGTTGGCGCGACCTGCAACTGGCGCTGGACGATCTGCTGGCCCGCCTGATTGACCGTATCCTGCGCCCCGTCTCGGATCGCCCGGATAAGCCGGTCCTCGTCGCTGGTCGCCAGCTCCGTGCCGACTGCGAGCAGCGTGGACAGCCCTGCGGCCTTCATCAGATCCCACCAGTTGTAGTCGATCCCGTCCTCAAGGCCGGCATAGCCGCTGGCGTCCGCGCCCGGCAGGCGTTCAAGGACGATGGAACGGCCGCCCGGCAGGATCAGACGATTCCACACCAGCAACACCCCGCGCTGGCCGAAGGTCACGCCATCATCGTATTGACCAATGATGCGCATTCCCTGCGGGATCAGGAGCAGGCTGCCGGTCGGGCTGTCATAGACGTTCTCGGTCACTTGCGCGGTGATCTGGCCGGGCAAGTCGGAACGGATGCCGGTGATGAGCGCGGCCGGAATGACGGCCCCGGCCTGTAGTATCCAGGGCGAGGCCGGCGGCGTGACGCGATCCGGCGCGACAGTCTGCCGGTCCACGGGTCCATTGAGGAAAGCCGCGCGCCGGTCCTGCGTCGCGGGCTGTCCGCCGAGGCCAAGACCGGCAAGGCCGGACATGGCCGTTCCTGCCGGCGATCCCGTGCGCGGACCGGACTGGAAGAACACATTGCTCAACCGCGCGGCTTCTTCCTCGGCGCGGCGGCGTTCTTCCTCGGGATCGACGGCCGGCGTCGCGATGGTCGGTGGCACGACCGGCTGTCCCCGGTTCTGCGCTTCAAGGATGGGGCGTCCGAGGTCTCCCGGCAATGCTGGCCCCAGGACGGGGCCGGTATAGTCACTCGGCAGGCCGGACAGGCCGTCCGCCGTGGGTCGGTTCTCGGTCGAATAGAGTTCTCCGCCTCCCGGTCCTGCATCGCGGGTCTGGAGTGCGTAGATCAGTGCGCCGCCGATGCCGAGCAGAGCGACAGCGCCGACGCCCGCCAGCATCTTGCGGGATAGACGGGTAACGCGGGGGGCTTCTGCGCGCAGCCGCATGGGCGCGGCGGTGTCGGTCTCGCTCATGAGGACGATCCTCCCGTGAACGTGCCGGCCGGTTGCGCGGCCGCCTGCGTCTGTTCCATGCGGACGATCCTGACGACCTGCTGGCGGTTGCCGCTGCCAAGGCGCAGCTCGGCCGCGCCGAACAGGCGGTCCACGATCAGCACGTTCTGGTGGACGCGGGAATTGACGATCTGCGGCTCGCCGTCTGCGCCGAGCACGAAGATCGGCGGCATCTCGCCCTGCACGATGCCGCGCGGGAAGACGACATAGGTGCGCCTGCCATCGTCGAAGACGGAAACCGGCCGCCAAGGTGGGTTGTCGCCCCGCACCTGCAATCCGTAGCGATAATTGCGGGCCGCCTCGGCGGGGATGACGGGCGCGGCCGGTATGCTGGCACGGCTTCCCGGCGGCGGTGCGGGATAGGCCCATGCCACGGAGGGCATGTAGAGCGCTTCCCGCGCACGCAACTCGATCATGTAAACCCGTCGATCGGTGGTGATCACGAGATTGGTCGAGATGTCCTCGCGTGTCGGCTTGACGAGAATATGGACGCGGCGGTTCGCGCCCGACCCGCTTTCGGTATCGCCGATGATCCAGCGCGTGGTATCGCCGGCGGCAATTGGTCCCGCTCCGGTCAGGCTCTCGCCCGGCTCCAGCGCGATATTGGTGATCTGTCCCGGCGCGGCATAGACCTGATAGAGCGCGCCTTCCGACCAGGGATAAATCTGGATGGCGTTGTAGTAGCCTTCCCGGCGCGGTTCGACACGGGCGGCGGCATTGGCGTTTTCGACGCGGCCGGTCGGCGTGCCGGCGGCGGTGCCGCCGCGCGCGACGGTCCAGCCCGGCGGGACATGCAGCGGCCGGGGCGTTGTGTCGGTCGCAGCCGCCCGCACGGTCGGCAAGGGCGGCACATCGGCGTCGTAGCTGAACTGCGGCGTCCGATTGGTCGCGCAGCCAGCGAGCATGGTCGCGGAAAGCAACAAAGCCGGAAGGCCGAGTTTACGGAAAACCGGAAAGGCGGGTTCTCTTAAAGACGTTCGGTTCATTGGCTCATCTCCCGCGACCAGTTGATCGCGTTGACATAAATTCCAAGAGGATTGGCGCGCAGCCGCTCGGCGTCGCGCGGGGGCTGGATCAGGATGGTCAGGATCGCCGTCCATCGCTCGGTGGAGGAAAGCTGGCCGTTTTCATAATGGCGTTCGACCCAGGCCACGCGGAAGCTGTCGGGCGATGCCCGGATGACGCTGGAAACTTCGACGGCGACCTGCTGGCGACCGACGCGGGTGAATGGATCATTGGCGCGGGCATAGTCGTTGAGCGCCGCTGCGCCTCGATCCGTGGTGAACTCGTAGGCGCGAAGCCAGTTCTGGCGGACGATGATCGCGTCGGCCGGGATCGCGCGCACCTGCTCGATGAAACGGCCGAGATGGAAGGCGATCTGCGGATCGGTCGGGCGATAATCGGCGTTCGCGGGCGAGACGGTCTGCGCCTCGCCGAGTTGGTCGACTTGGACCACCCAGGGCACCACGGTCCCCTGCGCCGATTGCCAGACCAGCGCCGTCGCGAAGCCCGCAGACAGGATCAGCGAGCCGAAGGCCATATAGCGCCAGTTCCTCGCTTGCACGCGGGCCGAGCCGATGCGCTCGTCCCAGACCTGGGCGGCGCGCTGATAAGGCGTCTCCGGCTCGGGCACCTTGCCATAGTGGGTCGTCGGTCGTTTGAAGATGTTCATGTGCGGTCACTTTCGGAAAGGCTGACGGATGAGCCGGGGCCATGGCTGTCGCCGGATCGGACAGCATGTGCGGCGGCGGTGACGCCGTGGCTCATCGCTTGGCTGCGGCGCATTTTCTGTGCCCAGGCCGGCGAAGCATCAGCGGCTGAAGGAGGGGATTGCTCGGGCGATGGGGCGCCCCCGACCGTTCCCATGGAGGAACTGCCGCCGGACGCTGCGAACCCGGCTCTTGCGCCATCGGAATAGCTGGATTTCATGCTGTCAGCGGCGCGGGTGGCAGCGCGCTTCAGAGGCGAGATGGCCGCCGACGCGCCGGCGCGGCCAACACCGCCAAGACCGGAAGCAACCCCGGTCGCACCGGAGCCGCCCATCGAGCCGAGCGTATAGGCCGAGGAGGCCGCCCCGGCGGCCGCAGCGCCACCGCGCGCGAGTGCGGCACCACCAGAGAGAGCAGCAGCTCCGCCACGCGCGGCGAGCATGGTTGCGCCTCCGGCTGCCACAGCGGCGCCACCAACGGCGAGTCCTGTGCCGACGACAGCGCCAGCGCCAAGCTGCGGACCGCCGGAAACGAGGCCGGTGGCGATGCCGGGACCGAAAATGCCGAGTCCAAGGAGTGACAGCGCGGCAAGAACGATCGCCATGGCGTCGTCCACGGTCGGGGTCGCGCCGCCGAATCCCGCGGTAAACTGCGAGAACAAGGTGCTGCCGATACCGATGATGACGGCCAGGACCAGCACCTTGATGCCGCTGGAGATGACGTTCCCCAGAACCCTCTCTGCCATGAAGGCGGTCTTGCCGAAGAGGCCGAAGGGGATGAGCACGAAGCCGGCCAGCGTGGTCAGCTTGAACTCGATCAGGGTCACGAAAAGCTGGATGGCGAGGATGAAAAAGGCGAGGATGACCAGCGCCCAGGCGAAGAACAGGCAGAGGATCTGCACCAGGTTCTCGAAGACCGCAACCCAGCCCATCAGATCGGAGATGGATTCCAAGAGCGGCCGGCCGGCGTCCAGCCCGGTCTGGGCGACACGGCCGGGGCGCAAGAGATCGGCAACAGAGAATCCGGTGCCCGAGGCCATCAGGCCCAGCCCGGCGAAGCTCTCGAAGACGATCCGGGCGAGGTTGTTCCAATTGCTGATGATGTAGGCGAAGACACCCACGAACAGAGTCTTTTTGACGAGCCGCGCCATGATGTCGTCATCCGCGCCCCAGGCCCAGAAGAGCGCGGCGAGCGTCACATCGATCACGATCAGCGTGGTGGCGATGAAGGCCACCTCGCCGCCAAGCAGGCCGAAGCCGCTGTCGATGTAGCTGGTGAAGATGCCGAGAAAATTGTCGATGACCCCCGTTCCACCCATGGCTCATTGCCCTCCGTTCGGCTCAGGGGCCGGCGTGCGGCCGAGGAAGCGGTCGCGTGTCTCGGCCCAGATACGGAGACAGGCCGGATCGTTGGCCGCGGCCTCGCCCATCTCCTGGCAACGGCGCTGCCCCTCGCGCAGCGGATCGGCCGGTGGCTGGAATGCGGGAGCGGAAGGCGCGGGAACGGACAAGTCCTCGCGGGTCATCTCGATGATGGTCGCCGTTATGGCGACGGCGATGAACACGATGGCCGCGATCCGGGCCAGCACCTTCCCTTCCATGATCGTCCCTCCCCGCCTCAGTTGAACATCCGGGCATTGCCGGGCTGGTAGCCCGACCCCGGCGTCAGGAAGCGTTCGCGCCGGATGCGGCCCTGCTCGGCGGCGGTCGCGCGCTCGGCCTCGGACAGCGCGTCGGCGCGGCCGTTGGCCGAAATCACCGCAATTAGGTCGGAGAGCTGCTGCGATTGCAGGGCGAGAAGCTGGTTGCCGGCCTGGGTGGCCTGAAGCGCGCCGGTCGCCCCCTGGCTTTCGCCGACGAGTGCGGACATCTCGGCCCGGTTGCTGTCGATGTTGCCGACGACACCGGCCTGCACCCGCATGGCGTCCTGAAGCCCGCCCACCGTGTTCTCCCAGCGGGACCGGGCATCGGCGATGAGCTGCTGGTCGGTCGCGGACAGGGACAGATTGCCGTAGTCCTGCTGGAACATCTGGTCGATGTTCTGCACGTCGAAGGCGATGTTCTGGGCCTCCCCCAGAAGCTGCTGGGTGCGGCTCACGTTCTGCTGAAGCGCCTGAAGCGAACTGTAGGGCAGGCTCGCAAGGTTGCGGGCCTGGTTGATCAGCATCTGCGCCTCGTTCTGGAGCGACGTGATCTGATTGTTGATCTGCTCCAGCGTGCGGGCGGCGGTCAGCAGGTTCTCCGCGTGGTTGGTGGGATCATAGACAATCCGACCGAACCCGCCGAAGAAGGCATGGGCCGGAGCGGTGAATACCGGGGCCAAGGCCATCGGCGCAGCGAGCGCAACGGCCAGCGCCGAAGCGCTGACCATGCGGGTGAACCGGGGCATTTTGCACATCATGGGGTATTCTCCTCTTCTTCCAGGGTGGGTCCGAACTCGTCGACATCGACGAGGGGAGGCGGCAGGGGCTCGCTTTCGATTGCGAGATTGGTGACGTCCGGGATGAGATCGGCGGCCCATTCGACGCCGCGCGCCTTGAGCCAGCCGGCGAGGAACCCGTCGCGGCCATGCTCAGTGAGGATTTCGGTGATCAACGTCTGATCGGATTTCGATGAGGCAGCGCAGAGCGCCAATCCGACCTCCGACAAGCCCAGTTCGAACAGGCGGTTGCCGCGCCGCGACTGGCAGTAGTAGTCCCGCTTCGGCGTGGCGCGCGCGAGGATCTCGATCTGGCGATCATTGAGGCCGAAGCGGCGGTAGATCGCTGTGATCTGGGGTTCGATCGACCTTTCGTTGGGAAGCAGGAGCCGGGTCGGGCAGCTCTCGATGATGGCCGGCGCGATGTTGCTGCCGTCGATGTCGGACAGGGACTGCGTGGCGAAAACGACCGAAGCGTTCTTCTTCCGCAGGGTCTTGAGCCATTCCCTGAGCTGGTCCGCGAACCCTTCGTTGTCCAGCGCCAGCCAGCCCTCGTCGATGATCAACAGCGTGGGTCGGCCGTCCAACCTGTCGCCGATGCGGTGGAAGAGATACGACAATACCGCCGGTGCTGCTCCGGTGCCGACCAAGCCCTCGATCTCGAACGCCTGCACGTCGGCGGAACCGAGATGCTCGGTCTCGGCATCGAGCAGCCGGCCATAGGGACCGCCGACGCAATAGGAGCGCAGCGCCTGTTTCAGATCATTGGATTGCATTAGCACGGCGAGGCCGGTGATGGTGCGTTCGCCGACCGGGGCGGAAGCGAGCGAAGTCAGCGCCGTCCAGATATGTTCCTTGACGTCCGGGGTGATCTGGATGTTCTCGCGCATCAGGATCGCCACGATCCAGTCGGCAGCCCAGGCGCGTTCGGCGGTTTCATGGATACGGGCCAACGGTTGCAACGAAACCGAAGTCTCGGAAGCATCGGTCAGTTCGCCACCAAGATCATGCCAGTCGCCACCCATGGCGAGAGCCGCAGCCCGGATCGATCCCCCGAAGTCGAATGCAAAGATCTGGCTGCGCGCGTAGCGGCGGAACTGCAACGCCGTCAGCGCCAGCAGCACCGACTTGCCCGCACCTGTGGGACCGACGACAAGGGTGTGGCCCACATCGCCGACATGGAGAGAAAACCGGAACGGGGTTGATCCTTCGGTCCTGCCATAGAGCAGCGGGGGCGCGCCGAAGTGATCGTCCCGTTCCGGCCCTGCCCACACGGCGGACGAGGGAACCATGTGGGCAAGGTTGAGCGTCGAGATCGGCGGCTGGCGGACATTGGCGTAGGCATGTCCGGGCAGGCTGCCGAGCCAGGCGTCGACGGCATTGACCGTCTCGACCATGACGCTGAAATCGCGGGACTGGATGATCTTCTCGACTAGGCGCAGCTTTTCGTCGGCGCGGCGGGCATCCTCGTCCCAGACGGTGACGGTCGCCGTAACATAGGCCATCCCGGCCATATCGGCGCCGAGTTCCTGCAAGGCCATGTCGGCGTCGGCGGCCTTGTTTGCTGCATCCGTGTCCACGAGCGTGGATTGTTCATTGGTCATCACCTCCTTGACGATCGCCGCGATGCTCTTGCGCTTGGCGAACCACTGCCGCCTGATCTTCGTCAGCAGCCGGGTTGCGTCGGTCTTGTCCATGAGGATGGCGCGGGTGGACCATCGGTAGGGGAAGGCCAGCCGGTTCATCTCGTCGAGCAGGCCGGGGGTGGTGGTGGCCGGAAAGCCGGTGATCGTCAGGATCCGTAGATGTTGATTGCCCAGGCGCGGCTCCAGGCCGCCGGTCAGCGGCTGATCAGCCAGCAGCGCATCGAGATAGATCGGAGTTTCCGGCACACAGACACGATGCCGGTTGGTCGAGATCGTCGAATGCAGGTAAGTCAGCGTGCCGGCGTCATCGAGCCAGCGGCATTCCGGCATAAAGCCGTCGAGCAGCGCCAGCACGCGATCGGTGCGGTCGATAAAGCCGCGCACCAGTTCCCAGGGGTTCACGCCCGAGGTTTCGCGGCCCTCGTAAACCCATGACTCGGAGCGTGCCGCATCTTCCGCGGGCGGAAGCCACAGGAAGGTCAGGAAGTAGCCCGACACGAAATGGCTGCCTTCCTCCTCGAAATCGGCCTTGCGTTCGGCATCGACCAGCGCCGAGGCCGGATCGGGGAATCGGCTCGCGGGATAGGTCGCAGCTTCCGACCGCTGGGCCTCGACAAAGATCGCCCACCCGGAGCCGAGACGGCGGAAGGCGTTGTTCAGCCGTCCGGCCACCGCGACCAGTTCGGCCGCGACGGCGGAATCCAGATCGGGACCACGAAACTTGGCGGTTCTCTGGAACGAGCCGTCCTTGTTGAGGACAACGCCCTCCCCGACCAGCGCCACCCAAGGCAAGTAGTCGGCCAGGCGGGAAGCGGTGCGGCGGTATTCTGCAAGATTCATCATGGCTCGTACCTCACACCGAGAGATGGCCGGGGATGCGGAGATGGCGGCGCGCCACCTCCACGAAGAGCGGATCGCGCTTGGCGGCCCAGACGGCGGCGATGTGACCGACCGCCCAGATCAGGATGCCTGCAAGCCAGAGCTGGAGGCCGAGGCCGACGGCCCCGGCCAGGGTGCCGTTGAGAATGGCAACAGATCGCGGCGCACCGCCGAGCAGGATCGGCTCGGTCAGCGCGCGGTGAACCGGCACCGCGAAGCCCGGCACGGTATCGAGGGCCTCGAAGCTCACAGCCATCAGACCAGCGCTCCGCCGCCGAAGCTGAAGAACGACAGGAAGAAGCTGGATGCCGCGAAGGCGATGGAGATGCCGAAGACGATCTGGATCAGCCGCCGGAAGCCGCCACCGGTATCGCCGAAGGCCAACGTCAGGCCGGTGACGATGATGATAATCACCGCCACGATTTTCGCCACCGGACCTTCGACGGATTCGAGGATGGATTGCAGCGGCGCCTCCCAGGGCATGGAGGAGCCGGAGGCCCAGGCCGGGGATGTCATCAGGTTCACCCAGGCGAAGGCCGATGCGGTCGCGATATGGTGGCGGATACAGAAGGCACGACGGATCATGCAGATTCTCCAGTGCTGTGAGTGGTGTCGGATTCTGAAAAGGCGGGGGAAATCCGGTAGTCGCCGTCCGGTCCGAGACCTTCGACGCGGGCGAGTTCGACAAGCCGCCGTGCGGAACCGCGCCCGGAGAGGACGGCAACAAGGTCGATGGTTTCCGCGATCATCGCGCGCGGGACGGTGACGACGGCTTCCTGGATCAGTTGTTCGAGGCGGCGAAGGGCACCGATGCCGGAACCGGCATGGATTGTGCCGATCCCGCCGGGGTGTCCGGTGCCCCAGGCTTTGAGGAGATCGAGCGCCTCAGCCCCACGCACCTCGCCGATGGGAATGCGATCAGGGCGCAGGCGCAGGGACGACCGCACCAACTCGGACAAGCTGGCGACGCCATCCTTGGTCCGCATGGCCACCAGATTCGGCGCCGCGCATTGCAGCTCGCGGGTATCTTCAATGATGACGACCCGATCCTGGGTCTTGGCTACCTCAGCCAAAAGCGCATTGGTCAGCGTAGTCTTGCCGGTGGACGTGCCACCCGCGACGAGGATGTTCGCACGCGACTGGACAGCGGCGCGGAGCGTTTCCGCCTGCCCGGCGGACATGATGCCGGCTGCCACATAGTCATCCAGCGCGAACACTGCGACGGCGGGCTTGCGGATGGCGAAAGCCGGCGCGGCCACGACCGGCGGCAACAAGCCTTCGAAGCGCTCGCCGGTCTCGGGCAGCTCGGCCGATACGCGGGGACTACGGGTGTGGACCTCAACGCCGACATGGTGTGCGACCAGCCGCACGATGCGCTCGCCGTCGGCGGCGGAGAGGACATCACCCGTATCGGAGAGCCCTTCGGAAAGCCGGTCTATCCAGATCCGGCCATCGGGGTTCAGCATGACCTCGACGACCGACGGGTCTTGCAGCAGGGTTAAGATGGCAGGCCCGAGCGCCGTTCGGAGCATGCGCGCGCCGCGGTCCACCGTTGCCTGTTTGTGGTTGATGCCTGCCATCTCGTCCCCGTTCCACCGGGGAGGCGAGAGACGATCCCCGGATGGGGATCACTAAAAGAGACCCAAATCGGGTCGTTTCAACAAGTTTCGGTCGTCGTAGTACTGTAGGTTAAAAATACAGGAGAACGGCGGTGTCATCCTGTTGCTGAAGCCGCGCCCGTCGTCTCCGTTCAGTGCGCCGCAGTCAGTTTTCTGATTCGGGCACATCCTCGGAAACCTCCTGCTGGAGCTTCGGCCCCTGCGCGAGACGGCGACCGAGCGCAGTGACGAAAGCTTCATACCGCTCTCCCACCTTGGCCTTGGCCGCGTTCGCAGCGGGTTCGGGAAGGGCCGGCGTCGTGGCGAGCCAGAAGCGGATGAAGACAGCCAGGGTCTCGACAGCAATTCCGACGTCGCGCTCCACGCGGGTCAGGCGGCGGTCGAACTGGTCGAGGCGTCGGGCGATGATCGCCTCCCGACGTTCGGCATCGTCGGGCGACAGGAACGACGCGATCGCTGCCTCGGCGATCATGGACTGCGAGCGATCCCGGCGAGCGGCAAATTCCACCAGGGCCTTCTCGACGGCCGGGTCGAGATAGACCGTGACCTTTCTCTTTTTCCCGGGACTGGTCATGCCGCTAGAGATCCATGCCGTCGCCGGGGTTCATCGAGACCTGACGCGCGACACCCTGGACATGGCGGATCATGCGCCGGGTCTGGGCAGCTTCTTCGTCAACATCATCAGACAGCCCAGCCTCCCATTCGTTTTCGATGGGCTTTTTCTTCTCCACCGGCTTCACGCGGCTGAGTTCGGGTTGCAGCCTGCGTTCGGATTGGGTTGGGTCTTCATCCTCGGCCGGTTCAGCCGAAGGATCTTCGCCGGAATATTCGGGCCGCGCCGGAATCGGCAACGCGGTCCAGTCGTCCGGCTGCGGCATGTCGGGCGCCGTCAGTTCCGGTGGCGAGAGCAGGCGTTCGCGGAACCGCTCGTCCTCGAAATACCGTGCCTTCTTCGCGCGAACCGGCGGGATGCCGGCGACCATGACGATCTCGTCGTCGGGCGGAAGCTGCATGATCTCGCCCGGCGTGAGCAACTGGCGGGCGGTTTCCGAGCGCGAGACCATCAGGTGGCCCAACCAGGGCGACAGCCGGTGCCCGGCGTAGTTCTTCATCGCCTTCATCTCGGTGGCGGTGCCCAGAGCGTCCGAGACCCTCTTGGCGGTGCGCTCGTCATTGGTGGCAAAGCTCACCCGCACATGGCAGTTGTCGAGGATCGAGTTGTTCGGCCCATAGGCTTTCTCGATCTGGTTCAGCGACTGCGCGATCAGGAAGCTCTTGAGGCCGTAACCCGCCATGAAGGCCAGCGCGGTCTCGAAGAAGTCCAGCCGCCCGAGCGCAGGAAACTCGTCCAGCATCAGGAGCAGCCGGTGCCGCCCAGCGTTCTCCTGCAGATCCTCGGTGAGGCGACGGCCGACCTGATTGAGCAGCAATCGCATCAGGGGCTTGGTGCGGTTGATGTCGGAGGGCGGCACGACGAGGTAAAGCGTTGTCGGCTGCTCGCCCCCGACGATATCGCTGATGCGCCAGTCGCACCGGCGCGTCACCTCGGCGACCACGGGATCGCGATAGAGGCCGAGGAAGGACATGGCGGTCGACAACACCCCCGACATTTCATTGTCGGATTTGTTGCGCAGTTCGCGCGCCGCGCTGGCGACGACGGGATGCGGTCCCGCGTCCCCCAGATGCGGGGTTCGCATCATGGCAAGCAGGGTGGATTCGACCGGGCGCTTGGGATCGGAGAGGAATTTGGCGACGCCCGCCAGCGTCTTATCCGGCTCGGCATAAAGGACATGCAGGATCGCGCCGACGAGGAGCGAATGGGAGGTCTTTTCCCAGTGATTCCTTTTGTCCAGGGAACCCTCTGGGTCCACCAGAATATCGGCGATGTTCTGGACGTCGCGCACCTCCCACTGACCGCGCCGCACCTCGAGCAGCGGATTGTATGCCGAGGAGTTCGGATTGGTGGGATCGAAGAGCAGCACCCGGCCATGCTGCGCGCGGAAACCGGAGGTGAGCTGCCAGTTCTCGCCCTTGATGTCGTGGACGATGGCCGAGCCCGGCCAGGTCAGGAGCGACGGGATGACCAGACCGACGCCCTTGCCGGATCGCGTCGGCGCGAAGCACAGCACATGCTCTGGCCCGTCATGGCGCAGATAGTCCTTCTCGTATCGGCCGAGAACGACGCCATCGGGATCGAGGAGGCGCGCGGCCCTGACCTCGGACTTCTCGGCCCATCGCGCGGAACCATAGGTGACGACGTTCCTGGCCTCGCGCGCTCGCCAGACCGACATGCCGATGGCGACGGCGATGGCGATGAAGCCGCCCGAGGCCGCGATGATCCCGCCCTTGGCGAAGATCGGCGGCGCATAGGCTTCGTAGAAATACCACCACCAGAAGATCGCGGGCGGATAATAGACCGGCACGCCAAAGATCTCGAACCAGGCTGGCCCGAGCTGCGGCTGATAGCCGAGGCTCCAGGCGACGTATTGCGTCGCGCCCCAGGTGGTGGCGAGGATGATGAGGAACACGATACTGATCTGTCCCCAGAGGATCTTGGTCGCGGACATGGGCGATGGTCCTTTCCGGTTGATGTCAGAGGCCGAGGCCGCGCTTGCGGCCGAATTCCCAATCGACGCCGCCATCGTCACGAGCGACGCCTGAGACATGGCGGCCGATCTGCTTTTCGAGGGAGGGTGACCAGGGCACGAGCTGGAAGCCGAGGCCGTCGTCGATCATCGCGAAGCGCCCGGAGGCGAGCGCAAGCCGTTGACGATAGGCGCCGGCGACATATTCGCCGCTGCCGGCGCGGTTGAACGGCATGCCAGTCTCAGCAGCGAGCTTCTCGCCGAGCGCATCGACCTCGCGCTGGCGCAGGGTGCTGAGAAGGCGACGCGCGAAGACGACGCGGCCGCCCTGGCCTTGCCGCTCGGCCAGACCCTCGCCGATGAGATGCTCGGCACGTTCATCAAGTGCCTGACGGACTTCCGCGCCGAAACCGCTGTCCGAAAGGGCGATGGGTTCACGGGCAATCGCCTGCCGGTCGAGCCAGGTCGCGCCAGTGGCACCGACCTGAGCGCCAAGATCGAGATCGGAGCGGACGGCGAGTGCGACCCGGCGCTGCCCTTGCGCGTCCTCCCAGGATCGCAGTTCCACGATGGAACCGGGCGGGCTGTCGCCCGTGGCATCGAGATGCGGCAGCCTGATATGATGGGTGCGACCGTCGGTGCCGTCGACCACAGCATAGGCCGTGCCCTTCAACTCGTCATCGAGGCCGCGCTCGACCAGTCGGCCGATGACGGGAACGTCGAGACTTTCGCCGGCGAGAACATAGCTGCCGGAACCGCGCTCGATGCCGCGCTCGGTCAGGGCGCGGTGCATGCGCTTGATGATGTCCCCGCGCTCGCCCATTTCGCGCAGCACGGTTTCGGCCTCGGGCTTGATGAACCATTGCGAATGTCCGATCTGCCCGGCCAATCCCCGGATTTCGAGGGTGCGCAGCCGCCCGACCTTCAGCGCATGGAACTCGTCCGGCTGGCGGTCGGGAAGCGGGGCAAGGTCGATGATCCCGGACGTGTGGGCGTCGCGGACAAGCTGCCGGTCAAGCTGGGTCCAGCGTTCCGCTTCGACCTGCCGCTCCAGATTGCGGTGGATCTCCAGATCGGTGCGCGGGCCGAGTTCCTGCGTGACGAGATCCTGCGCGCGGGCGCGCATCCCCTCCTTGATGTAGTCGCGGGAGATCACCAGATCCTGGCCGTCGTCCGTGCGCCCGCGCAGCATGATGTGGATATGGGGATTGTCGGTGTTCCAGTGATCGACCGCGACCCAATCGAGCCGGGTGCCGAGATCTTTTTCCATCTGCCCCATCACCTCGCGGGTGTGGGCTTTTAGATCGGCCATATCCACCGCGTCTTCGGGCGAGACGATGAAGCGGAAATGATGCCTGTCGTCCTGGCACCTTTCCGCGAAGGCGCTGGCATCCATGTCGTCGATTTCCGGGCCGAACATCCGCGCCTTTTCCCCGTCGCGGGTCACGCCATCGCGGCGCAGGTAATTCAGATGCGCGCCCAGCGGGGCGGAGCGCGCCGTGTGACGCACCACACGGGTCTTGATGACGACGATACGCGAGCGCGCGCTCAGCAGGCGATTGGCCTGGATGCTGGCGCGCTGGCCGCGCCCGAAGCGCGAGCGGTTGCCGGAGGTGATCTTCCCCGAGCGCGAGACGCGGCCGCCGGCCTTCTGGGCGGCGGCGAGCGCCTGCGCGACGAAGGGCCGGACCTGCTGCGCGCGGGTCGATCGGATGCGCCCAGGACGGATGCGGAACTCACTGTCATCTGACATGGCGCTGGCCCGCACAGTGCAAAAGAATGTGGAATATCAGTAAGATGAGAGCGCAGCGCACGGTGCGCGCCAGCGCCGCACGGCGCGGAACGCGACGGAAAACCCTGCTAGAGCGTATCGCGGGCATCAAGATTCAGGATTCCCGGCCTGCTCGTGATGTGCTTCCCTTTTGCTGAGGCAGGTATGGGGGAGC
>NZ_JAEHFP010000092.1 GCF_016446475.1 Paracoccus binzhouensis | reverse complement strand
CGGGCCTGCGCGGCAAGGGGGGCGGTGTCCAGCACCGCCGCCAGCCCGGCCCCCGCCGCCAGCAGCTGCGCCGCGACCAGGGTCAGCAGCGGCCCGGACCCGGCCAGCACCAGCCGCCGGCCCAGCGCCACGCCCTGCGCCTTCAGCGCGATCTGCGCCGCGCCCAGCGAATAGACACCGGCACGCTGCCAGCCCTCGACCGGGACCAGCCGGTCGGCGGCGCCGGTCGCCAGGATCAGCCGGTCATAGGGGATAGCCTGCGCGCCGACATGCGCCACGCCGGCGTGCAGCGCATGGACCAGGCTTTGCGGGCGGTGGTCCAGCCGCCCGGCCGCCGCCATGCCGTCGAACAGAGCATGCAGCGCCCGCGCCTTGGCGGCTTCCGAGCCGTAAAGCTTGCGCGGCGGGCGCAGGAAGCCCTCGGGCGGGCGGCGATAGATCTGGCCGCCGGCCCGCGCCGCCTCGTCGACCACGATCGGCCGCAATCCAGCCCGGACTAGCCGCTCTGCCGCGCGGATGCCCGCGGGACCGGCGCCGACGATCAGCACCCGGGTCATGCCGGCCAGTCCCGCGGCGCGTCGGACAAGAGCCGCATCCCCGCCGTGAGCGGCGTCGAGCAGGCGCGCAGCCGGGCGCCGTCCTCGGTCCAGATCCAGCAATCCTGGCAGGCGCCCATCAGGCAGAAGCCGGCGCGGCGCTCGGGCCCGAACTCGGCCGCACGCAGCGAATCGGTCCCGGTCAGGATCGCGGTCAGCACCGTGTCGTCCGACAGGCCCGCCATCGGCTGCCCGTCGAAGCGGAACGGCACCGGCGGGCGATGCGTCTCGGCCAGCCGCACCAGACGCCCCCTTGCCAGGCCCGGTCCCGGCCCGGTCATGCGGCGGCCTCGTCCAGGGCCGGGCGCGGCAGGTCGGGAAAGCGCGCGCAGACGGCGTCGAAGGCCCGGCGGACCGCCTCGGGATCGCTGCCGTCCATGCGGCGGAAGATCTCGGTCTTGGCGAAGAAGCGCCAATGCACGGGCAGCGCCGCCAGGATCGCGGTCAGCGCGTCATAGGCGGCCCCGGTCCAGCGGGATTCGTAGCCGTCGCGCTCGGGGCCGAAATGGAAATGCCCCTGGGGCGGCACCGCCCGCGTGCGCAGCGCCGCGGTGGCCTGCGGGTCGCCCACGACCACGCCGTAATCGCGCCGCGCCGCCTCGGCCGAGACATAGCCGCGCGCTACGTCCTGCTCGACCCGCCAGACCTCGCGCTCCATCGGGTCGCCGCGGCCGCCGCCGCCGGCCGAGCGCACCAGCAGCACGTCGCCGGGCCCCAGGATCGCCGTGTCGGCCGAGCCGGTGCGGCGCTCGTCGGGCGTGCCGGGATTCACGATCATCTCGGCCAGGCCCGCCGCCTTGCCGCCCAGGATCCCCCAGGGCCGGAACAGGCTGCGGTCGCGGTTGCGGGCGGTGATGCGGGTGTCGGGGGCAAAGACCCGGAAGGCCATCTCGGTGGCCAGCCCGCCGCGCCAGCGCCCGGCGCCGCCGCTGTCCTGCGCCAGGCCGTAGCGGACGAATTCCACCGGCACCTCGGTCTCGGTGATCTCGATGGGGGTGTTCTTCAGATAGGCCGCATCGGCGCCCGAGCCGTTGGTGCCGTCGCGCCAGGGCATGCCGCCGCCACCGCCAACCACCGGGTTCACCGCGGCGATGACGGTCCGTTGCGTGCGCTCGTCGCGGGTCATCACGTTGACGATGCAGTTGTTGCCGGCCGGCGCCGCCGGCATCCGCTCGGGGATGGCCTGCGAGAACGCCCCGAAGATGACCGAGCGCAGCCGGGCGCAGGTCAGCGACCGCATCCCCACCGCGGCCGGCGCCACCGGGTTCAGGACCGTGCCCTCGGGCGCGATGCAGGTGAAGGGCCGGGTCAGCCCGGTGTTCAGCAGGATGCGCGGGTTCAGCGTGTAAAGGACGTAATACACCCCGACCAGCAGCATGGTGTGCCGCGGATCCCCGCCCGAGGGCACGTTCAGCGAGCTGGCCAGCTGCGGGTCCGAGCCGGTAAAATCCAGGACCGCGCTGTCGCCACGGATCTTCAGCACCAGGTTCAGCCGGCAGGGATTGGCCTGGTCGCTGTCCTCGTCGGCGTAGTCGGCGAAGCGGTAATCGCCGTCGGGGATCGCGCGCAGGATGTCGCGGGCCTGCGCCTCGGCCTGGTCCATCAGCGCCGCGACGCCCTGGACGAAGCCCCGCTTGCCGAAGCGCGCGATCATCTGGTGCACCTTGCGCTCGCCGGTGGTCAGCGCACCGACCAGCGCCTTGATGTCGCCGAGATTCAGCGCCGGCTGGCGCACGTTGGTCTGCATGATGCGCATGACCGTCTCGTCGAAGACACCCTCGCGGACCAGCTTCATCGGCGGGAAGCGGATGCCTTCCTGGTGGATCTCGGTCAGCGACCGCGACAGCGAGGCAGGCACCGCGCCGCCCATGTCGGTATTGTGGATATGGCCGCCGGTCCAGGCGACGATCTCGCCCCCGGCGAAGACCGGCTTCCACAGATGGGTGTCGGGGGCATGGGTGGCGACATGGCCGGAATAGGGATCGTTGGTGAAGGCCACGTCGCCGGGGCGATAGTCGTCGACCATGGCGATGGCCCGGCCATAGGTCAGGCCCGGATACCAGGTCGCGCCCAGGTCCATCGGCACGGCGAAGGTGTCGCCGCCCTTGTCCATCAGCATGACGGTGAAATCCTGCGTCTCCTTGACGAAGGCGGAATGGGCGGTGCGATGCAGGGTATGGGCCATGTTCTCGGCCGCGGCGCGGGCGTGGTTGGCCAGGACCTGAAGCGTCATCGTGTCGAACATGGGCTTACTCCGCGAAACTCAGGTGGATGTTCAGGTGCTCGTCCACCCGGGCGCCGGCGCCGGCCGGGATGGCGAAGGTGGTGTCTTCCTGCGCGACGATGGCCGGGCCGCTGAACGTCGCGCCCCCCGTCAGGGCCGCACGGTCATAAAGCGGGACGTCCTGCCAGCCGCCCAGATGCACCGGCACATGCCGCGCGGACCAGGCGGCGGCGTGCGCGCCGGGCTTGACCGGGAATTCCGGCTTCGGCCCGGCGCCGATGGCCGACAGGCGCAGGTTCACCAGCTCGATCCGACCCTCGGGGTCGTCGAAATCGTAGATGCGGCGATGCGTGGCGTGGAAGGCCCGGGCGATGCGGGCCGGCTCGGTCAGCCAGTCCGGCTCAAGCTCGACCTCGATCTCGTAGCTCTGGCCGGCATAGCGCATGTCGGCCGAGAGGCGCAGCTCGGCAGCGCCGTGATGGCCCTGCGCCGCCAGCCAGGCCCGGCCCTCGTCGCAGAGCGCCCGGAACGGCGCGGTCAGGTCGGCACCCAGATCGGCAAAGACCGTGCGGATGAAATCGCCGCGCAGGTCCGCGACCAGCCCGCCCAGCGCCGAGACGACGCCCGGCCGTCGCGGCGCGATCACCCGGCTCATGCCCAGCTCGCGCGCCAGGAAGGCGCCCAGCATCGGCCCGCCGCCGCCAAAGGGCATCAGCGCGAAGTCCCGCAGGTCGACCCCGGCGCGCGAGCTGAGCTTCTCGACCTCGACGAACATCTCGGAAATGGCGATGTCGATGATCGCCTGCGCGGTTTGCTCGGGGCTGCGGCCAAGCCGCTCGGCCAGGGCCCCAACCGCCTGCCGGGCCAGGGCCACGTCCATCTGCAGCTGGCCGTAAGCCATCTGGCTGTGGCCCAGCCAGCCGCAGACCGCCATGGCATCCGTCACCGTGGCCTGCGTCCCGCCGCGGCCATAGCAGGCCGGGCCGGGGTTCGACCCGGCCGATTCCGGCCCGACCCGCAGCACCCCCTGCGCGTCCACGCTGGCGATCGAGCCGCCGCCGATGCCGATGGAACTGACCGAGACCGACGGGATGTGCAGGGGAAATTCCCCGATCAGCTCGTCCGAGCCGAACTGCACCTCTCCGTCCACGATCAGCGCGAAATCGGCCGAGGTGCCGCCGATATCCAGCGTCAGGATGCGCTGCTCGCCGGCCTGGCGCGCCAGCCAGCTTGCGCCGATCACCCCCGAGGCGGTGCCCGACAGCAGCATCGACACGCAGTCGCGCCGACCTTCGCGGGCAGTCATCAGCCCGCCGTTCGACTTGGTCAGCATGGCGCGGGCGGGCACGCCCTGCCCGGCCAGCCGCGCCTCGAGCGCCGCCAGATAGCCCGAGACCCGCGGGTGGACATAGCCGTTCAGGATCGCCGTCGAGCTGCGTTCGTATTCGCGGATCACCGGCCAGACCTCGGACGAGGTGAAGACGAACAGATCGGGCGCCAGCGATTCAACCTGCGCCTTGACGGCAGCCTCTTGCGCGCCGTCGCGCCAGGCATGCAGCAGCGCCACGATCACCCCCTCGGCCCCCGCCGCCCGGGCGCGGGCCACGGCATCGGCGATCGAGGCCTCGTCCGGCGCTACGCTCTGCCGGCCGTCGGCGCGCATGCGGGCGGGAATGCCGAAGACCATGTCCCGGGCGACCAGCGGCTCGGGGCGGTGGCAGAACAGCGAATACATCTCGGGCATCCGCAGCCGGGCCAGCTCGATCACGTCCTCGAAGCCGGCATTGGTGATCAGCGCCAGCCGCGCGCCCTTGCGCTGGATGATAGTGTTGATGCCGACCGTCGTGCCATGGACGAAGCGGCTGACCGCGGCCGGGTCCAGCCCCTCGCGCTCGGCCAGAAGCTGCAGGCCCTGCAGCAGTTCCGCGCCCGGATCCTCGGGCGTGGTCAGCACCTTCAGGGATGCGACCCGGCCCGTTCGCGCCTCGAGCGCGCAGAAATCCATGAAGGTGCCGCCGATATCGACGCCGATCTTCCAGTCCGCCCCGGTTCCGTCCATGCTGCCTCTCCGCCATTGCTCGCGGCGAAGGAAGCACGGCCGGCGCGACGCGTCCAAGACGCATCGCGAGCCAGTCTATAAGTCCGGCTTATGCCTGCGCAGCAGTTCGGCCATCAGATCCTCGGCCCGCGACAGGCTGCGGCTGCGCAGGGTCAGCAGCGACAGGGGCAGGCTGGCGGCATCCTGCAGCGGCAGCACGGCGATGCCCGCGAATTGCGTCCAGGGCAGCAGCGAATCGACCACGGCGATCCCCAGCCCCGCCTGCACGAAGCCGACGGCAGTGATCGACAGGTCGATTTCCAGCAGCGGCTCGAAGCGCAGGCCCTGGATGCGGGCGGCCTGTGCCAGTTCGTGATGCGGCCGCGTGGCGTTGCGATAGGAGATCAGCGGCTGGTCCTGCAGATCCGCAAGGCTCAGCCCCGGCCGCTGCGCCAGCGGGTGATCCCTGGGCAGCAGGCAGGAGAACCCGGTCGCCCCCAGCCGTTCCGCGCCGATATCGGGCGGCAGTTCGTCGTCCAGCGCCAGCGCCAGGGCGACGTCGCCGGCGCGCAGCATCGCCACGATGGCGGCGATGGGCGCGACATGCGAGCGCAGCAGCACCTCGGGATGGGCCCGGCGATAGGCGGCCAGCACCTTCGGCAGGAAGGCCATGGCCGGCGGCGGCGAGGCCGCGATCCGCACCAGCCCCGCCCGGCCCTGGCGCAGATCGGCGGTCTTGCGGCGCAGGCCCTCCAGCCCGGCGAACAGCCGCTCGGCATCGGGCAGCAACTCCAGCGCCTCGGGGGTTGGGTGCAGGCGGCCCTTGTCGCGGGTGAACAGCGCAAAGCCCAGCTCGTCCTCGGCATGCAGCAGCACCTGGCTCAGCGCCGGCTGCGAGATGTTCAGCATCCGCGCGGCGGCGGTGATCGTCCCCGCCCGCATGACCGCCACGAAAACCTCAAGCTGCCGCGCCCGCATCACGCCCCCATAGGTTTGGCTTATGGACCACCCAAGAACCCGTCCTTGACCCTTCATGCCCGCCGCGCTTCCCTTGGGCAAGCTTCGAGGGGGCGCGAATGTCGGTGATCGTTCTGGGTGGCGGCTTGATGGGCAGCGCGACAGCCTTCTTCCTGGCGCGCCGCGGCATCGCCACGACGCTGATCGACAGCGGCCGCATCGGCGCCGGGGCCACGGTCGCCTCGTTCGGCAATATCCGCCGCAGCGGCCGCTACCTGCCGCAGCTGCCGCTGGCGCATCGGTCGCTGGCGCTGTGGAACCGGGCCGAGGCGCTGCTGGGCCGCGATGTCGAGTTCCGCGCCACCGGCCATCTGCGGCTGATCTTCGATGCGCAGGGCCTGGCGCTGATGCGCCGCTTCGCCCAGGATGCCCACCCCTGGGGGCTTGACCTGCAGGAACTGGCGCCGGCCGAGATCCGCCGCCGCTTCCCCGGGCTTGGGCCCGAGGCCATCGCCGCCTCCTTCTCGCCCCGGGACGGCTCGGCCAATCCGCGGCTGGTCGCGCCGGCCTTCGCCGAGGCCGCAGCCCGGGCCGGGGCGCGGCTGGTCGAAGAGGCGCAGATCCGCGCCATCCGCGCCGGCTTCACGGTCGAGACCGCGCGCGAACGCTTCCATGCCGAGCGGCTGGTCAACTGCACCGGCCATCGCGGCGCGGCCATCGCGGCACAGTTCGGCGAGCCGGTGCCGATCGAGGTGCGCGGCCCGCAGATGGGCGTGACCGAACCGCTGCCGCACCGCATCCTGCCGGTGGTGGGGGTCTGGTCCGCCGAGCACGGCGCCTATCTGCGGCAGGTGGAACGCGGCAACGTGGTCTTCGGCGGCGCGGTCGAGCGGGTGCGCGTCGGCGCGGATGGCCGCGCCCATGCCGATCCGGCGCGGCTGCCGGCGCAGCTGCGCGCCGTGGTCCGGCTGGCGCCGGCCCTGCGCCGGGTCGCGGTCATCCGGCAATGGTCGGGGGCCGAGGGCTATGTCGGCGACGGGCTGCCGGTGATCGGCGCCTCGGCCACCACGCCGGGGCTGTTCCACGCCTTTGGCTTCTGCGGGCACGGCTTCCAGCTGGGGCCGGGGGTGGGCGACGCCATGGCCGAGCTGATCGCCACCGGGCGCTGCGAGACGCCGCTGGAGGATTTCCGCATCACCCGGTTCGCGGCATGATCTCAGAACCCGGCGACCTTGCCCCATTGGCTGGCCTTGAAGCGGTCCAGCCGGTATTGCGCGATCCCGGTGATCGGCGTCCGGCCCAGCACCAGGTCGGCGACCAGGTGGCCCACGCCCGGGCCGATGCCGAAGCCGTGGCCGGACAGCCCGGCCGCCAGCACCAGCCCCGGCGGGCCGCAATCGGCGTCGATCACCGGCACCCCGTCGGGCGTGCTGTCGATATAGCCGGCCCAGCAGGCCTGCACCGGAACCTCGCGCAGCGCCGGCAGCAGGCGACGGGCGCGGGCCAGCGTCTCTCTCACCAGCGCCTGCGCGGGGCGGGGGTCCAGGATCCGGGCCCGCTCCATCGGCGTCGGCCGGTCCAGCGCCCAGATCGCGCGCGTGTCGAACCCGGCGCGCCAGGCCTGCAGCCCGCCGGGGCGCAGCGCCCGCCAGCGCCGGGCGAACATCGGCAGGAAATGCCTGCCGCCACGGATCATCCCGGGCGTCGGATCGACATTCGCCCGACCCGAGACCGCCAGCGTATGGCCGCCGTCGCCGCGGCGCGTGACCGAGACGGCGGCGGTATGCAGCGCGTCGGGCATGTCCCGGGCCCCGGGCATGACCGACAGGATCGAACTGCGCACCGAGGCCTGCGGAAAGGCCAGCCCCAGCTGGTGCAGGAAGCTGCCGGCCCAGACGCCGCCGGCCATGACCACCGTGCCGGCGCGGATCCGGCCGCGCTCGGTGACGACGCCGGCGACCCGGCCGCCTTCCAGCTCCAGCCCGCGGGCGGCGCAGGACTGGATCACATGGCCGCCATGCCTGGCGATGCCCTGGGCGATCAGCGGCGCGGCGCTGGCCGGATCGGCGATGCCGTCCGTGGGCGACCAGACCCCACCCAGCCAGGGCCTGCCGGTGGCGCGGCCGCGCTCGGCCGCCTCGGCCGCCGAAAGCATCCGGGTATCGACCCCCTCGCCGCGCGCGAATCGGCCCCAGGCCGCCCAGCCCTCCAGCTCGGCCGGGTCGTCGGTCAGATAGAGCAGGCCGCAGCGCCGGAAGCCGATGCCCGGGCCCAGGTCGGCGACGATCTGCTCCCACAGCTCCAGGCTGCGGGTCGAGAGCGGCAATTCCCGCGCATCGCGGTTCTGCTGGCGGCACCAGCCCCAGTTGCGGCTGGACTGCTCGGCGCCGATGCGGCCCTTTTCCAGCAGCACGACCGACTGCCCGGCGCGGGCCAGCCAATAGGCGGCCGAGACCCCGACGATGCCGCCGCCGATCACGACGCAATCGGCCCGGGCGGGCAGTTCGCTGGCGGTCTCGATATGCAGAAGCGGTGCGGGCATGGGATTCTCCGGTGCTGTCGGGGCAGGCTAAGGCCGCCCGGCCAGCCGCATCTGCCGCATCATGTCGCGGCGACGGCATTTCCTGTCGAATCGCGGGCCGTTGGCAGCGGCGCCGAATTGCAGCAGAAGGGATGCAGAAAGGGATGGATCTCTGAATGACACCGGCTCTCAAACTGGACCGCATCGACATCAAGATCCTGGCCGAATTGCAGAAGAACGGCCGGATCACCAATGTCGAACTGGCCGACCTGGTGGCGCTGTCGCCCTCGCCCTGCCTGATGCGGGTCAAGAAACTGCAGCAGGCCGGCTACATCACCGGCTATTCCGCGCAGATCGACGTGGCCAAGCTGGGCGAGACGCTGACCGTCTTCACCGAGTTCACGCTGAAGAACCATCGCCCGCCGGATTTCGCCCGCTTCCAGGAGGCGCTGGAGCGCATCGACAGCTGCATCGAATGCCACCTGGTTTCGGGCGGCTACGACTACCTGACCAAGTTCGTGACCGCCGGCATCGTCGATTACCAGAACATCATCGAGGCGCTGATCGACCGCGAGGTCGGGGTGGACAAGTATTTCAGCTTCGTCGTGATCAAGACGCCCTTCGTCAAGACGCAGATCCCGCTGACCCGGCTGTTCGCGGATCGCGGCTAGCGCGGGCGCCGGCCGGGCCTTCGGGGCCCGGCGGTGCACGGGGACAAGCCTCGATGCGGCCGGCGCCGGCCTTTGCCAGCCGGACCTAGCGCCCCGCGAACTGCGCGACCAGGGCGGGATCCCGCTCCAGCCCCTTCAGCCAGCCGGTATCCAGCCGGGGAATCGAGGCAATCAGCAGCCGCGAATAGGGATGCGCCGCCTCGGCGGACATGCGCGCGGCGGGCAGAGCCTCGACCACGCGGCCCTTCAGCATTACCAGGACCTCGTCGCAGATCGCCTCGACCGTGGACAGGTCGTGGCTGATGAACATGTAGGACAGGCCCAGCTCGCGCTGCAATTCCTTCAGCAGGTCCAGGATCGCCGCCGCCACCACCGTATCCAGCGCCGAGGTGATCTCGTCGCAGAGGATCAGCTCGGGTTCGGCGGCCAGCGCCCGGGCCAGGTTCACGCGCTGCTTCTGGCCGCCGGACAGTTCCGAGGGCAGGCGGTGGCGCAGGTGGCCGGGCAGGCGCACCATGTCCAGCAGCTCGACCACGCGGGCGGTGCGCGCCGCGCCGGCCATGCCGTGATAGAAGGCCAGCGGCCGGGCCAGGATCGATTCGATCGACTGGGCGGGGTTCAGCGCGGTGTCGGCCAGTTGGAAGACGATCTGGGCGCGGCGCAGTTCGTCCTTGCTGCGGTCGGCCAGCGCCGGCTTCAGCTCCTTGCCGTCCAGCAGCAGGTTGCCGCGATAGGCGGGCAGGATGCCGGCGATGGCGCGGGCCAGGGTGGACTTGCCCGAGCCGGATTCCCCGATCACCCCCAGGTTGCGGCCGCGCTCCAGCTGGAAGCTGACATCCTGCAGGATCTTCGCCGCCGGCACGCCGTCGCGCACCGCGCCATAGCCCGCGCAGAGGTTCTGCACCGCAAGGATCGGCTCGGGTGCGGCGGGCCGGGCCTCGGGGACATGCGGCACCGGCTCGAAGGCGTCCAGAAGCTGGCGGGTATAGGGATGCGTGGGGGCATGCAGGATCTGCTCGGTCGTGCCTTCCTCCTGCACCACGCCGTTCTTCAGCACGATGATGCGGTCGGCGATCTGCGCCACCACGGCCAGGTCGTGGCTGACATAGACGCCGGCCATGGCGCCCTTGTCCATCACCGACCTGAAGGCGCGCAGCACCTCGATCTGGGTGGTCACGTCCAGCGCGGTCGTCGGTTCGTCGAAGATCACCAGCGCCGGATCGCCGATCAGCGCCATGGCCGCCGACAGGCGCTGCAGCTGCCCGCCCGAGACCTGGTGCGGATAGCGGCTGCCGATGGTGTCGGGATCGGGCAGGGCCAGGGCGCGGAACAGCTGCCGCGCCTTGGCCTCGGCCTGCTCGCGCGGCATCAGCTTGTGGATGGCGGCGATCTCGACCACCTGGTCCATGATGCGCTTGGCGGGATTGAAGGCCGCCGCCGCCGATTGCGGGACATAGGCGACCTCGGTGCCGCGCATGGCGGCGCGCTGGCGCTCGGACATCGCCGTCACGTCGCGGCGGCCCACGCGGATGGTGCCGCCCTGGATGGCGCAGCCGGGCCGCGCATGGCCCATCAGCGACAGGGCGATGGTGGTCTTGCCCGACCCGCTTTCGCCGATCAGCGCCACGATCTCGCCCGGGGCGATGTCGAAGCCGACGCCCTTGATGATCTCGACCTCGCGGCCGGAATCGGTCCTGGCGCCGATCTTCAGGTCGCGCACGGAAACAAGCGGCTGATCCATCATTCGCTCCGGTCTCTGATGCGGGTGGGCAGGTTGTCGATGAACATGTTGACCGAGATGGTCAGCGAGGCGATGGCGATCGAGGGAAAGATCACCGCCGGCGCGCCGAGGCTCAGGCCCTCGATGTTCTCGCGCACCAGCGCGCCCCAGTCGGCATGCGGCGGCTGCACGCCCAGGCCCAGGAAGGACAGGCCGGACAGCACCAGCACGATGAAGACGAAGCGCAGCCCCAGGTCGGCCAGCACCGGGCCCAGGATGTTCGGGAAGATCTCGCGCAGGATGATATGGCCGAAGCCCTCGCCCCGGGCACGGGCCACGGTGACGAAATCCATGGTGTTGACGTTGACCGCCAGCGCACGGGCGAAGCGATAGGAGCCCGGCAGATACATCGCCGCCAGCGTCACGATCAGGATCGGGATCGAGGATCCCACGGCGGCCACCACCACCAGCCCGAACAGCAGATGCGGGATGCCGTTGAAGGCGTCCAAGAAGCGCGACAGAGCCGTGTCGAACCAGCCGCCGATCACCGCGGCGATCATGCCCAGGACCACGCCGCCCGCGCAGGCCAGCAGCACCGCCGCCAGCGCGATGCCGACCGTGTAGCGGGCGCCCATGACGATGCGGGACAGGATGTCGCGGCCCAGATAGTCGCTGCCCAGCCAGAACTGGCCGCTCATCGGGCCGAAATAGTCGTAATCGACCATGTCGCCGGGCGGATAGGGGGCGATCCAGGGACCGATGACCGCGATCACCGCCCAGAACAGGATCACCGCCAGGCCGATGCGGCCCACCCAGTTGAAGGAATATCCCAGCCGGGCCGGGGTCGGAAGGCGCAAGGCAAGGCTCATCAACGGCGCAACCTCGGGTTGGAGAGAATGGCGATCATGTCGGCCAGCGTGATCAGCAGCAGGTAGCTGATGCAGAAGATCATCGCGCAGCTCTGGATCAGCGGCAGGTCGCGGGTCGAGACCGCGTCGACCATCAGCTTGGCCACCCCGGGATAGTTGAAGATGGTTTCGACGATGATGACGCCGCCGACCAGGTAGGACAGCGACAGCGCCACCGCATTGGCGATCGGCCCCAGGGCGTTGGGCAGCGCATGGCCCAGCACCATGCGCCGGCGCGAGGCGCCCTTCAGCAGCGCCATTTCCACATAGGGCGTGTTGATCGTCTCGATCAGCGCCGCCCGGGTCATGCGGATCATCTGCGCCGAGACCACGAAGGACAGCGAGATGACCGGCATCGCATAGGCGCGCAGCATCGCACCCAGCGAATCGACGTTGACGCCGAAGCTCAGCGCCGGCAGCCAGTCCAGCCAGACGGCGAAGACCAGCACCGCCAGCGTGGCGACCATGAACTCGGGCACCGAGATGACCGAGATGGTCAGCACCGAGACCAGCCGGTCCAGCCAGGAACCGCGCCACATGGCGGCGGCGATGCCCAGGGTCAGCGCGACGGGCACGCAGACCAGCGTGACGATGCCCGCCAGGCGCAGCGTGTTCATCAGCCGCCCCGACAGCAGGTCGGCCACGGCCATCTTGTTGACATAGGACATCCCCAGATCGCCCGTGGCCAGCCCGCCCAGCCAGGACAGGAAGCGCCAGATCGCCGGCTCGTCCAGGCCCATGGCGGTGCGCAGGCCCGCCACCGCCTCGGGGGTCGCGGCCTGGCCCAGCAGCACCTCGGCCACGTCGCCGGGCAGCAGCTCGGTGGCGAAGAACACCGCGAAGGACACGATCAGCAGCGTGACCAGCGCGATGCCAAGCCGCTGGCCGACCAAGATCCATGTGGTTGCGGAACGCAGCATGGCGCATCTCCGTCAGGGAAGGGGGCGCCCGGCGCGGCCGGCGCGGGGCGCGCGGTGAGGTCAGGCCTCCAGCCAGACATATTCGGCGAAAGCATAGCCCATCTGCCCGCCCAGCGGGTTCGGCCGCATGCCCTTGAGCTTCGAGGACAGCGCATCGACGTTGGAAATATAGGCGGGAATGATGGTGCCTGCCTCGTTGGCGACCATCTCCTGCATCTCCCAGTAGATCGCCTTGCGCTTCTCCTCGTCCAGAGAGCCGCGGGCCTCGACCAGCATGGCGTCGAATTTTTCCGACTTGTACTGGCTTTCGTTCCAGGGCGCGTCCGAGGCGTAAAGCAGCGAGAACAGGATGTCCGGCGTCGGGCGCGGGTTGATGTTGCCGAAATGGATGGCCGATTTCAGCCAGTAGTTCGACCAGTAGCCGTCGGCGGGCACGCGCTCGATCTGGAAGGGCATCCCGGCCTCGTTGCCGGCCTGCTGCACCACCATGGCATAGTCCACGGCCGAGTTCGCCGCGTCCGAGGTGACGATGGGGATGGGCTGGCCCAGCACGCCGGCCTTCTCGAACAGCGCCCTGGCGCGCTCGGGGTCGAATGGGCGCGGCTTCAGGTTCGGGTTGTGATAGCGGTCCATGGGCGAGACCGGCTGGTCGTTCGCGATTTCACCCAGGCCGCGCAGCACGCCCTTGGTGATCGCCTCGCGGTTCATCAGGTATTTCATGCCCTCGATGAAGCCGGCCTTGTCGCCCGGCGCCATGTCCAGGCGGATGTTCAGGTCGGTATAGTTGCCGGCGGTCGAGATCGAGGTGACGACCTGGTCCTGGCCCTCGAGCATGCGCATCGAGCGCGGGTTGATCGCGGCGCCCAGGTGGATGTCGCCCGACAGCACGGCATTGACCCGCGCATTGTTGTCCGAGATGGCGAAATATTCGAAACTGTCCAGATGGGGCCCGGCATCCTTGAAATAGTTCGGGTTGCGGGTGCCGATCGAGCGCACGCCCGGCTCGAAGCTCTCGCACAGGAAGGCGCCGGTGCCGTTGGCCTTGCTGAAGTCGCTGGTGCCCTCGGCCAGGACCATGAAGTGATGCAAGGACAGGATCGTGGGCAGGTCGGCATTGGCGGCGGCCAGCACGATGCGGACGGTGCGGTCGTCCACGGCGGTGATCTCGGCCATCTGTTCGGCGATGGCGGCGGCCTTCGAGCCGACCGCCGGGTCCTGGTGGCGCTTCAGCGACCAGACCACGTCGGACGCGGTCAGGGTCTTGCCGTCGTGGAAGGTCACGCCGGGCCTCAAGGTGACCTGCCAGGTCTTGCCGTCGGTGGTCTCGACCGCCTCGGCCAGCTCCATTTTCACCACGCCGCCCTCGTCCAGGAAGGTCAGCCGGTTGTAGAAGGCGCAGCAGCGCACATAGTCGGTGGACAGCGACGCCTTGGCCGGGTCCAGCGTGTCGGCGGTCGAGGCCGACCAGCCGGCGCCCTTCAGGTGGCCGCCCGTGACCGGCGTTTGCGCCACGGCCTGGCCGGCGCGCAGCAGCAGCGAGCCGCCCGCCGACAGCGCCACGCCCGAGGCCATCAGCATCTTCAGAAGCTCGCGGCGCGAGGCGCCGCGGCGGATCGCCGCTTCGACCATCGCGTCGTCGCGGCCCGTCCAGTTGGTCGGCTTGAGGTCTTTCATGTCGTCTTCCCTGTTTCTGGCCGGCGGCTCTGGCGTCCGCTCGGCGGGTGGATGTCAGTTGTCGAAGGCTGCGTCGGCGGCCTCGGCCAGCGCGATCAGCGTGTGGAAATGATAGTCGGGGCGGGTGAACTCGGCCGGCTCGATGGTCCCGCCATAGCCCGGCTGCGCATGGCGGCGCTGGATCCAGGCATTGGTCATGCCCAATGCGCGCGAGATGCCGATGTCGTGATACTGGCTTTGCGCGGCATGCAGGATGTCGTCGCGGCTGCCGCCCTCCCGGCCCACGGCCTCGAATACCTGCCGGAAAAACCCCGGGTCGGGCTTTTCCGTGCCGGTGTCGTCGGTGGTGAAGCTGGCCCAGAACGGGTTGCCCAGCTTCTCCTCGTATTTCTCGAAGGCCCAGCGGCGGGCATTGGTCATGGCGATCAGCCTGTAGCGCGCCTTCAGCCGGGCCAGCGCCGCGACGCTGTCGGCAAAGGGCCGCGCCTCGCCCACGGCCTCGACCATGAACCGGCGGTTTTCCGGCGTGTCGGGCAGGCCGGTGGCGGCGGCGATCTGCACGTAGCAGCGGCCCAGGTCGTCCGGAAAGCGCAGCGCGCCGGGCTGACGGCGGGCGTCGCGATAGACGGCCAGCGCCGCCTCGCCGTCGACGGTCATGCCGGCATCCGCGGCGATCTTTTCCAGCGCGCCGGTGATCGCGGCCTCGAAATCGATCAGCGTGCCTACCACGTCGAAGCTGACATAGGAAAAGCGGTCCAGGGGTTTCGCCGCCGTCAGGGTGGCCATGGGAACTTCCTTTCGCAGATGCCGCACGGGGGCGGCGGTCGGGTCGGCGGAAGCGCGGGGGCGGTCACCGCCCCGTCACATCCAGATTGCTTCATTCCGGGGTCGCAAAACGCCGAAACACGGGTCCGACGCAGCAGATTCTTCCGTATTGGCCCGGGGCGCGGCATATCGCGTGGCCCCGGCCCGGGCACTAGTAGCCGCGCGCGCGGTCGACCAGGCCCGGCACAGGCCGGCCCTCGCGATCGGCGCGGATGACGGCAAGCGCGTGCCGGGCGCCTTCCTCGGCATCGGTATGGGCGGCGACATGCGGGGTGATCAGCACCCGCGGGTCGCGCCAGGCCCAGTGATCCGCCGGCAGCGGCTCGGGATCGGTCACGTCCAGCATGGCGGCGGAAAGCCGGCCGCCGTCCAGCGCCCGGCGCAGCGCAGGCATGTCCAGCTGCGCGCCGCGCCCGGCATGGACCAGCCCGGCACCGCGCGGCAGACGGGCGAAGAAGGCATCGTTCATCAGGCCGCGGGTGCGGTCGGTCAGCGGCAGCAGGCAGACCAGGATGTCGGCCCCGGCCAGGAAGGCCGGCAGCCGGTCCGCGCCGAAGGTCTCGATGCCCTCGACCGGCCCTTCGACCGGCGCCCCCGAGCGGCTGTAGCCCGAAACGGCGAAGCCCAAGGCTTGCAGGCTGCCCGCGGCCAGCCGGCCGATACGGCCCATGCCCATGATGCCGACGCGGCGACTGGCGGCCAGCCGGGCCGGGCGCGGCCGCCAGTCGCCGCGCCCGGCCTGCTCCAGATAGGCCGGCAGTTCCCGATGCAGCGCCAGCACCGCCATCACCACCCAGTCCCGCACCATGGCCTCGATCCCCGGGGCAATGGTGCGCACCAACGCCACGCCCTCCGGCAGCGGCGGGAAATGGTCGGTGCCCGCCCCCACGCAGATCACCGTGCGCAGGTTCGGATAGCGCGCCAGGTCGGCGGGCGGGGTCCAGCAGGCCAGATGCGTGACCTGCGCCGGATCGGCGACGCCGGCCTCGCCCGCGACGAAGGGCTCGCCCGCCTGGGCGAAGATCCGGGCCCAGATTGCCCCGCGTTCCGGGGTGGAATGTAGCAGCAGCGCCATCAGCGCAGGACCGCGCGGATTTCCGGGTCTTCCAGCGTCAGGTCCAGGACCTTGCGGGTGCGGGCGACGATCTGGTCGATCTGCTCCTCGGTGCAGCACAGGGGCGGCGCATAGCCGAAGACGCCCTGCGCAAAGGACCGCAGGATCAGCCCCTGGTCCCAGGCCCGGTCGAACAGCCGCGTCGCGGGCTGGACCTCGGGCGGCAGCGGGGTCCTGGCCTCCTTGTCGGTGACAAGCTCGACCGCCGCCAGCATGCCGCGGCCGCGCACGTCGCCGACCAGGGGATGATCGCGCAGGCCCTCCAGCCCCGCGAGCAGCCGGGCCCCGGCGCGGCGGCCGTTCTCCAGCAAGCCGCCCTCGTAGAGCGCCAGCACCTGCAGCGCCACGGCGGCGCTGACCGGATGGGCGGAATAGGTGAAGCCGTGGCCGACGGCCCGGGCACCGGCGCCATCGGCGATGGTCTCATAGACATGGTCGCGCATCAGGACCGCGCCCATCGGCACATAGCCCGAGGTCAGCCCCTTGGCCGTGGTCATCAGGTCGGGGACGATGCCTTCCTCGTCGCAAGCGAACAGCGGCCCGGTGCGGCCGAAGCCGGTGATGACCTCGTCGGCGACGAACAGCACGCCGTATTCGGCGCAGAGATCCCGCATCGCCCTGATCCAGCCCTTGGGCGGCACCAGCACCCCGCCCGAGCCCTGGATCGGCTCGACATAGAAGGCGGCGACCCGCTCCGGGCCCAGCGCCTCGATCCTGGCGCGCAGCTCCGCCACCGAGGCGGCGATCACCGCCTGCGGATCGCCGCCCAGGGGGTTGCGATACAGGTCGTGCGACGAGATCTTGTGCTGCCAGTCATGGGGCACGCCGAAGCCGTCATGGAAGCCCGGCAGCGCCGTCAGCCCGGCGCCCATGCTGGTCGAGCCGTGATAGCCATGCGCGACCGAGATGAACTGGTCGCGGCCCGGCTGCCCCCGGGCATGCCAGTAATAGCGGATGAAGCGGATGGTGCTGTCCACCGCGTCCGAGCCGCCCAGGGTGAAATAGACATGGTTCAGATCGCCGGGCGCCCGCTCGGCCAGCGCGGCGGCCAGGCGGATCGGCGCCTCGGCGCCCAGGTCGAAATAGCCGGTGGCATAGGGCAGGCTGCGCATCTGCGCGGCGGCAGCCTCGACGATGCTGTCGTGGCCATAGCCCGCATTCACGCACCACAGGCCGGCGAAGCCATCGATCAGCGTCCGGCCCTGGCTGTCGGTGACGGTGGCGCCCTGCCCGCCGGTCAGGATGCGCACGCCGCGCGCCTCGTGGCCGCGAAACGAGGAAACCGGGTGGATCAGGTGCCGGCGGTCGAGCTCGGCAAGGGAATTGCTCAGCATGGCAGTCTCCGTTCAGCCCAGGGCTTGCGAGATCAGGGCATAGGTCGTCGGATCGGGGGGCAGCGGATCGGCAGCGGCCGGATCGGGGGGCAGCGGGTTGCGGACCATGGCGGTGCCGCCGCCCGCATGGGCCAGGCCAAGCCCGGCTGCGAAATCGCCAAGGTCCTGCCCAGCACCCAGCCCCG
>NZ_JAEHFP010000091.1 GCF_016446475.1 Paracoccus binzhouensis | reverse complement strand
GGCCAGCGGCCACGGGTCGCCGGCTCGAGCGCCTCGGCGGCCAGGTCCGGCGGCGGCGGCGGCAGGGCGGCGCCGAAGGGACTGGCCGAATGCACCGGCCCGCCCAGGCCCGAGCCGGACCCGAAGCTGCCGGTCAGCCCCTCGGCCACCGGCGGCTCGGCCTCGCCCTGGCTCCACAGCGGCAGGCGATAGCGCGAGGGGATCAGCGACGGGTCGTCCAGCATCCGCAGCACCGCGCCCATGTCGGCCGGCCGCTGCGCCGGGTCTGGCTCCAGCATATGCTGCAGCAACGGAAACAGCCGGTGCGAGATGCCGGTCAGATCCGGGATCCCCTGCCGCGCGGCCGAGGCCGAGACGACGGAATCGCCCATGTCCAGCGGCTTGCCGCGCGCCACCGCCGCGACCAGCAGCGCCAGCCCGTAGACATCGGTGCGCGGCCCGATCTCGCCGCCCCAATGGCCCAGCTGTTCGGGGGCGATATACTTGAACTTGCCGGCGAAGCGCCCGGCCAGCCCGTCGCCCAGCTCGGTCGAGCGGGCGATGCCGAAGTCGATCAGCACCGCCTCGTCGATGCGGTCGTCGCGCAGGATGACGTTGTCGGGCGACAGGTCCCGGTGGGTGACGCCGCGGTCATGCGCCCGCATCAGTCCGGCGCCTATACGGCGCATCAGCGCCAGAACCTCGACCTCGGGCAGCGGGCCGTCCTGCTTCAGCCGGTCGCCCAGATGCCGGCCCTCGACGAATTCCATGATCAGGCAATAGCGGCCCAACCCCGGATCGAGGACGAAGTTGTGATAGCGCACGATGGAATCGTCGCGCAGCTGCACCAGCACGCGGGCCTCGCGGCGGAACATGTCCAGCACCGCCTCGTCATTGGCAAGGCCCGGCAGGATGACCTTGACCGCCACCGGATCGCCGGTGAAGACGTTCTCGGCGCGATAGACCTCGCCCATGCCGCCGGCGCTGACCAGGCCCAGGATGCGATAGTTGTTGTTGATCAGCGTGCCGGGCTCGACCAGCCGGACCTCCGGTCCGGCCGCCTGCGCGGGCCGGGCGGCGACCACCGTCGGATCGGCGCCGGCCATCACCGTGGGCTCGGCGGAAGGCAAATCGGCGGCGGGCGGCTCGGACGCGGCCATGACCGTGCGGTCGGCCGCATCCGGGGCGGCATCGGGCTTGTCGTCCTCCGCCTCGGCCATGGCTATTCCGCGTCCTCGGCCATGCCCGGCAGCGCCAGGCAATCGACCACGATCACGCTGACATTGTCGCGCGCGCCCCGCCGCAGCACTTCCTCGAGCAGCGCCGAGGCAATGGCGGCGGCCGGGCCCGAGCGGCCCAGCATGGCGGCGATCTCGGCATCGTCCAGATGCTCGGTCAGCCCGTCCGAGCAGATCAGGAAGCGGTCGCGGTCCTTGGCCATGCCGGTGACGGTCTCGGGATCGGCGGCGGCGCCGACGCCGATGGCCCGGGTGATGACGTTGCGCCGGCCCGAGCTGCGCGCCTCGGCTTCGGTCATGCGACCGGCGGCGACCAGCATCGCCACCTCGCTGTGATCGCGGGTCAGCCGGGTCAGTGCGTCGTCGCGCAGCAGATAGATGCGGCTGTCGCCGGCCCAGACGCAGGCCAGTTCCGCCTCGTGCAGCAGCAGCGCCGCCACGGTCGAGCCCGCCCCGCCGGCGCCGTTCTGCTGCGCATGGTCCAGGATGCGGCGATGGGCGCGGTCGATGCGCTCGATCACCCGCGCCCGCTGGTCCTGGGCGCTGACCGGCACGCCGAGCGAGGCCAGTTCCTCGGCGATCATGCCGCTGGCCACCTCGCCCGCCGCATGGCCGCCCATGCCGTCCGCCACCGCCCAGAGGCCGTATTCGGGCAGGGCGGCGATGCTGTCCTCGTTATGCGCGCGCTGGCAGCCGCGATCGGTCAGCGCCGCGAAATCATAGGAAAAGACCGGCTGCGGCGTGTTCATGCCTCGACCTCGCGGACCGCGCCGCCGGCAATCAGCCAGCCGATCTCGGGCGGGCTGGGCCAGCCCTGGCAGCAGAGCAGGCCCGACGGCCCCGCATTCTCAGCGGCCGGGAACCACCAATAGCTGCGCGCCGCGGTGGCATGGGCGTGATCGGTGGCGGCCAGCTGCGCCAGCAGCCCTTCGGGCGGCAGCGACGGGTTGGCGGCCCAGAAGCCGGGCCAGCCCGGCGCCGCATCGCCCGGCAGCGGCAGCTCCAGCGCCTGCGCCACCGCGCGCGGATCGAAGCTTTCGGCACCCAGCATGTCCAGAAGCGCGCGATGCGCGGCGCGATAGAAGTCCTGCGCCGCATCCAGCACCGGGGGCGTGCCGCCCGCCTGTGCCACGATCAGCGGAAAGCGCCGGCCGCTGCGGTCGCGCGAGGCCAGCCAGACCCCGCGCAGCGCCTGCCCGGCGCCGGTCAGGGCCGGGCCGATCCAGAAGCAGACCGCCGGCGCGGCGTCGAACTGCGCCTGCCAGTCCGGCCCGGCCGCGTCGCGCCATTGCCCCAGCACCGCCTGCGCCCAGTCGCCGAAGCCCTGCCAGCCCTCGGCCAGCCCGGCCGAGATGAAATCGCCAAATCCCGGGTGCTTGCCGTGGAGTCCGGCCGCACCCGCCGTCAGTCGATGCTCTGCGGACATTGGAAATCCCTGATCTCGGGCATGGTGAAGGGGTTCGTCACCGCGTTGATGGTGAAATCATAGGTGATGTTGCGCCCGCCCAGCATGAAGGTGGCGCGCAGCGTGTCGCCGCGCTGCTCCTTGTAGCGGGCAGCGTCGAGCAATTGCATGAAGGTCCAGGAACTGCCCTCGAAGCGCAGCACGGAATCGCGCGCCAGCGGCGGCGACAGCTGCAGCACCGTGGCCTTGCCGGCGCCCGGCCAGACGATGGTGCGCGGCAGCGAGCCGGTCGCCGTCTCGATCACCGTGTCGTTGATAGCCAGGATCGCCGAGCGCACCGTCGGATGCGCATCGACCTGCGCCACGGTGATCTCGACCGAGGGCGTGGTGCCGCCGCCGGCGAAGAAGGCGCGGCGGACGCGCTCGGCCCGCTCGAACTGCCGCAGGGTGGCGGTGGACAGGCGCCGGGTGATCTCCTTGTCCTCGCGCCATTTCAGCCCCTCGGGGCTGCGCTCGACATAGGGCTCCAGGTATTCGGTGAAATACTTGTCCATCTCGCCCCCCGGCCCGAAGAAGCGGGCGAAATTGTCGATGGACAGGCTGCGCGAGCCGCTGCCGAACGGATAGGCCGAGGCGATGGTGTCGCGGCACATGAAGGTGATGCGGTCGGTCAGCGCCCGGTTCATCACCTCGATCGAGGCGTCCGAGGCGCCCGAGCGGAAATCGCCCTCGGCCTTGGTGACCATGCGCGCCAGCGGGTCGGGCAGCTGCGAATTGTACTGCGTCAACGAGTTCAGCAGCGTCGGCAGCGCGGCGGCCGACTGATCGGGATTGTGCTCGGCCAGGCGCAGGTTTTCCCAGATCGCGCCCAGGTTGCCCAGAAGCGTGTCGATGGGCCGCTTGCCCGGTTCGCCCGCGACCAGAAGCTGCCAGTTCTCGAAGGCTTTCGAGATCGCCTCGATGGGGGCGGTGACGCTGTTGGTCTCCTCCTCGGCCCCGGCACCGGCGCGGCGGGTGCCCTTGCCCTGCTTGCGCATCGCCGCATCCATCAGAATGCGCTGCACCCCGGTCGAGCGCGACTGGATGCGCGAGGCCAGCTGGTCGCCGATGGCCCCCGCCGTGCCGCCGCCCTCGGCCCCGGCCTCGGCGCCGGCCGGCGGCAGCTCGCCTTCCAGCTGCTCGTATTCGCGCGACAGCTGCGTCTGGTCGGCCACCGCCTTGACCAGTTCCAGGATGGGGGAGTTCTGCGCCCCGGCCGCCGTCCCCAGCGCCGCATATTGCGGTTTGTCCGCCACCATCGAGGTCAGGGTCAGGTTGTCCAGCACCTTGGTCCAGGCGGCGATGAACTCGGCGCGGTAGCGGTCCAGCAGGTCGCGGTCCAGCCGCGCCAGCCGGCCCTCGATCTCGTCCGAATTGGCGAAATCGCCCAGCACCCACTGGTCGCGGCGCAACTCCTCGCCCACCACGGCAAGCTGGTCGTAGAAATAGCCCCAGAAACCCTCGTAGGTGTAAAGCCCGGGGATGGTCAGCGTGGCCAGGTCGCTGCCGTCGCGGGTGGCGAAGACCTGGCCGGCCGCACCGCCGCCCGCCGCTTCCAGCAGGTTCCAGTCCGGCAGCCCGGCCGCCACGGCGCCGTCCTTGAGGATCGCATAGGCCTGTTCGTCCAGCGGCAGCTGCGCGATGGCGGCGCGGGCGCGATCCACCGTCGCCTGGTCCAGCGTCACCAGCAGCTCGCGGCGGTCGTCCAGCGCCAGCATGGCCTTCAGGTGCCCGCCAAGTCGGTCGATCATCTCGAGCCCGGTGCGGCCGGGATAGTCCTGCCGCCAGCTTTGCGCGAACCAGGCCTCGATGGCGGGGTCATCGGTCGTCTCGCCCTGCTTGCCCAAGAGCAGGTAGACCTTGAGCGCGCGATAGATCTCGGTCATCTCGCCCGAGGCGATGATCTCGGGCATCCGCCGTTCCAGATCCAGGATCAGCCGCGGGCGCAGCATCCGCTCCAGCGCATTGGAATAGCTGTCGGTCGCGACCTTGTTCAGCCGGTCGCGCTGGGACAGGCCAAAGCCTTCCCACAGGCTGGGTTTCTCGCTGTCGCCATAGCCGGCCGGCATGCTGGCCAGGTCGTTCAGCAGCGGCAGCACCGGCGTCAGGTCCGGGTCGTCGATCACGTCGCGCTGCAGTTCCTCGGCGGCGGCGCGGCGCCAGGCAGCGGTCTCGGCCTCGGCGGTGCGCACCAGCTGCAGGTTCTTCCAGTAGCTGACGCCGATGGCGGTGCCGAGGCCCAGCGTCACCACCGCAATGGCCGCCAAGGCCACGCTGCGCAGCACGAAAGCCCGCCGCACCGCCTTGCGGTCATGCGAGACCCAGCCCTGTTCGGGGAAGATCACCCCGCGCAGCAGGTCGTGGATGAAGAAGCTCTTGCCGCGCCCCGACATGAAGCCCGAGCCGAAGCCCATCCCCGGCTCCTGGATCGCGCCCAGCACCTGGTCGATGGGCGTGCCCTCCTGCGTGCCCGAGGTGAAGTAGAAGCCGCGCAGGATGGCGTTGGTCTTGTAGCGTGTCGGCTCGAACACCCGGCGCAGGAAGCTTGCCACGCTGTCGCGCAGCAGCGCCATCTGTCCCGGCAGGCCGAAGATGGCGATGCGGGCCACGCCGTCGGGTTCCTCGGACAGCCGGTCGATGATCTCGTCCGACAGCCGCGCCACCAGCCGGTCGAATTCCTGCGGCACGGCTTCATGCGTGATCGCCTTGCGATCCCGGGTCTGGAAGGTGACGCCCCAGACCAGCTTGCGCCGATTCAGGCTGAAGCTGCTGAAATATTCGCGGAAACCCGCGATCAGGTCGGCCTTGGTGAACATCACATAGACCGGGAAGTCGATCTTCAGATGTTCGTGCAGTTCCGCCAGCCGGGCGCGCACCGTCTCGGCATGAGCCTGCAGGGTGGCGGCGTCCTCCTTCATCATGTCCTCGACCGAGAAGGACAGGATCACACCGTTGATCGGCCGGTTCGGGCGGGTGCGTTTCAGCAGGTCGAGGAAGGCATCCCAGCTGGCCTTGTCGGCCACCTTGTCGCTGTCCTGCGTGGTATAGCGGCCGGCGGTGTCGATCAGCACCGCATCCTCGGCGAACCAGAAATCCATGTTCCGGGTGCCGCCGAAGCCGCTGATGGCCTGGGTCTGCGCCAACGGGAAATCCAGCCCGGAATTGGCCAGCGCCGTGGTCTTGCCTGCGCCGGGCGGGCCGATGATGACATACCAGGGCAGGTCGTAGAGAGAGGCCGCGCCGCCGGATTTCTTCAGCACCGCCAGGGCTTCGGACATCTTCTCGGCCAGCGCCTTGCCGTCGCCCTCGGGCTCGGGCGGCACCAGCGCCTGCTCGATGGCGCGGGCGGCACGGACGCGGCGGCGCCAGCGCACCAGCAGCACCGCCAGCGTCGTGGCCAGAATCAGCCCGACGATCAGCCCCCGCCAGAAGCGGGACGCCAGGGGCGCCCAGCCGGTCATCGGCCCGCCGAACCAGACCGCCGCGCAAAGCGCCGCGATACCCAGCAGGGTCACGGTCCAGCGCCACCAGCCATGCTTGCTCCAGCGCGGGGTCGGAAGGTAAAAGCCCAGCAGTCTCAATTCGCGGCCTCCTGCGGGGCGGGGGCGTCATAGGTGCCCTCGCGCGCCAGCATGATCTCGACCCGGCGGTTGGCGGCCCGCCCTTCGGGGGTGGCGTTGTCGCCGACGGGATCGTCCTCGCCCCGGCCCTCGGTGCCGACGCGGGCGGGATCCTTCAGCAAGGGCTTCAGCACCTCGGCCACGCCCTCGGCGCGGGCGGCCGAGATCTGGTAATTGTCCTTGAACCGGCCCCGGCCCGAGACCGGCACGTTGTCGGTATGGCCCTCGATCAGGATCGGGCCGGCTTCGGCGTTCAGCACCTCGGCGATGCGGCCGGCCAGCGCGGCGAAGCCCGGTTTCACCGTGACCGAGCCCAGGTCGAACAGCTGCAGGTTGCCGACGCGGATGGCGATATAGTCGCCCTTGGGCTCGACCGAGACGCGGCCGTCGGCGATCTCGGCGGCGAAGGCGTCGCGCAGGCGCTGCAGCTGCGGGATCTCGGCCACATAGACCTCGCCCGGGCTGCGGTCGATCTGGATCACCGGGGCATCCAGCGCCACGCCGCGCAGGTCCTCGGCCGCCACCGCCGCGTCGCGGTTGATCAGCGTCAGCAGCGTCGCGAAACCGGCGACCAGCGCCACGGCGGCGATGCCCGCCACCGCCGGCACCGGGATGGCGCCGAAGCGGCGGCCGCGATCCTGCACCACCGGCTGCCACATGACGGAAATATCTTCGTCCGGGCGCGGATGAACCCGGCGCAGGCTTTCATAGATGGCGCTGCGGATGCGCGAGAGTTCCGCCGCGCCGTTGGGCATGGTGCGGAACTGGCCCTCGAAGCCCAGCGACAGGCAGACCAGCATCAGCTCAAGCAGGTTCCAGTTCTGCGCCGGGGCATAGAGCGCCTTCTCGGCCTCCTGGAAAAAACCGACACCGGAATCGCGCTTGTGGAAGAAGCGCGCGACCATGGAATATTGCTGCCAGTTGCCGCGGTCGGCGCCGGGCAGGTTCTGCACGATGTCGTCGGCGGTGCCGGACAGCGCGTATTTCGCCACCAGCGCCTCGTGCGGGTTGACGCCGGCGGCGACGGCATTGCGCTCGAAGCGGTCGATCTCGCGGGTGACATGCTCCATCAGCGGCGCGACCTGCAATTCCACCAGCCCGGTGCGCAGCCGCCCGAGCAGGATCAGCAGCGGCGCGGCGGCGGCGATCAGCGGGTTCGCGGAACTGGCCGCGCCGAGTTCGCGCACCTGCATCGCCTGCGCCTGGGGGATGCGCGGTGCGACGCGGGCCTGCGGGGCTTGCTGCGTGGCGATGTCGGGAAAGAAGCCGCGCTGGTCCGGCCCCGCCGCCCGCCCGATCTGCGAGGGATCGGCCGGGCCGAAAGGGCTGTGCCCGCCCTGCCCTTGCCCCGGCGGCTGGTAGGCGCCGGGATAGCCCTGATAGCCGGGCTGCGGTTGCGGCTGCGCCGGGCGGGCGGGTCCGCCGATCCAGGTCTGGCCCTCGGCCGGCTGGTTGCCCCAGCCCTGCCCCGGCGGCTGTCCGAAGGGCGAGCCCGAGCCGCCACCCGGCCCGCCGATCACCGTGCGGCCGTCATCCTGCCCCGGCACCGGCCGCGACCAGGCGTCCTGCGGGCGCTGGCCCGGGCTGGCCGGGCCGCCGAATACCGTCTTGTCGCGGTCGTCCTCCTTGCCCGCCATCACGACCTCTCGGGCACGGCCCACAGTTCCAGTTTCAGGTTCGGCCAGTCGCCGGCGAAATGCATGCCGATGGCCGTCGCGGTCGAGAATTCACGCCACAGCGGCGAATTGCGCTCCAGCCGGAAATAGACGTTCGAGGACAGCACCCGGATCTGCCGCGGCGGGTTCGGCAGGTGCTGAAGCGCGATGCCGGGCAGGTTGTTGTTGACGATTTCCGACATGCGGGTGTTCGGCCCGACCTTGCAAAGCTCGGGGAACTGCATCTGCACCTGCGACAGCGGCTTGGCGCTTTCGACCTCGATGATGAAGGTGGCCTCGCGGAACAGGTTGCGATCGGCGACGGCCGCCAGATAGGAGTTCTGCCGCACCTGCTGCAGGGGCAGCCGGATCGCCCGGCCGACGTCGCGCGACAGCAGGCGCTGGATGTCGGCCACGATCTGGCCGAAGCTTTCCTTGGGGTTTTCGTGGTCATAGGCCGGGTAATCCGGCGCATGGCGGCTGGCGCTGTCGAAGCTGGCCAGTTCGCCCGCCAGCGCGACCAGCTCGCGATACAGCGCCTCGGGATGCACGGCCAGCGTCCGCGACAGGTGGCGCAAGACGCCGATCTGGCGGTTCAGCACCATCAGCATCAGGTAGTCGCTGGCCTGCAAGCCGCCCCCGGCCGAGGGGTCGGTGGCATAGCGCGACAGGCTTTCCAGCCGCGCCTCGATCCAGCCGATCACGCGGGTCAGGTAGCCCATGACCTGCGGATGCGCGCCGATGACCAGCGCGGGCGGCGGAAAGGTCTCGTCCAGCGTCACCACGCCGTCGCGCACCTCGGCGATGCGGGCCAGGCGGATGTTCTGGTAGCCGGGGCGCGGGGTCTTGCGAATGGCGATCTCCAGCCGGGGCACGGCCAGTTCCAGCACCTGCTCGATCCGCGCCGAGGAGGCGCTGTCGCTGACCGTCTCGGTCACGATGCCCCAGCGGGTCGTCGCGCCCTCGTCCTCATAGGGGGCGGCGTCGCGCATGTTGGGGCTTGAATCCGGCAGGGTCAGCCAGACGAATTGCCCGGCCGCGTCGTCCGGCACCCGCACCGGCACCGGCAGCGGCCCGGTGCCCGGCGCGTCGAAGGGCGTGCCGTCGGGCATGATCCCGGCCACGGCGCGCAGCGCGATCATGCCCTGCTGCGCCTGGTCGCGGTCCAGCACCAGCTCGCCCACGCCCCAGGGATAGGGGGTGATCAGCCGGGTGCGGGCCTGGACCAGATGCTCGTGATAGCGGTCGGCCTGCTGCAGATGCTGCGGCTGCAGGAACAGCCCTTCTTTCCAGGCGACCTTGCTGAACCAGGACATGCGTCACCGACTCCCGTTCTTGTTCGCTTCGATCCGGCGGATGCCCGGACCGGACCCGCAGCGGTTGTGCCAACCTAGCCGCGGGTCCGGTCCGAGGCCAGTCAGAATTGCCAGCGGAACTGGCCCGAGACGCCGACGCTGTCCAGCCGGTCGCCAAAGCGGGCGTCGATCCGCGCCCCGGCACTGATCTGCCGGCCGCGGGCCTCCGGCCCCAGCACCTTGACCCAGTTCGCGCCGACGCTGATCTCGCCATAGGCGCCCAGGTTCTCGGATTTCAGCACCTGCGGCTCGAAATCCGGGTCGTCCGAGGCAAAGACCGACACGGTCGGATCGGCGAAATCCTTGTACCAGGTGCCGGTGGCGAAGGCGTAAAGCGCCGAATTCCGCTGCTCCTGCACGAAGGTCTTGGCCACGGTGGCACCGGCGAAGCCGATCTTGCGGGTGCTGTCCTTGAAGCTCAGCCGATAGCCGTCCTCGAAGGGGATGGAATCGGTGGACATCTTCGACCAGGCGAAGCCCATGGTCGGCAGCACCGCCCAGCCGCTGTCGCCAATCGGCACGGCATAGCTGATCGAGCCGCTGAGCGTCTGCGCGTCGCTGGAAAAGTCGGTCTCGTCCAGGCCCAGGCCCGTGTAGCCGGGCAGCGGATCGTTGGCGATGGTGAAGTCGGTGCGCTCGTAGCGGTATTGCAGGTCGGCCTGGAAGCGCTCGCGCGTCGCGGTGGCGTAGATGCCGGCATAGCGCTGCTCGAAATCGGTCGAGGTATAGGAGGTCAGGATCGCCGTCAGGTCCTGCGAGTTGTTGGGATTGATCGCATAGACCGGCTGGCTGGTCGAGCCGCGGTTGATGCCGCCCAGCACCCCGAAGGCCATGTCCCAACCGCCGAAACGGTCGTCGAAACAGGCCAGGTCGGTGCCGACCTGCATGCCGTAGTAATCGGCCTTGACCTCGCTTGCGACCTTGCTGATGCCGTTGTCGGTCGTGCCGTTCGCCGTGGCATGGCCGCCGACGGCCCGGCCCCAGCTGCCGATGCCGCAGGGCTTTTCCTTGTCCTCATAGGCCAGCGAGGTGACGAAGGGGCTGGTCGGCCGGTTCACCACCGAGCCGATCAGCGACTGCACCAGCGCCACGTTTCCGAAGATCGCGCCCATGGCCGGGTTCAGCTGGCTGACCAGATCCAGGTTGCCCAGCCCGCCCTCGCGCTCGACCGAATAGACGATGCGCTCGGAACCGGCCGGCAGTTCGTCATGGCGGAAGACGAAGTCGTTCTGCGCGCCGAAGGATTCGTCCACGTCGATCAGCGTCACCCGCTCGCCGGATTGCGGGATGGTGTCGCGGTCGCCCAGGTCGAAGCTGAGGTAATAGCTGCCGCGCGCCGCGCCGCCGTCCACCACGATACGGTCGGCGGTCATGTCGCGCAGGTTCACGTCCAGCGCATAGGTGCCGCTGCCCGACAGCCCGCCCACGGTCAGCACGCCGCCGGTGCTGTCATCCTCGAGGTCGATGGTGCCGTCGTTGGTCACCGTGCCGGTCACGTGTGCCTGGGTTCCCGAGGCATCGAGGATGCCGTGGTTCACCAGCGCCCCGTCCAGCGCGCCCGCCAATGTCAGCGTGCTGTCCGAGCCCACCATCGTGCGCGCCGCCGCGATCTGGCTGCCGGCGCCGATGGCGTGGTCGGCGTTCAGGACGAAGTCACCGCCGATGGCCAGCCCGTTCCGGGTCGTCAGCGCGCCGCCGTCATAGATCAGGTCGCCGGTGACCCGGCCGCCCAGCGTCGCGCTGCCCGAGGTCTGCAGCGTGCCGTCCAGCGTGCCGGTCTGCTCCAGCGTGCCCTCGTTCAGCAGGTCGCCCCGCAGCGTGCCGAGCAGCGAGAAGCTGGCACCGGCGGCGTTCAGGCTGGCTGTGCCGGCCTCGGTGATCAGGGTCGAGCCCGAGGCGACCTCGATCCCGGCCCCGGATTCGTTGCGCAGCCCGCCTTGGATGGTCGCGGTGTCGCGGGTGGTCAGGGTGCCGGACTGGTTGATCAGCCCGCCGGCCACGGTGCCGCCCAGCCGCAGCAGCGATTCGTTGGTCACCGTGCCGCCGATACGGCCGCTCCAGTCGGTCGTGCCGCGGTTCAGGACCGAGCCGGTGATGGTGCCGGCGCCGGCAAGCCGGCCGGCATTGGCCAGCGATCCTGCCAGCGTGCCCTCCACTGTCAGTTCGCCGCCCGCCAGGTTCTGGGCGGCGGCCGGGACCGCCGATCCCGCCGCGTCGGGATCGGCCATGGTCAGGCTGTTCGATGCGGCGATGGTGGCGGTGCCGGCGTTGACGAAGCCCTCGGCGGCCAGCGCGCCGCTGACATGCAGGGCGCCGGCCGCCAGGTTCTCGACCGTGCCGGCGCGGCCGCCGATCCGGGCGGTGCCGGCGTTCTGCAGGACGCCTTCGATGGTGCCCTGCCCGGTCAGCGTCCCCAGGTTGCCGACATCGCCGCGCAGCGTGCCGTCGCTCAGCGTGACCGTGCCGCCGGCGCGGTTCAGCAGGTCAGCCTCCAGCGTACCCGCCAGGCCCAGCCGGTCGTTGTTCTGCACCGTCGCAGCCGAGCGCAGCAGGCTGCCGGCGCCGATCGAGACGATCTCGTCATTGACCAGCTGGCCGATGGTCAGCGCGCCATTCGCGGTCAGGGTGCCGCTGTTGCGCAGCAGCCCGGTGACGCGGCCGGAGCCCGACAGCGTGCCACTGTTGGCGACGCCGCCGTCGATGGTGCCGGAAAGCGTCGTGGTGGCGCGGTTGTCCAGCGCGCCGGTCAGCGTTCCGGCCACGGTCAGCCGGTCGCGGTTCAGCAGCGCGTCGCCGGTGGTCAGCGTCCGGCCCGCCGCGATCTCTGCCACCTCGTCATTGACCAGCGTCCCGACCGCCAGGTCGCCCGACAGGCCCAGTGTGCCGCTGTTCTCCAGCCGCCCGACCTGCCCGGCGATGGTGGCCCGGCCGCTGTTCGCCAGCGTGCCGGCGATGGCGCCGTTGCCGGTCAGCGTGCCGCTGTTGGTCAGCCCGCCGGCCACGGTGCCGCCGGCAAGCGTGGTGGTGGCGAGGTTGTGCAGATCGCCCTGCAGCGTGCCGGCCAGGTTCACGCTGCCGTTGTTGACGACGGCGCTGTCCGAATGCAGGCTGCTGCCGCCCGCCACGTTCAGCCGTTCGTTGTTGGTCAGCGCCGCGACGCTCAGCGCACCGCTGCTGGTCAGGCTGCCGTCATTCGTCACCGCCCCGGTCACCCGGCCGCCGATGGTGGCGGTGTCGGTATTCGCCAGCGTGCCCTCGATGGTGCCGCTGCCGGTCAGGCTGCCGCCATTGGTGACGTCGCCGGCGATGGTGCCGCCGCTCAGCGCGGCGGTGCCCGTGTTCACCAGGTCGGCGGCCAGCCGGCCCGCCACCCGCAGCTGGTTGCCGTTCTGCACCGCCGTGTCGGATTGCAGCGTGCTGCCCGAGGCGACATCCACGGTGCCGCTGTTCGCCAGCGAGGCGGTGCTGAGCGTACCCGCGGATTCCAGCCGGCCGCTATTGGTCACGCCCGCCGCCAGCCGGCCGCCGATGGTGGCGCTGCCGCTGTTGGTCAGGGCGCCGGTGATGGTGCCGGAGCCGGTCATCTCGCCGGCATTGCCGACCGCGCCGGTCACCGCGCCGCCGTTCAGCGTCACCTGGCCGCCGGCATTGTTCCTCAGCGCCGCGTCGAGCTGGCCGGCCACCGTCAGCCGGTCGTTGTTCTGCACCGTCGTGGCCGAGCGCAGCACGCCGCTGCTGGCGACATTGACCAGCCCGTCATTGACCAGCCCGGCGACGCCCAGCGTGCCGTTCTGGTTGATGGTGCCGGTGTTGGCGACCTGGCCCACGACCTGGCCGCTCATCGCCATGGTGCCGCTGTTCGTCACCGCGCCCGAGATCGTGCCGTTGCCCTGCAACTGCCCGCTGTTGGTCACCGCGCCGCCCAGCGTGCCGCCCGCCAGCACGGCGGTGCCGGAATTGTCCAGACCGGCATCCAGCGTGCCCGCGACGGTCAGGTCGGCCTGGTTGTCGACCGTACTGGCCGAGGTCAGCGTCCCTGCGACGGTCATCTCGCCGTCGCCCTGGTTCACCACGCTCTGGACCGAGGCCGAGGCGCCGCTGGTGATGGTGAAACTGCCCTCGTTGGTCAGCGCATCGACATTGGTCATGGCACCGGCGGAATCGCCGTCGGTCTCGATCCTGAAGGTGCCGAGGTTGCCGATATCGTTGCCGCGCACGTCCAGCCCGGCCGAGACCGTGACCTCGCCCATGCTGTCATTGGTCAGGTTGCCGTCCAGGAAGGTGTCCTGGTCATAGATGATGGTGCTGCGGTTCAGCAGATCGCCGATGACGTTCACGTTGTTCACCACCGCGCCGTCCTCGACCGCGACCAGGTCGGCGACGATGGTCATCTCCGAGGGGGTGCTGCCGGTATTGGTGCCGTCCACCACGCCCGAATTGGTGAAGATGCCGTCAACGGTCAGCGTCACGTCCCCGGCCGTACCGTCCAGCGTCAGGTTCGAGCGGTTGGTCAGGTCCCCGGTGACACGCGACGAGGCATTGACCTGCATCGAGCCGTGGTTGGTGACACTGCCCGAGATCTGGCCTCCGTCCAGCACCAGGTCCGCGCTGTTGGCCAGATCCCCCGTGACCTGCGACGCGGCATCGACCTGCATGGTGCCGTCGTTGGTGACATTGCCGGTCAACGTGGCCCCGGTCAGCGCCAGGGTGGCGCCGCTGTTGTTCCGGATGCCGTCGCTGCCGGTCACCGTCACCGCGCCGGCGACATTCAGCGTGCCGTCGTTCGAAATGCGCTCGTCCGCGGTCAGGGTATGGCCGGCACCGACCGTGGTGGTGCCGTCGTTGTCCAGCCGGCCCACGCGCAGGTTTCCGGTCGTGGTCAGGCTGTCGCTGTTGTCCAGCGTGCCGGTGACGCGGCCATGCCCGGTCATGGTGGCGTCGTTCTGCACATCGCCATCGACCGTGCCGCCCCGCAGCGCCGTGGTGCCTGCCTCGTTCAGCAGGTCGCCGGTCAGCGTGCCGTCGATATTGGTCCGGCCGCGGTTCTCGACCGTCTCATCGGCGGTCAGCTCATGCCCGGCGCCGATGGTGGTGGTGCCGGCGGCCTCGGTGACCAGATGCCCCACGCGCACGTCGCCCGCCGTAGTCACGGTATGCGCATTCGACAGCCGGGCAAGGATCTGCCCGGCGATCTGCATGCTGCCGGCATTGTCGATGGGACCGCCGATGACGGCGTCCTCGCCCATGGTCACGGTGCCGGTGGCGGTATTGTCGAGCCCACCCGCCAAGTTGCCCTCCACGGTCAGCTGGGCGTTGTTCTGCAGCGCCGAGCCGACGGCCTCCAGCCGGTTCCCCGCCCCGATCGCCACCGTGCCGTCATTGGTCATGCTGCCGACGACCATGTTGCTGCCGGCCGTGACCGTGCCGGTATTGGTGACATGCCCGGCGATGGTGCCTTCACCGCCCAGCGTGCCGGCATTGGCCAGGTCGCCCTCCAGCCGGCCGTTGTTCAGCCTGAGACGCCCGTCGACGGTCGTGTTGACATCGCCGTCGATCTCGCCCGTCAGAACAAGCGTGCCGCTGTTTTCCAGCGTGTTCTCGACCTCCAGCGTCCAGCCGTCCACCACGGTCAACCGGGCGCCGGCACGGTTGGTCAGATTTTCGACACTGCTCGCCCCTACGACGAACGCTTCTGCGGTGTTGTCGACCAGGCCATCCACATTGCCGCGCAGGTAAAGCGAGCCCGTGTTCACGACGTCGCCATTGAGCGTATCCCGGATCGAGAGGAAATTGCCGTTGGCGACATTACCGTCATGCCTGCCCCAGAGGATCAGGTTCCCGCTGCTGGTGATGTCGCCCGAACTGTCGCCGCGCAGGATCAGGCTGCCGGGACCCGTCACGTTCATGTCGCCCTCGACGTCGGCGGACACCCGCAGCGTCGACCCTTCCGCGACGGAAAAGGCCAACGAGCCTCCGCCCGCCCGCAGGGTGCCGTCCTCCAGCGCGAAATTGCCCTGCTCGACGGTCAGCCCGCCGGCGTCGACCGTGCCGAAGATATCCAGGGTGATGTAGTCATCCGGGTCGTCGACCGGCCCACGCAGCACGCCGATCTCGGTCGAAGGCAGCGTGTCCGCGTTCTCGCCGTTCTCGTCGGTCCAGATGTCGCTCCACGATGCCCAATCGCCATCCTCGACCTCGATCTCGCCATCGCCGGGATCGACGTTGTCGAGATACATCTCGGCCCGCGCTGCGCCGGGACAGAACGGCAGCCCGGCCAGCGAGATCAGCGCGGTCGTCAGGAACAACTGAGAGCGGACAAAGCGCCGCATCGGCGTGATGAAAACTGGCAGCATCGGCAATGTCTACTTTTTGCAAGGAAGCAGGGCACAGGGGAATATGGTTAAAAGGGTTACTTTGGCCTGCCCCGTCTGCACAAGCCCCATCGGCCGGAACGGCCGATTTTCGCGCTCAACCCTGGCCTTTGCGCCGCAGCCGGTCCATTTCGGCGACGAAGGCGCGCAATTCGGCGGTCAGCGGCCGTTCGGGCATGGTCTCGACCAGCGCCGCGGCGCCGGCCGGGCCGCTCATGCGGCGCTCGGCCCAGTTGCGCAGGTCGGCGATGGACCAGCGCCGCAGGAAGGGGTTCGCCCCGACCACCGCCGGCCCCATCACGCTTTCCACCGATTGCGCCGGGTCGGCGCGCAGCGCCAGATCGGCGCCGGCGGGACCCAGGAAATGCGCCAGATACAGCCGCCCGGCCGAGATGCCGTGGCCACGCGCCCGCAGATAAGCCTCGTTCTCTTGCGCCAGATGCCGGACCATCTGCCGCGACAACGCCGGGTCAAGCCGCAGGTCCAGAAGCTCGCGCGGACTCAGCGTCGCGACCAGGTCCGGGCGATAGCTGCGCATCATCCGCAGCCAAGTGCCCTCGATGAACTGGCCGAGGCCCGTCGCGGTCGAGCGCGGGTTCTTCGCCGCCGCGTCGCCGCCACTTTCCACCCGGATGATGTGGCCGATGAGCGATTCGATGGATTCCGAGGCCAGCACCTCGCCGCCGCCGCCCAGCATGGGCAGGGGATCGACCGGCTGGCCGTTCTGCAGAAGCTGGAACGCGAGGCCCGGCTCGGAGCGGCCGGACGGCAGGCCGGCCCGGCCCAGCACCGCGCCGCGGGCGATCTCGGCCCCCCGGACGACATCGGGCGCGGTGGTGGCAAGACCGAGATAGCGGCTGACCAGCCCGCCCGCATGGGTGATCTCGACCGAATCGCCGTCCAGCGCGGTGACGCGCCCGGCGGCGGCGGCCAGGACCGGGCTGCCCTGCGGCGCCGTCCAGACCACTTGTCCGCGGCCTTCCCCGGCGCCGCCCTCGGCCCCGGCCGCGGGCGGAACGAAACGCTGCGACAACACGCCGCCCACCGGCTGCAACAGCCCCGCCGAGCCGTCCGGCCGCCGGATGCGCGCCCCGGGCGCGTAGCATTCGAACCCCTCATCGGCCGGCACGACATAGCAGGGCTTGTCGCCCGAGGGGCCGCTGATGCCCACGAACAGCACCGCGCCCGGCCGGTCGGCGGCGCCGTCGGCATAGATCAGCGTCAGCCGGTCCTCGGGATCGGCATAGCCGTCCAGGTCGAAGATCTGCGACATCAGCGCCAGCGCCTCGCCGATGACCTCGGGCGGCACGTCGCCGCGCAGCGCCGCCGAATAGATCACGTCCAGCAGCCGCTGCTGGCCCTGCGGCGCAGGCCCGCCGGCGCGCGCCATGGCGTCCTGCAAGAGCGGCTGGTCGGCCCAGGCATCGGCCGCCGCCACCAGCTGGCCGGCCGCCGACAGCGCCAGTGAGCCCAGATAGCCCTGGGGACCGTAAAGCGACAGCTGGACCACCTCGCGGCCGCCGTCCCGGGGCCGCCAGCGCAGCGCCAGCACGGCGCCGCGCGGCAACTCGTCCGGCAGGGAAAGTTGGCCTTGCAGCCGCTCGGCCAGGCGGGTCGCGCTGTCGGCGCCGAAGCCGTTCTCGGCCAGCAGCGCCTGGACCGTGGTGTCGCGCGCGGTCTCAAGGATGGTCTCGCGCCACAGCGGCGTGCGGTTGGCGGCGTCGCGCAGGAAGACGATGCCCGAGGCGGGATCGGGCTGGGAGGTGCCGGGGCCCGGCAGGGACAGGCTGGCGTTCATCAGCCGCTCGCGGCTGCGTTCCGCCTGGAACAGCGCGAATTCCTCGCGCGTCGAGGGCAGCGCGGCGACCAGCTGCCGGTCCCGCGGCACCAGCGCGCTGTCCAGCAGCGCCAGTTGCACCGCCCGCCCCGGCACCCGCCCCGATGCGGCCAGCGCCGCCGGCGCCGGCAGCCGCCGCGTGCCTTCACCCTCGCCCGCCTCGGGCGCGGGGATGATGATCGGGTCGCCGGGAATGTCGGTGAAGGTGTCGCCGCGCACCACCGGGGCGATGTCGAACTGCGATTCCACCTGCACCATCGCCTGCTCGTCATCCGGCGCCAGCAGGGCCGACAGGCGCGGCGCCAGAACCGGCCAGGACCAGGCCCCCAGCCCGGCCAGCACCAGCGCCACCGCCCCGCCCCGCAGGGCCGAGACGCGGCGGCGGCGGCGGCGCGCGCC
>NZ_JAEHFP010000090.1 GCF_016446475.1 Paracoccus binzhouensis | reverse complement strand
TGGCGCCCGGCTGGGCGCAGCCCGCGGCCACCGTCCCGGCCATCGCGCCCGCCACCGCCCAGGCCCCGGCCATCGCGCCGGTGGCGCCGCCCCGGCCCAGGGCGCTGATCTCGATCACCCGCGACGAGATCGAGCAGGCGCAATATGACGGCGGCGACCTGCCCGCCGGCCAGTCGGCGCTGACCGCCAAGGTGCAGGTGCTGCTGGACCGCTCGGGCATCTCGCCGGGCGTGGTGGACGGCTGGCGCGGCGGCATGAGCGAAAGCGCCATCAAGGCCTTCCAGCGCCGCGCGGGCCTGGCGGCGACCGGGCGCATGGACCATGCGGTCTGGGACCTGCTGCAGGGCTATGGCCTGTCGCCGCTGACCGCCGATTACACCATCACCGAGGAAGACGCGACCGGCCTGGTGGACAACATCCCCGCCGACTATGCCCAGAAGGCGGCGATGACCTCGCAGGGCTATACCAGCGTGCTGGAGAAGCTGGCCGAGCGCTTCCACATGGACGAGAAATTCCTCGCCAAGCTCAATCCCGGCGCCGCCTTCCAACCCGGCGAGATCATCCATGTCACCGTCCCGGCCAAGCCGATTCGCGCCAGCGTGACCCGGATCATCGTCGACAAGCAGACCCGCCGCGTCTCTGCCTATGACGCCCGCGGCAGGCTGGTCGCGGATTATCCGGCCACGGTGGGCTCGGCCGACACGCCCTCGCCGCATGGCAATCACAGCGTCGATGCAGTGGCGCTGAACCCGACCTATACCTACAACCCGCATCGCAACTTCAAGCAGGGCGAGAACGACCGGGTGCTGACCATCCCGCCGGGGCCGAACGCGCCGGTCGGCAATGTCTGGATCGACCTGAGCGAGCCCACCTATGGCATCCACGGAACCGCCACCCCCTCGCAGCTGTTCCTGAACCAGTCGCATGGCTGCGTGCGGCTGACGAACTGGGATGCCTGGGAACTGGCGCATATGGTGAAGCCGAAGGTGACGACCGTGGAATTCCTCGCCCCCGGGGTCAGCATCGCCGATGTGACCGGGGTTTCGGCCGGGGCCTCGCCGCTGGTCGCGGCATCGCAGACGGCGGTGACGGCCACCATCGCCGGCACCCGCCCGGTGCCACGCGGCAACCGGGTGCCGCCGCAGGTGCTGGCCGCCGAGACGCCGGTCCAGGCCGAAGCCGCCACCGTCATGCCGGCCGCCGCCGCGATCACGGAAACCGCGATCCCCGAGGCCGCCATTGCCGAGGCCGCCGCATCCACCGCCGCCGCCATCGCCGGGCCCGCCATCGCCGAACCCTCGCCGCTGGTCATCACCCCGGCGACGCCCGGCTCGACCGAGCCGCTGGTGCCGGCGACCCCCGCCCCCGCCATCCCCGGCGAGGAGCCCGAATACCCCTCGGATGTCACCCTGCCCGAGACCCTGCCGGGCCAGCCCCAGGGCAGCGTGACGCTGTATCCGCAGGTCCAGGCGCCCTGAGGATGCGCGGGCTGGCGCTGATCCTGATGGCGCTGCCGGGCTTGGCCATGGCGCAAGAGGCGCCGGCGCCGCGCCCGGCTGCGCCCATGGAACACCCGGCCCCGCGCCCGGACCCCGAAGCCGCGCCGCCCGCCGGCGAAACGGGGAAAAAGCCCGAGCCCGAACGTGACAGGAAACCCCGGCCCGCAGCGGCAAAGCCGGCCGCCGCCGAAGCGGAGCGGCCGGAAACCGAGCCCGCCGACCCGCCGGGCCCGCCCATCCACGCCACCCTGCGGGAAAGCGATTTCGACTATTCCGCCTGCCTGCTGGCATTGACGCTGCTCGGCGCGGATTACAGCGAACAGGCGCCGGTCACCGATCCCCGGCAGCGCGATTGCGGCATCGACCGGCCGATCCTGCTGCGCGCGCCGCTGCCGGGCATCGAGATCCCGGGCGGCGCGCTGATGCGCTGCGACACGGCGCGCCACCTGGCGCTTTGGCTGCGCGATTTCGTGCGCCCGGCCGCCGCCCTGCTGCCCGACCAGCCCAGGCTGGCGGCGCTGGAGCCCGGCTCGACCTATCAATGCCGGGCCACGGTCGGCAATGACGGCGCCAAGCTCTCGGAACATGCCTTCGGCAACGCCTTCGACATCGCCGCCTTCCGCTTCGAGGACGGCACCCGGATCGCCGTCGCGCCCCGCAAGGACAGCGGCGACTGGTCGGAAGCCTTCCAGAGGGCCGTGCGCGGCACCGCCTGCCTGCATTTCACCACGGTCCTCGGCCCCGGCGCCAATGCGGCACATGACGACCACCTGCATCTGGACATCAAGCAACGGAACGGCGGCTGGCGGCTATGCCAGTGACTCAACGCCGGACCCGGTCGAGCTCCAGGTATTCCGGGTCGAAGCGCGCCAGCCGTGCCAGCCGCGACCAATCCAGGATCTGGACCTCGCCGCCGGTCCAGCGGATCAACCCTCCGGCGCGCAGGTCGCGCACGGCGCGGTTCACATGGATCGAGGTATAGCCCAGGATATCGGCCAGTTCCTTCTGCAGCAGCGGCAGGACGAAGCGGTGATCCTGCGCCGCGCCGACGCTGGCCAGCCGGGTGTAGAGTTCGCACAGCAGATGCGCCAGATGCGCGCTCGAGCGCAGCGAGGCCGCCGCCACCAGCCATTGCCGGTGGATCGCCGCGTCGATCACCGTGGCCATCCACAAAAGCCGGGTCAGATGCGGGAATTCCTGGGTGACGCGCCGCAGATCGGCATGGTCGACGAATTCGACCTCAGATTCGCCGACCGAGACCACGTCATGTTCCAGCCCCGCCAGCACGAAGCCGTGCAGGTCGACGAAATCCCCCGGCACATGCAGGGCGGTGATCACCCGCTCGCCCGGGCGCCCGGCCAGCTCGTGCTGACGCGCCGCCATGCCGCGCAGCATCATGCAGCTGCGCGTCGCCAGCCGGCCGCGGGGCACGATCACCTCGCCCGGGCGAAAGCGGGCATGCAGGGTGGGGATCGTGCGCAGGCAGGCAATGTCCGATTCGGACAGCAGATCCCTTCGCTGCAGGTAGCGGACAAAATATTCGGTGATCGCCATGACGCTCCTCGGCTCGACCGCGGGAGAGTGTCAACGCGGCGGCGGCGCTGCAATCACCCCGGGACTCCGGTCAACATTTATCAATCATGCCACAAACCTGCAGGATTCGCGCGCGTCCTTCCGGTCAGACGGCCCGCGCCGGCGCCGCACCCAGGGCCTCGGCGAGACGCGCGAAGCTGTGCTGCGCATCGGGGCTGGAGCAAGTGAAGAACTGGTCCAGCGCCGGGTAAAGCCGCACCGCCTCGTCCAGCTTCGGGTCCGATCCCTGCGCGTAAAGCCCGGCCCGGATCATCAGCTCGGATTCGGCGTAAAGGCCCAGGACCGCCCGCGCCCGGGCGATCAGCGCATTCTCGGCCGGCGTCGCCGCCTGCGGCAACGAGCGCGAAACCGAGCGCAGCACGTTCACCGCCGGGAACCGGCCGCGCTCGGCGATGGCGCGGTCCAGCACCACATGGCCGTCCAGCACGCCGCGCAGGATGTCGGCCACCGGCTCCTCCATGTCGGACCCCGCGACGAGCACGCTGAAGATCGCGGTGATGTCGCCCGCCCCCGCGGGCCCCGGCCCCGACCGCTCGGCCAGCGACATGATCAGATGCGAGACCGAAGGCGGAAAGCCGCGATAGCTGGGGCTTTCGCCGGCGGCGAGCGCGATCTCGCGATGCGCCTCGGCGAAGCGGGTGATCGAATCGGCCAGGAACAGCACATGCCGGCCCTGGTCGCGGAAATGCTCGGCCACGGTCATTGCCGCCCAGGCGCATCGCCGCCGCATCAGGGGCGACTGGTCCGAGGTCGCCGCCACCACCACCGAGCGCGCCATGCCCTCCTCGCCCAGGGTCTCCTCGACGAATTCGCGCAGTTCGCGCCCGCGCTCGCCGACCAGGGCGATCACCACCACGTCGGCCGAGACCCCCTTGGCCAGGGCCGAGAGCAGCGTGGACTTGCCGACGCCCGAGCCCGCGAACAGCCCCATGCGCTGGCCGCGCACCAAGGGCAGCAGCGTGTCGAAGACCGCCAGCCCGGTATCCAGCCGCCCGCCCAGCCGGTTGCGCAGGGCAGCCGGCGGCGGCGCGGGGCGAAAGCCGCGCTCCTCGCCGCCGGCAAGCAGGGGGCGGCCGTCCAGCGGCCTGCCGAACGGGTCGATGATTCGCCCGATCCAGGCATTGGCCGGCGCCAGCGAGGGCGCGAAGACCAGCTCGACCTGGGTGCCGATCGACAGCCCGTCCATCGGCCCCTCGGACAGGATCGCCGCCTGGCCGGAATGCAGCGCCACGATCTCTCCGGCCAGGCCGCCCCCGGAACCCATTGAAAACACGACGCGGTCGCCCAAGGAGGCATGGCTGCTGAGTCCGCTTGCCAGGATCAGCCCCCCCTGGATGGCGCTGACCCGGCCGAAATGCCGGGTCATGCGCAGGCGGCGCATCCGGGCCGCGATAGACTGCATTTTATTCATTCCGTTTCCCTTTTCCGCAGCAGGCCGGGGCCGCGAAAGGGTTTCTAAACCTATTGGGGTTAAGACCCGGTTATCGGAACAGGGGAGAAGCCTCGATGTTTGACCGGATCGAAACCCTGCGGATGGCCAGCGCGCTGACGGCCCATGCGGCCGAACGCCAGAAGCTGATCGCTCGCAACGTCGCCAATGCCGACACGCCCGGCTTCCGCTCGCGCGACCTTGCCGGCTTCGCGGACACCTATCGCTCGGATGTCGCGGCCGAGATGCGCGCCTCGCGTCCCGGCCACCTGACCGGGGTCGGCTGGGGCGGCGGGGCCGCGCGCATCCTGGATGCCGGGGGCGAGCCGGCCCCGAACGGCAATACCGTCTCGATCGAGGAGGAGATGTTCCGCAGCGCCGCGGCCAAGCGCGAATTCGACCTGTCGCTGGCGGTGACGAAATCCTCGCTGGCGTTGATCCGCACCAGTATCGGACGGAGGAGCTGACCATGGCCGATTCGCTCTCGGCGACCGAGCTGGCTGTCTCGGGGATGAAATCGCAATCCGTGCGGCTGCGCCATATCTCGGAAAACATCGCCAATGCCGACACGCCGGGCTATCGCCGCAAGGTGGTGGCCTTTCAGGAACAGGTCGATTTCGGCCGCCCGACCGGCGCCGTCGCCGCCGGCCCGACCCGATTCGACCGACGCGAGCTGCCGCGCGTCTTCGACCCGGCCCATCCGATGGCCGATGACGAGGGCTATTACGCCGGTTCGAATGTCGATCTGGTCATCGAGATCGCCGACGCCAAGGAGGCCAGCCGCAGCTACGAGGCCAATCTGCGCGTCTTCGAACAATCCCGGCAGATGGGCAGCGCGCTGCTGGACCTGATCCGCCGCTAAGGGGAACCGCCATGATTTCTTCGACACTCGCCGCAACTGCCGCCGCAACGGCCTATGACCGCGCCCGCCCCGCCGTCGCCCCGGCCGAGGGCCTGCCGCAGGGCGTGACCGCCGCCGCCAGCGATTTCGCCAGGGTGATGGAGCAGGTCGACCTTGCCGCCACCGGCGCCATGACGGGCCGGAGCGACACGCATGAGCTGGTGCAAAGCATCGCCCAGGCCGAGATCGCGCTCGAGACCGTGGTCGCCATCCGCGACAAGGTGGTCGAGGCCTACCAGGAAATCCTGCGCATGCCGGTCTGAGGGACAGCCATGGACGAGAACCTGATCTTCGACCTGACCCGCCAGGCGCTGTGGATCGCGGTGCGCATGTCGGCGCCGCTGCTGATCGTGGCGCTGGTCGCCGGCGTGGTGATCGGCCTGTTCCAGGCGCTGACCTCGGTGCAGGAGATGACGCTGACCTTCGTGCCCAAGATCGGCCTGATGCTGGTGGTGTTCTGGGTCAGCATGAGCTTCATGACCGCAACCCTGGCCAGCTTCTTCACCGACCAGATCCTGCCGCAGATCGCGGGCTCCTAGGCCATGGACAACGGTATCTACGTCGCCCTGACCCGGCAATCCGGCCTGATGCGCGAGATGCGCACGGTCGCCAACAACATCGCCAATGCCAACACCACCGGCTTCCGGCGCGAGGGGGTGGTGTTCTCGGAATACATGGTGCCGCTCGACCGCCGGGGCGAGACGCTGGCCATGGCCAATGGCCGCGGCCGGATGATCGATCTCGGTGCCGGCGGCATGACCCAGACCAACGGCCAGTTCGACATGGCCATCGACGGCGACGGCTTCCTGATGGTGCAGACCCCGCAGGGCAACCGCCTGACCCGGGCCGGCGCCTTCATGACCAATGCCGAGGGCGAGCTGGTCAACCCGGACGGCCACCAGCTGCTCGACGACGGCCAGGCCCCGATCGTGATTCCCGCCGGGGTGCGCAGCGTCGGCATCGGCACCGACGGCACCGTCTCGGCCGACGGCAACCCGGTCGGCCGGATCGGCGTCTTCGCCGCGCCGGAGCCGGCGAAGCTGCGGCACGAGGCCGGCACGCTCTTCGACCCCGGCGGCGCGGTCGAGCCGGTGGAGGAGCCCGTCCTCCGCCAGGGCTTCCTCGAGGACTCCAACGTCGATCCGGTGCTGGAGCTGTCGCGCATGATCGAGGTCCAGCGCGCCTATGAGCTGGGCCAAAGCTTCCTCGACCGCGAGGACCAGCGCATCCGCCAGACCATCACCTCCCTGAGCCGGTGAAAGGACAGGACATGAGAGCCCTTCAGATCGCAGCCACCGGGATGAGCGCGCAGCAGATGCGCGTCGAGGTCATCTCGAACAACCTCGCCAACATGTCGACCACGGGCTACAACGCCCGGCGGGCCGAATTCGCCGACCTGCAATATCAGCAGGCCACCCGGCCGGGCACGCTGACCGCCACGAACGGCACCATGGTTCCCGCCGGCGTCCAGCTGGGCCTGGGCGTGCGGCCGGCCAGCGTCACCATCATGCCGGCCCAGGGGTCGCTGACCGAAACCAAGGGCGACCTGGACATCGCCATCGACGGCAGCGGCTATCTGGAAGTCACCCTGCCCTCGGGCCTCTCGGCCTATACCCGCGACGGCAGCCTGAAACGCTCGGCCGAGGGGCAGGTCGTCACTTCCGAGGGCTATCCGCTGGTCCCCGACATCACCATCCCCCAGGACGCACGCAGCATCTCGATCAACGCCAATGGCGAGGTCTTCGCCTATTTCAGCGACCGCGTCGAACCCGAGAACCTGGGCCAGATCACCCTGGCCAATTTCGTCAACGTGAAGGGGCTCGAGGCGGTCGGCTCGAACCTGTTCCTGGAAACCGTGGCCTCGGGGCCGCCGCAGGTCGCCACGCCGGGGCAAGAGGGGCTGGGCACCATCCGCTCGGGATTCCTGGAGGAAAGCGCCGTCGACCCGGTGCGCGAGATCGCCGAGCTGATCAAGGCGCAGCGCGGCTACGAACTGAACTCGAAGGTGATCACCGCCGCCGACCAGATGCTGGGCACCACGGTGCAGGTGCGCTGATGAAAGCCCTGGTCCTCCTGCTGCTCATGCTGCCGCAAGCGGCGCTGGCCGGATCGGTGGTGGCCACGCGCACCCTGCCCGCCGGCACCGTGATCGCCCCCGGCGACGTCGCCATCGCCAAGGACCAGCCCGGCGGGGTCGAGGATGTCGCGCAGGTCGCCGGCCAGCAGCTGCGGGTCATGGTCTACCAGGGTCGGCGCATCGACCCGTCCTTCCTGACCGCGCCCACGCTGGTCGGCCGCAACCAGATCGTCACCATCGCCTACGAGAAATCCGCCCTGCGCATCGAGGCCGAGGGCCGCGCCCTTTCCGCCGGCAGCGTCGGCCAGATCATCCGTGTCATGAACAACGCATCGCGCGTCACCGTCTCGGGCCGTGTCGCCCCGGACGGCACCGTCGTCGTCGAGCAGAACTGAAAGAGATCCCATGCCCTACGCCACGCCCCTTCGCCCCGGCTTCCTGATCGGGACCGCGCTCGTCGCCCTGTCGCTCTCGGCCTGCGACCGGGTCGCACAGGTCGGCCGGGTACCCGACATGACCGAGCCGGAAAGCAGCGTCGAATTCCAGGCCATGACATCGCAGGGCCATGGCATGCAGGAGCTGCCGGACCGCCCGGACAGCGCCGCGTCGCTCTGGACCGGCGCGCGGAATTCGCTGGTGGCGGACCGGCGCGCCTCGGCCCGCGGCGATATCCTGACCGTGGTCATCGAGATCGACGACAGCGCCGAGATCCAGAACAGTTCGGGCCGCAGCCGCGCCTCGGCCGACAAGGTCAGCATCCCCTCGATGATGGGCCTGCCGCAGCGCATCGACGAGGCGCTGCCCGAGGGCGCCAGCATGGACGAGCTGGCCGAGGCCAAGGCCTCCTCCAGCTTCAAGGGCAGCGGCAACATCTCGCGCCGCGACAAGCTGACCCTGCGAGTCGCCGCGACCGTGGTCGACCGCCTGCCCAACGGTGTGCTGCGCATCCAGGGCACGCAGGAGGTGCGGGTAAATTACGAGGTGCGCGAGCTGACGGTCAGCGGCTTCGTCCGCCCTTCGGATATCGGCCGGCGCAACGAGATATCCTATGACCGCATCGCCGGCGCCCGCATCTCCTATGGCGGCCGCGGCCAGATCAGCGACGTCCAGCAGCCGCGCTATGGCCAGCAGATCGCCGACATCGTCCTGCCCTATTAAGGAAGCCCGGCCGTGAAGAAGATCCTGATCCTGCTCGTGCCCCTGCTGGCCTTCGTCGGCGGCGCGATCGGCGGCGACATGCTGCATGCGGCGAAAGACGAGGACAAGACGGCAGCGGCATCGCCCGAGACCGAGACCGAGACCGAGCCGGCGCATGCCGACGCGGAGGAGGCGAAGGAGGCGGATGCCGAGGCCGGCGCCGGACATAGCGCGGAAGAGGAGGCCGGGCACGGCGCCGCGGCCGAGGGGCACGACGCCACCGCCGGGGGCCATGGCGCCGGTGCCGAGGACGAATCCGGCCTCGACTGGTTCAAATTCCCCAACCAGTTCTTCGTGCCGATCATGCGCAACGGCAGCCCGACCGCGATCATGGTCCTGTCGCTGACCATCGAGATGCCGGCCTCGGCCCGGCCCGAGATCGAGGCGCAGGAACATCGCCTGCGCGACGCCTTGCTGAACGCGCTGATGATCCAGGCGAATACCGGCGGCTTCGACGGCAATTTCACCGCCGAGCCGGCCCTGCAGCGCCTGCGCGCGGCGCTGCTGGCCGCCGGCCGGAAGGCGGCGGGGCCCGGCGTGCAGCGCATCCTGATCGAGGATATCGGCCGGCAGGAGCAATAGCCGGCGCCGCCGCACGCCAGCACTGGCCGGGCGGCGCCGATCGGTATATGGGCATCGCGTCGCTTCGGAGACCGCATGCACCCGCCGATCACCATCGCCCTGGCCAGCTATAACGGCGCGCGCTTCCTGCGCGCCCAGCTCGACAGCATCGCCGCGCAAAGCGTGACCAACTGGCGGCTTCTGGTGTCCGACGACGGCTCGACCGATGGCGCGCGGCAGATCCTGGACGCATTCGCCGCCACCCACCCCAGGGGCCAGGTCGAGGTGATCGAGGGGCCGCGGCGCGGATCGACGCAGAACTTCCTGCATCTGACCGCGCGCGCCGATCCCGGCGGGTGGCTGGCCTATGCCGACCAGGACGATGTCTGGCATCCCGACCGCCTGGCGCGCGGCGCGGCTTTTCTGGCCGACAGGAAGGGTGCCGCGATCTGGGCCGCGCGAACCACGATCTGCGACGAGGCACTGACCCCCATCGCCCCGGCGCCGCATTTCCCCGGCCCCTTCGGTTTTCGCAATGCGCTGGTGCAGTCGGCGCTGCCGGGCAACACCATCCTGGCCAATGCCGAGGCGCTGCGGATCCTGCAGGCGGCCACCTCCGCGGCCCAGGCCGCCGGTGTCCATGCCCATGACTGGTGGGCCTATCAGGTGCTTTCCGGGGCGGGGGCCGCGATCCGGCGAGACAGCGCCCAGGTCCTGCTCTATCGCCAGCACCCGGGCAATCTGATGGGCCGCAACGACACGGCCAGAGCCAAGGCCAGCCGCGCCTCGATGCTGGCGGATGGCAGCTTCGCCGGCTGGCTGGGGCGCAACCAGCGCGCGCTGGAACCCGTGGCGCATCTGCTCCTGCCCGAGAACAGGGAGTTGCTGCAGCGCTTCGGCCGGGTGCTGCGGGCGAGCGGGCCGGAAGCGCTTGTCCAGATCCTGAGGATGCGGCTTTACCGGCAAAGCCGGCGCGGAACCGCGGCCCTGCTGGTCGCGGCCCTTGCCGGCCGGCTCCGCCAGCCGCGGCAGGCCACGGGCCGATGAACGACGGGCAAACGGGCTATCCCAGCAGGCGCGCCAGATAGGCGCCATACTGGTTCTTGGCGAATTTCCGCGCCTGCTGCTGCAGCGTGGCGGCGTCGATCCAGCCCTTGTCGAAGGCGATCTCCTCGGGGCAGCCGGTCTGCAGCCCCTGGCGCTGTTCCAGCGTGCGCACGAAATTGCCGGCATCCAGCAGGCTCGCATGCGTGCCGGTGTCGAGCCAGGCAAAGCCGCGGCCCATCTGCTCGACCGTCAGGCTGCCCTCGTGCAGATAGGTTTCCAGCAGGGTGGTGATCTCCAGCTCGCCGCGGGCCGAGGGGCGCACCTCGCGCGCGCGGGCGGGCGCGGTGCCGTCCAGGAAATAAAGCCCGGTGACGGCGTAATCCGAAGGCGGCTGCTCGGGCTTCTCGATGATGGCGCTGGCCTTGCCGTGATCGTCGAAGGCGACGACGCCATAGCGTTCCGGGTCGGCGACGCGATAGCCGAAAACCGTGCCGCCCCGGGTCCGCCGATCGGCGGCGGCCAGCAGCAGCGGCAGGCCGTGGCCGAAGAAGATGTTGTCGCCCAGCACCATGGCCGACGGGCTGCCGGCCAGGAACGCCTCGGCCAGCAGATAGGCCTGGGCCAGCCCGTCGGGCGAGGGCTGCACCAGGTAGTCGAAGCGCAGCCCCCATTGGCTGCCGTCGCCCAAGAGGCGGCGGAACTGCTCCTGGTCCTCGGGCGTGGTGATGATGGCGATCTCGCGGATGCCGGACAGCATCAGCACGGTGATCGGGTAATAGATCATCGGCTTGTCATAGATCGGCAGCAGCTGCTTCGACACGCCCATGGTGATCGGATAAAGCCGCGTGCCCGAGCCGCCGGCCAGGATGATGCCCTTGCGGCCGCTGGCGGGATGTTCGGATGGGGTCATGGTTTCAGCTCCTGCAAGACCTGGGCGAGACCGGCGCGCCAGTCGGGGCGGTTGATGCCGAAATCCCGCAGAATGGCGGCGCAATCCAGGCGCGAATTGGCCGGGCGCCGGGCGGGGGTGGGATAATCCGCCGTGGCAATATCGGTCACACGGCAGGAAAGCCCCGCCTGCGCCATGATCTCGCGCGCGAAGCCGGCCCAGCTGGTATCGGGCGCCCCGGCGAAGTGATAGAGGCCGCCGCGCCCCGCATCGGCGCACATGGCCGCCAGCATGGTCAGGCAGGCGGCGGCGATGTCGGCCGCAGGCGTCGGGCCGCCCTGCTGGTCGGCAACGACGCGCAGTGCGTCGCGCTCGGCGCCCAGCCGCAGCATGGTCCGGACGAAATTCGCGCCATGGGCCGAGAACACCCAGGAGGTACGCAGCACCGCCCATTGCCCGCCGGCGGCGGCGACGCCCTGCTCTCCCGCCAGTTTCGAGGCACCGTAGACGCCCAGGGGGCCGGTCGGGTCGGTTTCGGACCAGGGCCGCGCGCCCGAGCCGTCGAAGACGTAATCGGTCGAGAGATGCAGGAAGGGCAGGCCCAGGTCCGCCGCCGCCCGGGCCATGGCGGCGGGAGCCTCGGCATTGATCCTGTGCGCCAGGTCGGGCTCGGATTCGGCGCGGTCCACAGCGGTGTAAGCCGCGGCGTTCAGCACCGCCGCGCAACCCGAGGCGCGGATCGCCGCGGCGCAGGCCGCCGGGTCGGAAAGATCGGCCCGGTCGCGGGACAGGAAGCGCGCCCCGGGCGCCAGCCGCGCCAGCTCGGTCGCGACCTGCCCCGTGCGGCCGAAGACCAGCAGGCCCTTCATGCCGTGCCGAGCCTTTCGCCCACCCCCTGCCGGCCCAGCAGCGGCCGCCACCAGTCCTCGTTCGCCAGATACCATTCCACGGTCCGCCTCAGCCCCTCCTCGACCGTGACCGAGGGGCGCCAGCCCAGCTCGGTGCGGATGCGCGAGGGGTCGATGGCATAGCGCCGGTCGTGGCCGGGCCGGTCGGCGACGAAGCTGATCAGCCGCTCATGCGGCGCGGCATCCGGGCGCAGCCGGTCCATATGCGCGCAGATCGTGCGCACCAGGTCGATGTTTCTGGCCTCGTTCTCGCCGCCGATGTTGTAGCTGCGGCCGATGCGGCCCTTTTCCAGCACCAGCAGCAGCGCCTCGGCGTGATCCTCGACATAGAGCCAGTCGCGGACATTGCCGCCGTCGCCGTAGACCGGGATCGGCCGGCCGTGCAGCGCGTTCAGGATCACCACCGGCACCAGCTTTTCCGGGAAGTGGAAGGGCCCGTAATTGTTCGAGCAATTGGTCAGCACCACCGGCAGGCCATAGGTCTCGTGCCAGGCGCGGACCAGGTGGTCCGAGGCGGCTTTCGAGGCCGAATAGGGGCTGCGCGGGTCGTAGGGCGTGGCTTCGGTGAACTGGCCGGTCTCGCCCAGCGAGCCGAAAACCTCGTCGGTCGAGATGTGGTGGAAGCGGAAGCCCTCGGGCCGGCCCTGCCCGGTCCACCAGGCGCGCGCGGCTTCCAGAAGGTTGCAGGTGCCGGTGACGTTGGTCTCGATGAAGGTGGCCGGCCCGTCGATCGAGCGATCGACATGGCTTTCCGCGGCCAGGTGCATGATCGCGTCGGGCCGGTGCTCGGCCAGGATGCGGTCCAGCGCCGCGCGGTCGCGGATGTCGGCGCGTTCAAAGGCATAGCGCGGGCTGCCGGCGACCGAGGCGACGTTTTCCAGATTGGCGGCATAGGTCAGCGAATCCAGGTTCACCACCCGATGCCCCCGCGCCACCGCCAGCCGCACCACCGCCGAGCCGATGAATCCCGCGCCGCCGGTCACCAGAATCTTCATAATCTCGCCTCGTAATCAAAAGGCCCCTCATAGGTGAAGGGGCTGTCGAACGCGTTCAGGGCCGGGGCCGCGGCATCCTTGGCCGACAGGATCGGCCGGCCGTCGAGGCCCCAGTCGATGCCGATACTGTCCCAGGCCACCGCCCCGTCGCAATCCGGCGCGTAATGATCGGTACATTTGTAAAGGATTTCCGTCTCGGGCTCCCGGGTCAGGAAACCGTGCAGGAAGCCCGGCGGGATCCAGAGCTGGCGGCCGTTCTGGAAGGACAGCTCGGCGCCGAACCACTTTCCATAGGTCGGGCTGCCCTTGCGGATGTCCACGGCCACGTCGAAGAGCCGCCCGCGCCCGCAGCGCACCAGCTTGCCCTGGGCATGCGGCGGCGCCTGGAAATGCAGGCCGCGCAATGTCCCGCAAGCCAATGACAACGAATGGTTATCCTGCACGAATTCCGGCAGGTCCACCCCGGCCTCGTGCAGCAGCCTGCGGTTCCAGCTTTCCGAGAAGAACCCGCGGTCGTCGCCGAAGCGCCGGGGAACAAGCACCAGAACGCCCGGCAGCGCCGTCTTTTCGATCTGCATCCCTATCTACCAGACTAGCTCCACGCGGGATCGTATGGAGGAACCCAACACGGCGCGCAAGGGCTGCGCCGGCACCCAACCTATGCCCGCAGCCGTTAAAATGCACGGGGAATAATGCGTGACTTCACGGAGCGAGTCATCGCCTTGTTGGGCCATGGGACATTGCCCCGGAACCACCATGATCTGCCACAAGCGAAGCCGGCCATGCGCTATCGTCACGTTGCCACCTATTCCGGCGCAGACGCGCCTTTCGTGACCAATATCACCGACCTGCGGACCCATGCGGGCCCGGACGGGCATGCGCTCTACAGCCTGACCCATATGGGCGGCGGCATGGTGGCCTGGCGCATCGCCGCCGCCGACCAGCCAATCGAGATGATGACGGCACAGGCCTATCCGGCCGGCATCGGCTATGCCGGCCTGCCCACGGCCAGCATCGTGACACTGGACGGCGCGCCGGTGCTGATCGGCACCGGGCTGCGCGCGGAACCGGGGCCCGGCTTCCGCCTGGACGGCCAGGGCAGTTTCCAGGAGGCCGCCGGGCCGGTCGCCCTGCCCGCCGACCTGATCCGGCTGGAGCAGTTCCAGACGCCGCTGGGCGATTTCCTGTGCACGGCGCAGGACGGGCGGACCGCCATCGACATCTGGCGCATCGGTGCCGATGGCCGGCTGGACCATGTGACGCGGGCGGCGCTGCCGGCGGGCTCGGGCGTGCAGGGGACCGAGATCGACGCGCTGCATGTCGCCGCCCTGGCCGACCGCAGCTTCATCATCACCGCCTCGGGGATGGGCAACTACGTCTCGGTGCAGATAGTGCTGGCCGACGGCCGGCTGGGGCCGGCGCAGATGCTCTGGTCCTATCGCGGGCTCGGCATGGACCAGCCCAGCCACCTGGGCACGGTCAGCGTGGCCGGGATGACCTATCTGGTGATCGCCGGTGCGCAAAGCTCCTCCCTGACCACCATGCGGCTGACCTATGGCGGCGAGCTGCTGCCGGCCGACCATGTCCTCGACGAGCGCACGACCCGCTTTTCCGGCGCCACGGCGCTGGAGACGGTGACCATGGACGGCCGCGCCTTCGTCTTCGTCGGCGGCGGCGACGACGGGATCAGCGTCTTCACCGTCTTGCCCGACGGCAAGCTCTTGCACCTGGCCACGCTGGTCGATGCCGACGACCGGACGCTGGCCGATGTCTCGGCCCTGTCGGCGGCGGTGATCGACGGTCGGATCGCGCTCTTCGCCTCGTCCCGGACCGAAGGCGGCATCACCCAATTCGTCTTCGAGCCGGGCGGCATCGGCGGCACCGGCGTGGTCGGGACCGGCCGCCAGACCGGCACCGAAGCCAGCGACATGATGCAGGCCGGTGCCGGCACCACGCATCTCGAGGGCGGCGCGGGCGATGACATCCTGATCGCCGGGGCCGAGCCGCTGCGGATGACCGGCGGCAACGGCGCCGACATCTTCGTCGTCAGGGAGGTCGACGGCAAGATCGTCATCACCGATTTCGAGCCGGGCGTGGACCGGCTGGACCTGTCCTTCCTGGGCATGATCCGCAGCACCGACCAGCTGGTGTTTCGCCCGCAAGCCTTCGGCATCAAGATCTTCTACGGCGATTCTGTGATCTGGGTGACCACCCCCGACAACAGCATGCTGCAGGCCAGCGCCTTCGACAATTCGCTTTTCCCCATCGCCCATTACGAGGCCCCCGACATGCGCACCACCGTCTCCGGCACCCTGCGGAACGATACCCTCAGCGCCGGCCGCAACGGCTCGAACGTCTTCGGCTATGCTGGCAACGACCTGCTGCTGGGCGGTGCCGGCAATGACGACCTTTTCGGCGCGCCCGGCAACGACACGCTGCGCGGCGGCGACGGCAACGACCGCGCCTTCGGCGCCCTCGGCCTCGACCGACTGTTCGGCGGCAACGGCAACGACCGGCTATGGGCCGGCGCGGGCAACGACACGCTGGCCGGCGGCGCCGGCGCCGACATCCTGCGGGGCGAGGCCGGCCACGACCTGCTGCATGGCGAGGCCGGCGACGATGCGATGTTCGACCTGCTGGGCAACAACACGCTTTGGGGCGGCGACGGCGGCGACCGGATGCAGACCGGCGCCGGCACCGACCGGCTTTACGGCGGATCGGGCCATGACACGCTGATCGCCGGCGCCGGCCTGGACTATCTTTTCGGCGGGCTGAGCAATGACAGCATGGCGGGCGGGCTGGGCATCGACACGCTGCTGGGCGCCGGCGGCAATGACTGGATCGACGGCGGGGCGGGGAATGACAGCCTGGATGGCGGCTCCGGCAACGATACCCTCTATGGCGGCGACGGGCAGGACCTGATCCTGGGCGGCGACGGCAACGACCGCATGACCGACATGCTGGGCAACGGCACGCTCTGGGGCGGCGGCGGCAACGACCGGATGCAGACCGGCGCCGGCACCGACCGGCTGCATGGCGGGCCGGGCGACGACACGCTGATCGCCGGCCCCGGTTTCGACTACCTGCTGGGCGGGCTGGGCAATGACAGCCTGAACGGCGGCGACGGCATCGACACGCTGCTGGGCGCCGAGGGCGACGACCGCATGGACGGCGGCCGCGGTCTGGACAATCTCGATGGCGGGACGGGACGGGACACGCTGATCGGCGGCGACGGCCATGATCTGCTGAACGGCGCCGAGGACGACGACGCGCTGCATGGCGGCTTCGGCCATGACACGCTTTTCGGCATGGCCGGGGCCGATCTGATGAACGGCAACCAGGACCATGACCTGATGTTCGGCGGTGCCGACAACGACAGCATGCTGGGCGGCTTGGGCAACGATGCCGTGCATGGCGAGTCGGGCGACGATTCTCTGGACGGCGGGCCGGGGAACGACATGCTTTCCGGCGGGGTCGGCAACGACCTGATCCTGGGCGGCGACGGTCATGACGTGATCGACGGCGGCATCGGCAACGACATGCTTTCCGGCGGCCTGGGTCACGACCTGCTCGACGGCGGCGAGGGCGACGACCGGCTGGCGGGCGGCGCCGGCCTCGACAGCCTGACCGGCGGCACCGGGGCGGATGTCTTCGTCTTTTCCGATGTCGCCGCCCTGGAAGGCGGCAGCGATGCGATCACGGATTTCCAGCCCGGCGAGGACCGGATCGACCTGTCGGGCCTCGGCCTGAGCTTCATCGGCGAGACCGCCTTCTCGGCCAATGGCAGCGGGCAGGTGCGCATGGACTGGACGCAGCCCGAGGCGCACCGGCTTCAGATCGACGGCGACGGCGACGGCAATGCCGACCTGACCATCGAGCTGGGCGCCCTGGAGACGCTGAACGCGTCCGACCTGCTGCTCTAGCGTTCCAGCAGGTCGCGATAGGTGCGCTCGAGCAGCATAAGCCCCAGCACCAGCAGCACCAGCGAGACGCCGATCACCAGTTCCTGGCTGATATAGCTGCCCTGATAGGTCGGGTAGATGCCCTGCCGCATCAGGCCGATGCAATGGATCAGCGGGTTGTACCACAGGATGTTCTGGGCCTGGCTGGGCATCAGGTCATAGGTGAAGAAGATCCCCGACATCAGGAAAAGCGGCCGGGTGGCGATCTGCCAGACCCGCTCCCAGATCGGGAAGGCGGTCATCAGGTAGCAGTTCATCGTCCCCACCCCGACCGCCAGCAGGGTGACCAGCAGCAGCGCCTCGAAGACCGAGGCCAGGTTCACCACCACCGGCAGCTGGTAGATCACATAGATGCCGGTGATGACGATGGCGATCACCGCGATATGCGTCAGCGCGTTCAGCAGCACCCGGGCGATCATCGCGTCGATGAAGGTGACGCTGGGATAGGCCAGGAACGGGCGCGAGAACCGGATCGAGCTGGCGACCTTGTTCGTCAGGTCGTTGAACATGGCAAAGGGCAGGAAGCCGGTCGCGTAGAACAGCGGGAAATTGGTGCCCAGCCCCGGCGTCTGCAGCGCCAGGCTGAAGATCACCGACAGCAGCGTCACCCCCAGCACCGGCTCGAGCACCGCCCAGATATAGCCGCCGGCCGACCGGCCATAGGTCGTCGCCATCTCGCGCAGCATCAGCGCGAAGATGATGCGCATCATGCGAAAGCGCGGCCCGTGGCGATACGGGCGCTGCGGTCGGCGGTTACCGGAGGAAATGTCGGACATGTGAACGCAAAAGCTGGTCTTGGCGGGCAGCAATATGTAACAACTGCACGGAAAAGGTAAACCAGCGAAAGCGCCACTGCTGTGACCACCCCCACCACCCCGGCCGGAGGCCAGGCCGGCCAGCCGGCCGCCCAACAGCACGATCCCGCGCGCCCTGCCCCCAGCCCGGCGCCGGCGGGCCCGGCCCAGCCCGGCCCGAACCGGCCGTTCCACGCCCAGCCCG
>NZ_JAEHFP010000009.1 GCF_016446475.1 Paracoccus binzhouensis | reverse complement strand
GCCCTCACCTGCGCAGCTTCTGGAAGGAAAAATATATAGGCGACCGACAGGGAAATCGCGAGGGCCAAGAAGCTTTGCGACAGAACCTGCAAGACGCCCAGGCATTGATTGACGGGAAGCGCCTTGCCAAATCTTGAATGGAAAGCCACGGCCATAGCCGACTTGCTGGCAATCATTGACTACATCTCTGACGACAACCCGGATGCCGCCCAAGTTCTCAAAGACGAGATTGAACACAAGACGTCCCTCCTTCCAGAACGCCCTCAGATGTACCGCGCGGGCCGTGTGGACGGGACTAGGGAGATGGTTGTTCGGCCGAACTACATCGTGGTTTATGCTGAAAGCCCTGAGATGGTGACCATTTTGCGCGTTCTTCATGCTGCGCAGCAGTGGCCATGATCGGGGTGCAGGCCCCCCGCTAAGAAATTGCCCGCTCTACGCCTTCAAAGTGTAGAGCGGGCTTTTTGTCCTTTGGAACTCAGACCCTGATCCAAAGGAATTTCCCATGTCCAAGCCTTTCTCAACGCTCCCCAATCCTGTTGAATCCGACGCTAACCTCACCTCTGCCCTCGCGCAGATCGGTGCGGAGGTCGACCACCAACCCCTGCGCAGTTCAGCGCTGGCGCGCATCATGCGCGAGACGTTTCATGGCAGCGATGCCGGCGGTGCCTGGGACTGGCGCATGGCCTATGACCTGATGCAGGCCGCGGCCGTCCAGGTGCTGCTGCGTGGGGCCGACGCGGCAGGTGACATCGCTGCTGCAAAGCTGCTTGCCTCACGGCTGCTGACGGAAACCCGCCGGTCAGAGCAGCAGATCCGGCTGCAGCAGTTTTCCACGCCACTGCCATTTTCCGCCTTGGCCGTGCGGGCGGCGGCGGTCCGCAAGGGCGAGACCGTTCTGGAGCCCTCGGCGGGCACCGGCGCCTTGGCCGCTTTCGCCGCCCGGGCCGGTGCCACGCTTGTGCTCAACGAGATCGAGCCCTTTCGCCAGAGCCTTTTGCGCGCGGTCTTTGGCGGCGATGTGACGGGCCATGACGGTGAGCATATCGACGATCTGCTGCAGACGCCGGTTCTACCCGACGTCGTGGTGATGAACCCGCCCTTTGCCTCCTCGGTCGATCGCTCGCGAGACAAGCACATCGCTGCCAAACATCTCATTGCGGCTGCAAAGCGTCTCGCGCCCGGCGGGCGGCTGGTGGCGATCATGCCGCCGGGGTTCACATCTGAGCGCGATGCCGCGCATTGGTCCCGCGCCTGCGGTCTCCTGACGCCGCGACTGGCGTTGACGATGCCGGGGCAGGTCTACCGCAAGCTCGGCACCTCTGTCGAAACCCAGCTGATGGTCTTCGACAAGGTGCTTGAGGACGGCGAGATGATCCGCGCCAGCGTCCGGGACTTGGATGAAGCCCTTCCTTTTGTCGACGCCGTGGCCGCAACCCGGCCTGAGATGCGCCCCGCCCAGCGGGCTGAAGCATTCCCTCATGCTCGGGCGACCGTTCCATCCTCTGCCCCGCGCAAGACCGCCGCTGCGCCTGTCGCCGCCTCCAAGCCCCGGACCAATGCGGTCGTCCCGCTCAGCTTCACAACCCTTGAGACCCCACGCGATAATACGCCCGTCTCGGATATCTATGCGCGCTACCGTCCACAGCGGATCGAGATCGCAGGTGCGCAGGAACATCCCACGCCGCTGGTCGAAAGCATCGCCATGGCCTCTGTCGGGCCACCTGTGCCCTCAGGTGCCGCAAGCGCGGAATTGCGTCTGCCCGGCAAGCTGATCGAGGAGGGACATCTCTCCGAGGCGCAGCTCGAGACCATCATCATGGCCCATGATGCCCATGGGCGCGACCTGCCGGGGCGGTTCAAAATCGATGACGACCAGACCAAGCTGACGCGCGCCGATGCAGACCCGGAGGCATGTGCCTATCGCCTCGGGTATTTCCTCGGCGACGGCACCGGCTGCGGCAAGGGGCGCGAATGCGCAGGGCTCATCCTCGTCAACTGGCTGGCCGGGCGCAGGAAGGCGATCTGGGTCTCCAAGTCCGCCACGCTTATCGAGGACGCGATCCGCGACTGGGCCGATCTGGGCGGCTCGCCCGCCGACATCCAGCCGCTCTCCAAATGGAAACCGGACCAGCCCATCCCGATGGGCGATGGTATCCTCTTCGTCACCTACGCCACGCTGCGCTCTGCGGGCAAATGCGGCACCACGCGGCTGAGCCAGATCCTCGACTGGATGGGCGAGGGGTTCGACGGCGTGCTGGCTTTTGATGAGGCCCATGCCATGCAGAATGCGGCGGGGTCCGAGCAGGGCAGGGGGGCCAAACCCTCCCAGCAGGGCCTCGCGGGCCTGCGTCTGCAACTGGCAGCACCCCGCGCCCGCGTCTTCTACATCTCGGCCACGGGTGCCACGAGCGTGCACAACCTCGCCTATGCCGCGCGGCTGGGGCTCTGGGGGCAGGGCCCCGAATATCCCTTCCCGAGCCGCGAGAGCTTTGTGTCGGCGATGGAAGCCGGCGGCGTTGCCGCCATGGAGGTGGTCGCCCGCGATCTCAAGACGCTCGGCCTCTACACGGCCCGCGCCCTCAGCTTCGACGGCGTGGAGTATGACGTGCTCGAACACGCGCTCACCCCGGCCCAGATCGAGATTTACGACGCCTATGCGGGTGCGTTTCGCACCATCCACCACAATCTCGAAGCCGCGCTGACGGCGACCGGCGTCAACGACGCCTCGGGCGAGACCAATGCGTCGGCCGCACGCGCCTCGGCCAAGTCCCGCTTCGAGAGCACGAAACAGCGCTTCTTCAACCATCTCCTGATGGGCATGAAGGCTCAAAGCATCATCCGCGCAATCAAGGACGATCTGGCGGCGAGCAAGGCTTGCGTCATCCAGGTGGTCTCGACGGGCGAGAGTCTGCTGAAACGCCGGCTTGAGACGATGGACCCCGAGGATGAACTTGTCGAGGGTGCCTTGACGCCGCGCGATTACGTACTGGCCTACCTCGAACAGGCTTTCCCGATCCATGCGCAAAAGCTGGTCGAGGTCGACGGCAATATGGTGGCGGAACCCTTGCGGGATGAGACCGGCGCGCTCGTCGTCTCGCGCGAGGCGCTCGCCCTGCGTGATGCGGCCATGATGGAGTTGATGACGCTGGCCCCGATCCCCTCGGCGCTCGATCAGATCCTCTGGGCTTTTGGCGACGAGGCCGTCGCAGAGGTCACGGGTCGGTCCATCCGCCCTTTGAAGGCCGAGGATGGTCATCTCTTCATCGAGAAGCGCGCCGCCAGCAGCAATTCGTCCGAGACCCAAGCCTTCATGGACGGCGAAAAGGATATCCTGATCTTCTCCGATGCAGGCGGTACTGGCCGATCCTATCACGCGGCGCAAACGGCGAAGAACCAGAAACGGCGCCGGCACTACCTGTTGGAGCCCGGCTGGCGCGCCGATGCGGCCATCCAGGGGCTCGGCCGCACGCATCGCTCGGCCCAGGTCAGCGCGCCCTTCTTCCGGGTCTGCACCTCCGATGTGCATGGCGAGAAGCGTTTCACCTCGACGATTGCCAAGCGCCTCGACCAGCTGGGGGCCTTGACGAAGGGCCAGCGCGAGACCGGCTCGCAGGGCATGTTCCGCGAGGAGGACAATCTCGAAAGCCCGATTGCACGAGCGGCGCTGCGCGGGTATTTCGCCGATCTTGCTGCCGGGCGGGCCGAGGCGATGAGCTACGAGAGCTTCACCGACTGGACGGCCTTGCGGCTGATCGACAAGGACGGGGTGCTTCTCGAGGAGCTTCCCCCGATCCAGCGGTTTCTCAACCGGGTGCTGGCGCTGCCCATCCACATGCAGAACGCGCTCTTTGCCGAGTTCATGCGCCGGATTGCCGATCAGACTGAACGGGCGCGCGCGGCGGGCACACTCGATCTCGGCGTCGAAACCCTGCGCGGCGAAAAGATCGAACAGGTCTCCACGGAGGATCTCTGGACCTGCCCGAAATCCGGCGCCGTGACGCGGATCATCGGGCTGGAGGTCACCGACCCGGTCCACGTCCTTGGGGCCGAAGAGGCCATATCGCGCAACCCCGACAAGCTACCGATGGTGAATCGCGCCTCCGGCCGCGCGGCGCTCATCTCGGCGCGCCCTATGCAGATGTATGACGAGGACATCGTCACGCTGATGCGCAAGGCGGTGCGTCCAAACGGGTCGAGCTACCTCGAAGAGGCACGGTTTGAGTCCTCGGCCTGGGAAGACATCGGAAGGCCCGAGTTTGCAAGGCTTTGGGATGCCGAGGCTGCGTCCCTGCCAAAAACCACCACGACCAAGCTCTACCTGCTGACCGGGCTCTTGTTGCCGATCTGGAAGGACATTCCGACCACCAATGAGCGCATCTACCGGGTCACGCCCGATGGGGCGACCGCCATGATCGGGCGCACGCTGAGCGAGGAAGGGGCGGCCGCGCTGCGCGCCCGCTTCCTCGTCTCCAACCCGCAAACACCGCAGGAGATGTTGACCGCCGCCCTCGGCACCACCGCGCCTGTCGATCTGGGCCGGGGTCTGACCCTGACCCGTCGCCGTGTCGCAGGCGAGATGCGCCTCGAGCTGGGCGGCGCGGATCGGGGCATGATTGATGGCCTCAAGGCAATGGGGTGTTTCACTGAGATCATCGCCTTCCAGCTGCGGGTGTTCCTGCCGCATGGGGACGGGATCGACACGGGAAGCATTCTGGCCCGGATCGTGGGGCAGGAAGCCGCCATGACGTCAGAACAAGCCGCCTGAAAAGTCAAAGCGGGCTTTCGGTCGGGCGTCGCGGATCGGGGTTTGCCCGGGCTGCGCTTTCCGGGCGCGGGCAGACCAATGCCACGCCCGGCCCCCCAAATTCAGACAAGAGGACAGACCCATGACCAATCCCCAGATCGACTATGCCGCAATGGCGGCTCAGTGGCGTGCAGAGCGCGAAACCACATTGAAGGCATCCCGAACGGAGCTGCTCGCGCAACTACGTGCGCTTGGCATCAGCGAGGTCACTGCCGAATACGAAGGCTATGGCGACTCCGGCAATGTCGAGGATGTCACGGTGCAGCCTGCAGAGGTCCAACTGCCGGAGGCGCTTGCCACAGAGGTTGGCGACTTCGCCTGGTCGCTCGCCTATCACCATCACCCGGGGTTCGAAAACAACGAGGGCGGCTACGGCACGCTGACCTGGGACATAGCACTAGACAGCATCATCCTCGATCACGCGGACCGCTATGTCGAATGCTCGCACAGCTATGACGAGGGGCTTTGAGATGGCCCATCCGCTTCATCATGCTGAAAGCTCTGCCCGAAAATTCGGCGGGGTGCCGTCTGACTATCAGTCTCTGCACGATTGGTTTGACGCCTCGAAAGAGCACCTCGCGCTCTTCACGCACCGCGCCATGCGTCACCATGCGCAAGGCCTGTTTGAGGCCGAACGGGTTTTTGGCCTGACACTGACGAATAGTGCGGGCCGCGACATCCCCGTGCGCTGGATCGGCGAGCAGCATATCCGTGAAGACTGCCAGGGCCGCATCCCGAGCATGGCGGACTGGCTGCGACGGATACAGCCTGAGCCATGGATGGCCAATGGCCACATCGACCGGCATTCCGGCGATGAGCCCTGCGGCGACCCAAGGGTTGCCTGGGCCTCCGAGGTCGCCGCCGGAAGAACGGTTCTTGGCCTGAAGGATTGGATAGCGGCGCGCGCGACGCAAGCCACGCAAAGCGCCTGACAGCTCTCGGCCGTTTGCCAAACAAATCTTGCATGGAAGCCCGGTCGGAAGATCGGACTTCTTGCGTCGTTTCCCCACCATTCTTCGTAAGGAGGTTCGCATGACACTCGAAGACATCAAGGCGGCCGTTGATGCCGGCCAGACCGTGCATTGGGCCAATACCGGCTACGTTGTCCACAAGGACCGGCTCGGTCAGTACCTCATCACCTATGTGCCGAATGGTAGCTGCATCGGTCTGACCGACCGGGGCGGGCACCGGTTGAACGGAAAAGAAACGGAGTTCTTCGTCGCGCAATCGAAGGACGCCGCAGAAAATCCGGGCAACCAATCAAGACCAGACGGGCAGGGGAGGGGCGTAGCACCCGGAGGCGCGGGGGCATTCCCACTCGGACGGCAGCTTTGACCCGTGGGCGGGGCTGAAAGGAAAGCAGGCTTTCTGATTTGTGATCCCTCAAGGGGTCGAGAAAGCAATCCCGGATGCGTTGGCAAAAACGTCAGGCACCGGCCAATCCAAAAGGAACCATCCCATGTTCGCAGGAACCCTCACCCGCAATGTCGAGACCGCAGCCGCCGAGTACACCGGCATGATCCATTCGACGCGCTTTGACATCGCCATCCAGCTCGAGGCACGGGCCAAGATGTCCGCTCGCAGCCCGGATTACGACGTGACGGCAGTCAACAAATCAGGCCGCAAGGTGCGTATCGGCACGGCCTGGAACGAGACCGGGAATACCAGCGGCAACCCCTACATCTCGATGCAGATCGATGTCGGCCTCGGCCCGTTCCGGGTCAACGCGGTGCAGACGAAAGAGGCGCGCGCGGCCCAGAGCGGCGAATTCGAGATCATCCCGCTGGTCTCGAACGGCCTGATGAAATCCGGCTCGATCTCGGGCGAGCTCACCGCCATGGACGCCGACAACGCCTTCACCGGCTACATCGCCAACATGATGTTCGATCTGGAGTTCATGCTGATCGAGAACAGCTACAAATCCGAGGAAACCCACCCCGATTACCGCATCGAGGTCAGCTCGCCCCGGGGCACACCGATCCGCATCGGCTCGGCCTGGATGGCGAAAAGCAGCCGCACGGGCAATAACTACCTGTCGCTGCTGATCAACACGCCCGATGGCGACCTGCGCGTCAACGCCGTGCAGAACGAAGAACAGCGCGGCGGGCAGACCTTCTCGATCATCCCGTTCATCGACAGTGGTGAGCAGCCGCAGGACGCAGGCGCGGGGCTGTCGTTGGTCGCCTAGTCGGCGCGTGAGGGGGAGACGATCTGAATCCAAAGGGGAGCCGTGGGACCACGGTTCCCCTTTTTCCATGTCCGTTTGCGTGAAGGACGCCCCCCGCTTGCGATCTGGTGTAAATGCGATACAATAATATATTAACGCAATATCGAGGGCGGGCGCGTGGCGGCTAGATCAGGGACGGTTCTATGGTTTGACAACCTTGATGTTGAGGCAGAGGTTGCAGATCTCCTCGCCCATATCGAGCGCTGCACCGGATTCGCGCTACCCGCCCGAAAGCTCGCTGTCATCATGACCCATGCAAGGGCAAAGCTCGACAGGACCAGGCAGGCATATCTGGAGGCCAAGGCGGTGGGAAAGCCGGTGTCCACATCGCGGCGTGCGTATCTGACCGAGCTGCAGGACACGATCTTCATGGCGATCCCGGAAGAGAACCTCGCGCGGATGCCGCTGAACGAGCAGGTTCTCAACGACCCGTCATTTTACGCGGATGCCATGCACCGTGCCGCCGCGATCAGCGAGGATGAGTTGTTCATGGCGCTGTCCTCTTCGCTGAAGGACATGACGGTCCAAGACGCCCAGGCCTTCGTCTCGAAGCTTTGGCACGGCACGATTGACGACAATGCCCGCAAATACGCCGAAGCCCTGAAGCGCCCCGAGCGTGAACCGCAGCCCTTTCGTCCGGGGAACACCGTGTAAGATCGAGGCCGTTCTCTTGCCTTGGGCCTTGACCAAGTTGGCCGCCTCAAACCCCCTTTCCCGGAGGTGGCACCCTGTGCAGCGTGCGGAAGCCGTTGAAGGTGCTGTGGTGACGTCTACTGTCGCCAACATGATGAACCGGGATCACATGCGCGCCTTCTTCCGGCGCGCCGCAGCGCTTGTCGCCTTTGTCGCACTGCTCTGGGCGATTCACCTCGTCAATTGGATCATCGGTTACGGCTTGAACCCGGCCTTCGGCCTGATCCCCCGGCACGTCAGCGGATTGGATGGCGTCATCGCCATGCCCCTCCTGCATGGAAGTTTCGCGCACCTGATGGCCAATACGCCGCCGCTCCTGGTGATGGGTGGGCTGCTGGTGGCCACGACCACGAGGGCCTTGCTGCCGGTGAACGCAGTGGTGATCGGCCTCGGCGGCGGACTCGTCTGGCTGTTCGGAAGCTCCGCCATCCATATCGGTGCGTCAGGGTTGGTCTTCGGCTGGTTTGGCTTCCTCGTCGCGCGCGGCTTCGTGGATCGCTCATTGATCACGCTGGGCGCGGCACTGGTGGTCGGTGTCCTCTATGGCTCAATTCTCTGGGGCGTTCTTCCGGGCCAACCCGGCGTCTCTTGGGAGGCTCATCTGTTCGGCGCTTTGGCCGGCGCGGCCGCCGCATTTCTTGTACGAACGCATGTCCATGTGCCGCGCCTCGGCGGTGTCGATCTGGACTGAAGCCCTACACTCGGCCCTTAGCGTTCGCTCATACCATGAATCTTTAACGGCAGCTTTGCGAAGATGGTCAGGGCAAATTGCACCCCCTGATAAGTCCAAGTACTGGAGGAAATGGGCCTGACGTAGAACTCTCTCCGCCATAAATTATTGAAAGAGTTGAAAGAAGAAGCTCAAGTTAGGCGCTCGGTCAGGATACAATATGCAGCAATTCCGGAGATGTAATCTTCGCGGCCAAACGCGCATCAAGGCTGAAGTGACAATCAGCCGATGAAGTCAGCGCGTCGCTCGAGCAGGCTTTCGTAGAGGAAATCGACAAAGAGCCTGACCCGATGCACCCGGCGCAGATCGCCGTGCATCAGCACCCAGGTCGAGCGGCTCTGGTCGAGGTCGGTTCCCGGCACCCGCTGCAACTCGGGAAAGACGCTTTGCACCCAGGCCGCCAGAAAGGTCATTCCTGCCCCGGCCCTGGCGAGATGCATGTGCATCGCCGGATCGGCGATGGCATGGCGCACCTTCGCATGTGGAAAAGGCGAGGCCGCGATCATCGCCTGCAACTCCGGCACCTCGCCGTAGCCAAGCCAGGTCAGTCCCTCGCCACGCGGCCCGGCATCGTGCAGATGCCTGTCGATGTAGCTACGCGAGGCGAAGACGCCCAGCGACAGCGGAAACAGCTTGCGCCCCACGGCGTCGCCGGTGAGGTCGCGCACATGGCGGATCGATATGTCGGTTTCCAGCCTTTCGATCGAGTCGATAGCGTAGGACAGTTTCATGTCGATGTGGATGTCGGGATAGAGCGACAGGAACTCGCCCATAACCGGCGCCAGCAGGAAATGTGCCGTCATCGGGTCGGCCGACAGTCGGATGCGGCCCGCCGCCTCGCTGTCGAGCCCACGAACGGCGTTGAACCCCTGACGCAGGGACGCTTCCGCCTCTAGCGCCTGAGGAAGCAGCTTGCGGCCCGCCGCCGACAGCTCCAGCCCCCCTGCACTGCGCCGGAACAGTTGGACACCCAGTTGCGCTTCCAGCCCCTCGACCTGCCGACGCACCGTTGCATGGGTGCCGTCCAACTGCTCGGCAGCCCCGCGCAGCGATCCCGCCCGCGCAACGGCCAGAAAGGCCGGAAGAGATTTCCAATCCACCATATGGAACGATTATGAACCACACCGGGCCATAAATGGCAATATCTGGTGGAAATTCGACCCGATAGATTGGGGGCACTCACACCGAAAGGAGAACCCCATGACTGCTACCCTCACCGCATGGAGCATCGAACGCTATGGCGCCCCCGAGGTCTTGAACCCCGTGACCCGGGCGATGCCGACGCCCGGCCCCACGGAAATCCTGATCCGCATCCGCGCCTCGGCCGTGACCCGGGCCGATGGCATGATGCGCGCCGGACGGCCGCTGTTTGCGCGGCCGTTCCTCGGCCTGCGCCGACCGCGCCAGAACCTGTCCGGTACCGGGCTTTCGGGTGAGGTGATCGCAATCGGACACAAGGTTGGCCGGTTTGCCGTGGGCGACGCCGTCTTCGGCGAGGCGGGGATGAAGTTCGGGGCCAATGCCAGCCACATCTGTCTTGATGAGGCGAGCGTGCTGATGAAGAAGCCCCGCGCGCTGGCGCATGAGGACGCCGCCGTGATGTGCGACGGTCCGCTGACATCGTATCATTTTCTGCATGAGGTCGCGCAGGTGCGGCCGGGGCAGCGCGTGCTGATCCTTGGCGGATCAGGCAGCCTCGGCACTGCGGCGGTGCAGATCGCCAAGGCGGCCAGATCCCATGTTGCTGCAACCTGCAGCACGCGGAACACCGCCTTTGTCGCGGGACTGGGTGCGGACCGGATCATCGACTACACCCAAGAGGATTTCACCACTCTGCCAGAGCGCTACGATGTGATTTTCGACACGCTCGGCATCAGTACCTTCGGAACAGCCAAGGCCCGGCTGACGAATAACGGGCGCTATGTCTGCCCCGTGCTGACGCTGCCGCTTCTGGGCGCGATGTTGCAAAGCCGCCTGATCGGCCATCGCCGCGCCTTGTTCGCCGCTGCGGGCCTGCAGTCGCCGGAGATCCTGCGCGCCCACCTGGTACATCTTCTGGCAATGCTTGAGGCCGGAACCTTGTCGCCCGTGCTCGACCGGATCTATCCCCTGACCGATCTGATTGATGCGCACCGCCACATGGAAACGGGACACAAGCGCGGGAACGTCGTCGTCGTTTGACCTCCGCTGCCCTCGCCGCCAACTGACCGCCGCTAGGCGTATCGAACGGGTTGCACGCCATCATCAAACTGGACGCGCCTCGTTCGAAATGCCGTGCCTTCGACCACTTCGGGCCGGCTGATCCGGTCCATGCGGAAATGCCGGAAATCCTCGCGCATCGGATCCCAGGCGACCAGGTACCACAGTGGCGGTAGCATCAGCATGGCCTGCGGCTCGACCTGCCTTTCGGTCTCGGTCCCTTTGGCGTCGCGATAGCGGAACCTCAGGCACAAGCGCTCGAGAAACGACTGCTCGAATGCGGGCAACAGGGCGGCCTCCATATCTCCAAGGTTCGACGTGTCGACTTGGGGAGCCAGGGGCCCGACATAGAGACAATCGAGGAGGCGGCGCAGATCTCGGAGCTTGTCGGATGGCAAGGCCTTCTCGATCTTGGCAAGCCCGGCATCGGCAAGGCTTGCGAACGGAAGCGTCCGGGCGGCGCGCATGCTTGAGACGCCGATGATGAGCGCGAACACCTCCGCGACCGAAAGCCGGGCCGTGGTCTGCACCGAGCCCGGATCGAGGTACAATCCGCCGCCGCGGCCCTGTTCGGCGTGGATCACATAGCCCTCGTCGCGCAGCGCCGACAGGTCTCGCATGATCGTGCTGCGCGACGCACTGACCTCTCGGACCAGCGCGTCGATTGTGCTTGTTCCGTTACGGCGCAGGGTCCGCACGATGGCGTCTTGTCGGCTACGGCTCTTCATGGAGGCTTAATACCATACAAAGGTGTCAGGATTTGAAACCTTTTTGAGATAGGCGAGCGTCGAGGCAATTAACAAAGGATAGACTGCCATGAACCGAAACGCTGATTTCCCCGCGCCCACGCTCGTTTCGCTGGGCAATTCCCACCTCGAGGTCTTCGAGGCCGGTCGAGAGAATCGAGGAAACCCGATCGTGCTGTGCCACGGATGGCCCGAGCATGCCTATTCGTGGCGCCACCAGATACCGGCGCTGGCGGCGGCGGGTTACCACGTCATCGTTCCAAACCAAAGGGGCTACGGGAACTCGTCACGCCCGACCAAGGTGGAAGACTACGACATCGCTCATCTGACGGACGATCTCGCAGCGCTTCTCGACCACTTCGGGTACGAAGCGGCCACCTTCGTTGGTCATGACTGGGGCGCAAACGTCGTCTGGAGCATGGCACTCCTGAATCCGGCTCGTGTGACCCGGATCATCAACTTGGCGCTGCCCTACCAGCCTCGCACCCCAGTCCCATGGATCGAGTTCATGGAAAGCGTATTTGGGCCCGACAATTATTTCGTCCACTTCAACCGTCAGCCCGGTGTCGCGGACGCTGTGCTGGATGCCCACACCGATTGCTTCCTACGCAACCTGTTCCGCAAGAACCTGCCGCCTGCGCCGCCCGAGCCGGGCATGATGATGATCAACCTCGCCACGGCCGCAGCCCCCGCAGGTGATCCCGTGATGAGCGACGCGGATCTTGCCGTGTTCATCGCGGCCTTCGAGGCAACCGGGTTCACGGCAAGCATCAATTGGTACAGGAACATGGATCGCAACTGGCACATTCTGGCGGAAGTGGACCCCATCGTCCGGCAGCCGGCACTCATGATCTACGGAACGCGAGACATGATTCCGCCGTCCGAAACCATCGCGGATTTCGTCCCGAATGTGGAGGTGCTCAGCCTCGACAGCGGCCACTGGATCCAGCAGGAGAAGCCCAACGAGACCACTCGGGCGATCCTGGACTGGCTTGCGGTTCGGCAGGCGGCTTAGGCGGCGGTCACGGTCCATCGGCGGGCGCGAACGCAATCCGTTCGCGCCTTGCCGTGCCCGTGATAGGGTCGAGGTACATGCGACCCGCAAGGGGCGCTCACGCGAGGAACGACCGAGAAGAATGGACAAGCTTTCCGTCATGCACGCCTTCCGCCGCATTGTCGAGCGCGGCAGCTTCGCGCGTGCGGCGGAGGATCTTGGCGTGTCGCCTGCGCTTCTGAGCCGCGAGATCAAGCTGCTCGAAGAGAGTCTTGGCACGACGCTGCTCACCCGAACGACCCGCTCCATGTCGCTCACTGATGCCGGGCGGCTCTACTACGACGAGGCGACAGGCATTCTGGATGCCGTTGCCGGGGTCGAGACGCGCATCCGCGATGGTGCCGGGGCGGTGCGGGGGCACCTCAAGGTCAACGCCTCCAGCTCGTTCGGGCAGACCGTGATCGCGCCGATCCTGCCCGGGTTTCTCGACGCCTATCCCGATCTGCGTCTGACGCTGTCCATGGACGACCGGGTGGTGGACATGGTCGAGGGCGGGTTCGATGTCTCGATCCGCATCCGGCCTGCCATGCCGGACTCGGCGCTGGTGGCGCGCAGGGTCGGGACGATGCGGCAGCGGATCTTCGCGGCACCCGCCTATCTGGAACGGGCGGGCGTGCCGGTTGTCCCGCAGGACATCGCCCGGCACCGGGTGATCGGCTTCCTGCTTGCGGACCACCTGACCACATGGGCGCTGACAGGCCCTTCCGGCACGGTCACGATCGACGTCGATCCGCCGGTTCGTGTCGGCAACAGCCTCGTCCTGCGCGATCTCCTGATCGCGGGCCAGGGCATCGGCACCTTGCCGGACTTCGTCTCAAACGAGGCCGAGGCGCGGGGCGCGCTGGTGCGCGTCCTGCCCAACTGGGAGCTTCCCGCGCCGGAGATCTTCGCCGTGACGGCCTCGCGGCTGGGGATGGACGCGAAGGTCACGGCCTTCCTCGACCACCTGCGCGCGACGCTCCGGTCCTGACATTCTTCAACTGGCGTAAAGAATGAAGTGACAGTCAGCGGGTTATTGCGGCCCGACCGATCCCCCATCCTCTCAGGCATCGAAACCCAATGCACTGAGAGGATCCCATGACCCGCGTTCTTGTTCTTTACTATTCCAGCTATGGCCATGTCCGCGCCCTTGCGCAGGCCGAAGTCGAAGGCGCACGCAGCGTGCCCGGTACCCATGTCGACATGCGTCGCGTGCCTGAAACTGTTCCCGAGGAAATCCGGCAAAAGGTCGGCTTCGCCCCAGATGACACGCCCGTGGCTGCGCCGGCCGATCTGGAGGCCTATGACGCCATCATCTTCGGCACGCCGACGCTCTTCGGCATGATGGCCGGGCAGATGAAATCCTTCCTCGACCAGGCTGGTGGCCTCTGGGCACGGAATGCTCTGGTCGGCAAGGTCGCCGCCGTCTTCGCCTCCACCGGCTCGCAGCATGGCGGGCACGAGGCGACGCTGCTGTCCACTCAGATCCCGCTCCAGCATTTCGGGATGCTTATAGCCGGAATGCCCTACACCTTCGCCGGTCAGACGACGGCCGAAGGGATCGTCGGCGGTGCGCCCTATGGGGCGGGCACGATTGCAGGCGCAGACGGCTCGCGCGCACCGACAGAGACCGACCTCGCCGGCGCGCGTTTTCAGGGCGCGCATGTGGCCCGGATCGCCGCGCGGCTGGCTGGGGGCAACCTGTCAGAGGAGGCCGCGTAATGCCCTCCCTCACCATCGACTTCTTCCACGACGTCGTCTGCTGCTGGTGCTTCAACATCTCGTCGCGGATGCGGACGCTTGCCGCTGAGTTCGACCTCGACATCCGGCACCGCACCTTCGTCCTGCAGGCCAGCCGTGCCGAGATGGCCACCCGCTGGGGCACGCCCGAGGACGCCCGCGAGACCATCCTCGGGCACTGGGCGGTCTGCCGCCAGGTGAGCGACCGACCGGACCTCGTCGATATCGACGCCATGCGGGCCGCGCCCTTCGACTATCCCCACGGGCTGACGGCCGCACTGGGATGCAAGACAGCGGAGCAGCTTGGCGGACAGGCCGCCCACTGGGACATGTTCGACCGCCTGCAGCGCGCGCATCTGACGGAGGCGCGGAACGTCGCTGACCCAGCAACGGTGCTGCACGCCGCCCGGGAGCTGGGCTTCGAAGCTGCGGCCTTCGTCGATGTTTTCGAGGACCCGGAAACCCTTCGAGCCGTCGAGACCGACCGGCAACACGCCCGTGCCCTACAGGTCCGGTCCATTCCAACCCTCATCGTCCGCGAGACCGGCGCCCGGCTCGTCAACGGACCGCGCGAGGATTTGGCCGCGCAACTGCGCGCCGCCCTCCGCCTCGTCGCCTGAAAGGAAATGCCATGACCCTCTCATTTCTCCGCACTGCAGCCCGGCACAGGCACCGCATTCCGCGCGGCGTGCCGCGCGATCTGCCGCCTCATCTGATGCGCGACATCGGCCTTGATCCCTGGCCGGACCGCCCGCGTTTGCCCTTCCATCCGCTTTGGTAAGCCCCCGCCAGGAGATACAGCCATGTCCCGCACCACCGACATCCTTCTAACAGCGCTCGCCCCGGCGGTCTGGGGAAGCACCTATCTCGCCACGACCGAGGCGCTGCCTGCGGGATATCCCGTGACCCTTGCCGCGCTTAGGGCCTTGCCAGCCGGACTGCTGCTGCTTGCTGTCACGCGTTGCCTGCCACCCCGTGCCTGGCTCGGTCGCGTCTTCCTGCTCGGCAGTTTCAACTTCGCGCTGTTCTGGGCGCTCTTGTTCGTGGCCGCCTACAGGCTTCCCGGCGGGGTGGCGGCCACGCTGGGATCGCTGCAGGCCATGATGGTGATCCTGATGGCACGTGGGTGGCTCGGCACGCCGATCCGGGCAGGTGCGGTTGCCGCAGCTGCAACTGGCGTTCTGGGCGTGGCGCTTCTGCTGATCTCGCCGGACGCCGAACTGGACCCCGTGGGCATCGCCGCAGGGCTTGGTGGCGCGGCATCCATGGCGGCGGGCACGGTCCTCAGCCGGAAATGGCAACCGCCCGTCTCGGCCCTCAGCTTCACCGCCTGGCAGTTGACCGCCGGGGGGGTGATCCTGTTGCCGCTGGCGCTGATCGTGGAACCTGCGCTGCCGACACTCACGGCGACGAACCTGGCCGGACTGGTCTGGCTCGGGCTCATCGGTTCTGCGGCCACCTATGCGCTCTGGTTCCGGGGCGTCGCCCGGATCGAGCCAGGCGCGGTCTCGATGCTGGGCATGATGAGCCCGGTGACGGCGGTGATCCTTGGCTGGGTGGTGCTGGGCCAGTCGCTGTCCCTGCTGCAGGGATTCGGCGCGCTGATCGTCCTCGGCTCGGTCTGGGCAGGTCAACGGGCGAACCGCCCGACGACGCCAGCGTCGGCAAAGCCGGAGGCGGGTACCGCCCCAGCTGGCGGAACGATCATGAACCGCACCGGTGCGTTTCTGGCAATGTTCGGGTCGAATCCGTTCCGGTATGTCATGGCCAATCGCACCGAAAGGAGGCCCTGATGACCGATCCCGCACTGACGCCCGAGTTTGCCCGCCAAGCCCGCCTTGCAGGCATGCTGTACCTGCTCATCATCGTCGCGGGCCTAGGGGCCGAGCTGGGCCTGCGTGGCCCGTTGATCGACCTTGGCGATGCGGCAGGCACCGCGGCGGCGATCCTAGCCGCCCCGGGCCAGTTCCGGCTGGCCATCGTCGCCGATCTGGTGATGGCGCTTTCCGATGCCGGGCTCGCCATACTGCTTTATCTGATCTTTCGGGCCGCGTCGCCGGGGCTTGCCCTGTCCGCGATGGTGTTCCGGCTGATCCAGACTGTGCTGGTCGCCGCGAACCTCATGGTCCTGCAAGCCGCGTGGCTTCTGATTTCTGGCCCCAACGAGCTTGTCGATGCCAACGCGCTTGCGCTGGTGTTCCTCGATCTGCACGGTCATGGCTATGATCTCGGCCTCATTTTCTTTGGCGTCAATAGCTTGATCATGGGTCTGCTTGTCTGGCGATCAGGTCATTTTGCGAAGGTCTTCGGGGCCGGCCTGGCGATCGCCGGGCTCGTCTATCTGATCGGCAGCGGCCTGCGCTTCTTCTCCCCTGAATGGTCCCAGGCATTCGTACCGGCGTATCTACTGACGATCCTCGCCGAGACGGCGTTCTGCATCCGGCTGCTTTTTCAAAGGAACAGCCACCGAGAAAGGAATGCGGTGGCATGATCTGTCAATGCCTTGGCGGACGAGGCCAATACTTTGGCATCAGATCCCGCTACAGGCCAATCCTGAAATCTTTTCATCCGTAATGAGGGAGACATAGCAATGTTGTCTGAATCTCCGACGCTGCACATGCTGTGCGGTAAGATCGCATCCGGGAAGTCCACAATGGCCGCCCAGCTTGGGGCCACGCCCGGAACGGTTCTTATCGCTGAGGACTCCTGGCTCGATGCGCTCTTCGCAGATGAGCTGCATTCGCTGAAGGATTACGTGCGGTGCTCATCGAAACTCCAAAGTGTCATGGGGCCTCATGTGGTCGCCTTGCTGAACGCGGGTGTGTCGGTCGTCCTCGACTTCCCGGCAAACACCGTCGCGCAACGCGCCTGGATGAGGGAGATCATCGCCAGCACTGAGGCTGCGCACCAGCTTCATGTGTTTGACGTGCCAGATGACGTCTGCTTGGCTCGGCTGCGCGCGCGCAACGCGGCGGGAGACCATCCTTTCGCGGTCACGGAGGCACAGTTCCACCAGTTTTCCAGTCACTTCGCATCGCCGACTGCCGAAGAAGGCTTTGATCTGGTGGTGCATGGCGAAGCACTCGATCAGGTACAGGAGACCTAAAAATCAGACCAGAAGCCGTGCGGAATACGCACCCTCAAAATCAATTGGTCGCAAACTATCTGCGCGCTGCACGCAAATCATCTTGCTGGCGGGTGTTCGCGGCTTCATCGCCATGCCCCACTAGTGTTTCCTGAGCCGCTTGGTGAGGCCAGACTACCCACATGACCTGCGCCCGCATCACCGCGTAGTCGCCTGCACATCAACCTTGGCATAAGCCTTGCGGCCTCCCCAGCTCGGCTTCGCGTGTCGCAGGGGAGAACGGCCCTTCGGGCCGTCGCGCATTCGGCCATCCGGCCTCACCGCGGCGTTGCGCTTGGCATCCCGGTTTGCCCGCCTCGCGAGCACGTCCCTCCCCGGCCGCTCCGCCGGATTGCGCTCTGGTCTGTTTTGGCCCAAGGCCAAAACGATCCCGCCGCTCCATCCGTCTCCCGCGTTCGGTCGGGCCGTTTGCCTGCTCGTGTCGGGCAAACCTACCGTCAAAACACACACACATGAGTGCGGAAGCATATCCTCCGGATGGCCCCCAAATCAGCCCGCGTCAAGGATCGCAAAACTTTTCGGCGAGGACGGGGCCTGTGGCTTGGGGCGGTCCCGTGCGTGAGGGCGCGCATGTGTCATTTGCTGCACGCGGAAAACTTTTGCGCCCGGCAAGCCGGCGGCTGCGCCGTCCCTGACCCGGGCAGATTCGGAAACCAGGCATTCGGCCATGCCCCCACACTCACGTGGTGGCCTTGGAACCGAACACTGGAGACCAGACATGGCTTACGACAACGCAAACACCTACGAGACCATCGAACTTTTCGGACTGACTGAAAAGGACGCGCAGCTGCCGATCCCGGAGGATCACGTTCTGACCGACCACATCGTCCGCGAGAGCTTCGAGGCTTTGCTCGGTCAGCTGCGCGGGACCGGGCTTGAAGCGGAAATCGAACCGCTGGCCCATGGGCTCGCGACGATCCTCCAGCGGCGCAAGGTGGCGCTTGGTAAGGAGGTCGACCGCACCGCCGACAAGATCGGCGCGCTGGCAAAATCCCATGACGGATCGGAGATCGCCGAGACCGCGATTGAGGAGGCGCAGGCGCGCTTTGTGCAGCTGCGCGAGATTGTCGGCGCCATCGAGGTGATGAGCGAGGCAGCGGCGGAATGCTACGAGATCGAGACGGGCCACGCCTTCATCCCGGCAGCCGGGTCCCGCGCAAGCGTCCGGGCGCAAGAGACCGGGGCGATCTTCGAGGCGCGGCAGCTCCTGGAGCAGCACGACCGCGAGACTGCCGAGAAATCGAAAGTCGAGGGGGTGCCCCTGATCGTCTCAGGCGCCACCGACTGGACCGATGTCGATGTGATCTTCAACACGCTCGACAAGGTTCGCGAACGGATCAAGCAGAACCGCAATCAGGAGATCTTCCTCTGCCACAAGGGTGGCAAGCACGGGGCGGAGATGATTGCGGCTCGGTGGGCGCGCGCACGGGGTGTCGCACAAGCGCGCTTCGATCCGCGCTGGTCCGCGCATGGGCGGGCGGCACCGTTCAAGTGCAATGACGAAATGCTGGACGACAAGTTCGCGGCGACGGGGGTTGTACTCTTCGGCGGCAACGGGGTCGCGCTGAACCTCGGGCAGAAGGCGGAAGCGAAAGGTCTGACGGTCATGCGGGTTGCGGACCCGGCGAAGAAGGCGTCGCAGGATTGAAGAGAGGGGGTCGCGCTTGGCGCGGCCCTTTCGTCATGTCTCATGGCGCGTGCGGTCGGTCACGCGTGATCGGGAGCTCGCGGCGGCCAGCACCGTTATCCCTCTACCAAGTCCGTCAGCGTGCGGCCCATCCGCATCGGTACGGGTTGGGGATGGTGCGCACCTCACGCACATCGTCAGCATCGCAAGACACGAAGGCTCGAAACGTCGCACTTGAGGCTGAAGACTTGTGCGTCCCTCGGGTGGTGTTTCGGAATATCGCATCCACGCGGGCGGGCTCCGTCAGCACCCCGGCCAGGCTCGGCGGGACGCGGACGCGGATGATGGCGGCTGCGTGATGGCAAAGATCATCCGGATCACTCCTTTTTGCTCATCGATGTGGATCGCACGGGGTCGGCCCGTCCGTGCCCTCAGCTCACGCTTCGGCAAGCACAAATACGGCTTCCACGGCGGAGCCGCGGACCCTCCGCATTTGCGCTTGCGACCGGGCCTCTTGCCCCCATGCCGGGTGATCCCCATCGCAACAAGGAGTAACCCAAATGACCAACCACTACGTCGCCACCGTCCCCGTCAAGTTCACCGACACCGATGGCCAGGAGCGCACCCGCTTCCAACGCGTGGGTGCGATGTTCCGCAACACTCGCAACGGGGACGGCTCGGAGTTCTTCAGCCTCAAGCTCGACTTCCCGGTCGCGGTCTCGGAGCTGGTCATGTTCCCGCCGAGTGCGAAAGATCCCCAGGACTAAATCCTCTGACGAGGATGGGCCGCCCCAGGATGATCTTGGGGCGGCCCGATCCCTGTTCCAGGGATGCCGTGTCCGGCGGTCAGATCGCCCGAGGCGACTTCACGAAGTTGCCGGTCGCTGCGCATTCATCAGACGCACCTCCCCCGGAATGATCAGGTAGCGACAGACCGGCCAGTCAGCCTCAAGGGGGCCATCCACAAAAACCTATCGGCCAGGGCCTCCCGGTTTTTGCGGCAGAGATTTGGGGGCCAAATCTGGCCCTCCTTGACCCTGCCTGTCCGCCCTGTCGGTGGGGTTTGCGCCCGCCCGCGGTTCCGTCCGAACACGTGGTGTTCGGCCAGACCCTCGGGCGGGGCTGGTGGACGGGACCCCTAGGACAGGTGGGTCGCCCGGTGGTGAGGGCGGCAGAGCCGCGTCCCTGCGGGCCGCGGCGTGAAGCGGACACCAAGGCTGCCTGAGACTGAAAGCGACGGAAGTATATAATTGACAGCTTGGTATATTATCGTAAGGTAGGGGCAGCCTTGGTGGAAGGTGGCAGGAAATAGGGGGCCTTTCTTCGCATGTCGCGCTCAAAACGTCTCACAGATGCGGACCGCATGGAGATCGTTCGCGAAGCCGCGGAAGGCGTTTCCACTTCAGTGCTGGCGGAACGGTTTGGCGTGTCGGTGCGGGCGATCCAGTACACGCTCAAAGCCGATGCCGAGCGCCAGACGGATGCCGCAATTCCGGTCTCAGCGGTCAGTGTGAAGGTCACGGCGGCGGAGCTGGCGGCGCTCGACGAGGTGCTGGCGAAGGCGGGGATCGAGAGCCGGGCCGAGGGGCTGCGGCGGCTCATTCAGGCGGCAGGCGGGGTGTTCGTTCCGGACGCGCAGATGGCGGCCGAGATGGCGCGCTACCGCGCTTCACTGCACGAGGTCGGCAATGGGGTCACGCAAATCGCCAAGCAGATGACGCAGGCCAACCGGCGGGGGCAGGGGGCCGTGGGGGGCACGAGTGCCGAGTTCACCGAATTGCGCCTTGCCCAGATGCGCGGGTTGGCGCGGTTCATTCTGGATTCTGCTGACGAGATCGATCTGCTTCTGCGCCGCCGTCGGGACGCAATGCAGCTGCAGGCCACGGCCGCGCTGAGGGAGTTTGCGCATGCGGCTGAATGATGCCGTCCATGCCGTCACGGGCGAGGTCTTTCGGGATGGCTGGAGCCGCGTTCGGGGCTCGATGCAAGGGCTGCACGTGGCCAAGCAGACCCAGCTGACGCGCGCGGCAGCAGGGCACCGTCCGGCGGTCTTCAAGGCGATCCGGGGCGGGGGCACGCATACCAAATCGCAGCTGATGAACCAGCTCGATTACCTCACCACCAAGTCTACCCATATCGTGGACAGTAGCGGGTTCCTGGATGGCAAGGCGAAGCTCGAGGCGGGTGACATCAAGGACCTGACCGTGCGCTTTGCCAAACGGTGGGATGCGGGCTTCAAGCCCAAGCTCGGACAGACCACCCATATGCTCATGTCCTTCCCCATCGGCACGCGCGGGGAGGATGTGCGCGACATCGCGACGGACGTGGCCGAGCGGTTCTTCCAGACCGACGAGGGGCATTTCGACTACATCATCGCGGTGCATGAGGACCGCGATCACCCGCATGCGCATCTGGTGCTGAACCGCCGCTCGCAGGAAGGCGAGTTCTTTTTCCTGGGGCGCAACCACCGCTTCAACTATGACGACTTCCGCCTCGCCATGGTCGAGGAGGCGGAGAAGTACGGCGTGCGCCTGGAAGCCACGCGCCGGGTGGATCGCGGTGTCGTGCATTACCCGGCCCGCACCAGCGAGGTTTATGCGGCGAAAGAGGAGGGGCGCGCGCCCCGCGAGCGGGAACGCGTCGGGGCCGACCTGACCCGGACGCTCGTGGAGATCGCCAACACCAGAACCGTCTACCACGCGCTTGCCGCGGAGGCCTCGCGAGAAGCCCGCGAGGATATTGCCGCAGCCCTCTTCCGCGCGGGCGAGGTGCTGGCGCGCGGCGGGCAGGTGGACCGAACAGGAGATGTGTATATGGCCGAGGATCAGAGTTTCGAGGATCTGAGAAGCCTCTATGCGGAGAAGCTCGCACGGGTGCAGGGCATGATCGCCGAGAAGTCTGACGCCGAACGTCCCGTGCTGGAAAAACGCCTCATCGAGATCCAGACGCAGGTCCAGCACATGCAGCCACTCGGATTGCGATCATCCACGCTGTCAGAGCCCCCCTCAGAGGGCGGGATCTATTCCGAGGCCAATATTGACGCCAGCCAGCGCGAGCGACTGGCAGAGCCCGATCTGAGATCGCGCATTGACGCGGCACTACACGGCACCGGGATCAGCACATCGGAAGTGGTGGCCCGGATCGAGACGGGCGCCTCAAATGCAGCGCTCGAGCATCAATGGATCGCCAATGATCTCTCCAAAGTGGCTGAGGCGCGCGATCTGAACCTCGAGCGCCGCGCCGATCTGGAACAGGCGCGCGACATTCTCAACGATGTGCATGTCGCGCTTGGCACGCTGCTGGAACGGGAGAACGTGCTGCGCCGGGATGGTGTCATGGAAGCGGAACCGGTCAGCGAGCAGTTCCATTATCATGAGGGCGCGGTCCGGGCGATGGAAGGGACAATCCGTCAGGAGATGCGCGCAGAGGGCCTGACAGCGCAGCAGATCGAGGACCGGGATCGGGAGGTTGTCTCAAGGGCGGAGCGCCGGATCGAGACCGAGCAGCGCGCGTATCTCGAAGCACACCCGGACTTGCTCGCACGCCCTGGCGATGTGATTGACCGGTCTGAGCCCTACAGGGAGACCATCACCGATGCGGCCCGCGCCAGTGAGATCACCCGCGAGGTCGACCGGATCATGGAGGGACGCGACGTCCGCACGCCCGTTGCAGATGCTGTCACGGATGACTTACGCGCGCGCTATCCGGACATGCCGTCCCACCTCGCCCGTGGGCTTGGCGCGACCTATGCGGCCGTCGTCGAGATCCGGGACACGGAGGCCATCAATCAGGTCCGCCGCGAAAACGAGATGCGCGACGGGCTTGCGTCTGGCACGCGCGACGCGCTCCTCGCAGCCCGCGGTGAAACTGCGCCGCAGTCTCACCGTGCCGACCGCCTTGCAGACGAGATTGCGCGTGTTCTGGACCATGAGCGGGCCGGGGAGTTGTCCGCGCCCTTCGAGACCGAGGCGGAGCGGGACGCCTTCCGTGGCGAGATCGCGCGGGTGCTGGACGTTCGCCAACTCGACCGGCTCACATCTGGCGATGCCGATGCGCTGGACAAGGTTCTCGAGGACCGCCTCGACCGGCTCTATGTCGCCAAGGTCTATCTGCAATCGGATGCAGCGACGGCCAACACGGAGGCCTTGCGCCAGGTGGTCGATGATCTTGCCGACACCGAATACGAAAAACACCGCGCGACAGATGTGGATGGCGAGACCGAGCGGGGTCAGGTCCATTGAGCGCCTCCATGGGAAAAGCGCGGATCGCCACGGGCGTCCTGCTTGTGACGCTGGTGACCGGGGCCATAGGCTATACCATCGCCTCGGCGGTGCTGACCTACCAGGATCTCGGCTTCGGGGCCGAGATCGACTTTGCATATATCGCGCAGAACTATCTGGCGATCCTGGACCGCCGCCCGGAGGACGCGCAACTTATTCACCTGATCATCGGAAGCTTCGCCGCCGCCGGCCTGATGCTGAGCCTCGCCCTCTCGGGGTCCGCCCTGACACGGTTTGGCCAGACCCATTGGCAGACCGCGCGCGAGATGAAGGCCAATGGGTTCTTCGGGGCGCCAGGGACCGGGTTCATCCTCGGCAAGCTGGGGCCGCCGGGCTCCCGCGCCAACTACATCTGCTCCAAGGTCTTCCCCCATGCGCTGATCGTGGCGCCCACGGGCCGCGGCAAGACCACGGGCTTCGTCATTCCGAACCTGCTGACTTGGCAAGGCTCCGCCGTGACGCTCGATGTGAAGGGCGAGTGCTTTGAGGCCACGGCCCGGCATCGCGCAGCCCAAGGTGACAAGGTCTATCGCTTTGCCCCCACCGATTGGGAGGGCAAGCGCACGCATCGCTACAACCCGCTCCTGCGCATCTTTGAGCTGAAAGATCCCGCGCGCCAGCAGATGGAATTGCAGCTCCTGGCGACGCTCTTCCTCCAGAGCGACAATGACCGGGTGCAGGGTCTCCTCAAGGGCGGGATCGATCTCTTCGTGGCAGCAGGCCTGCTGGCCTTCCAGCGCAAGCGCCCCACCTTGGGCGAGATCTATCGCATCGCGGCCTCGGGCGGGAACAAGCAGAAGGAATACTTCGCGCGCGGCCACGAGGTCGACAACAGGGCCGCCAAGCTGATCTTCACCCGGCTGGCGTCCACCAACAATGACACGCTGACCTCTTATGTTTCGCTCCTGATGACCTCGGGGCTCGACCAATGGCAGAACCCGGCCATCGATGAAGCGACGGCAGTCTCGGACTTTGATTTCCGCACGATCCGGAAAAAGCCCTTATCGGTCTATCTCGTGGTCCAGCCGCTGATGGTAAAGCCACTCGCACCGCTGATCCGGCTGTTTTTCTCCGACCTGCTCTCGGCCATGCAGGAAAAGGACCCCGGGCCGGATGAGCCATGGCCCGTGATGATCATGCTCGACGAGTTCAATCGCCTCGGCAAAATGCCCATCGTGGTCGAAAGCATCGAGACACTGCGCACCTATCGTGGTCACCTGGCCGTGGTCACCCAAACCATCCCCGCCCTCGATGAAATCTATGGCGAGAACACCCGCCGCGCCCTGCAGGGCAATGCGGGCGTGAAGCTCTACCTCACGCCGTCAGACGAAAAAACCGTCGAGGAGCTGAGCAAGGCGGTCGGCAAGACCACGAAGACCGTGGTCACGCGGTCCCAGTCCATCGGCAAGAACCCCTTTGAAGGGCGCAGCCAATCCACACGGACCGAAGAAAGTTCGTTGTTGCCTGAGGATGAGGCGCGCCGCTTGCCGCTCGACGAGATCGTCATGGTGATCGATGCCCAGATGCCGGTCCGGGCAAAGCGGATCCAGTATTTTGACGATCGGCTGTTCAAGGCGATCCACGCGGCACAGACGGGCGAGTTGCCGTTTCCGGAGCCGGGGGGAGGGGGGTCGCAGGGCAATCTGCCGCTGAGTGTGCGGGCCATGCCGATGTCACCGCCACCGGACGGCCCCTGTGGTTCTGAAACTGATGTGGAGCGGGCACGCGAGAGCGTTGACGGTCAACCGTCAGGGCAATCTGATGTTGTTCCAAAGAAGACCGCGCCTGTCGTTCAAGCCGTTATCGCCGAGGAACAGCGCCAGATGGAGATGGATTTTGGGGGACAGCTTGCGGATGCCGAGACAGCGGGGGTGGATGATGAGGCGCAGATGCGCTCTGCAGTCGATGGGTTAGAAGAAATGGAAGCGATGCTGCAGGAGGAGGGTGGCAAAAAGCCAATTCATCGGTAGGGCGGTGGGCATGGTCTGACGGTCATAGAGGGCGGGATGCTGACGCTCAGTGTACGTGCGAAAACATCCGTTTGCGAGTAAGAAAATGGAAGCTCGAGACACGTCATTGGCCAACAATCGAGTTCGGCAGAGCCATGGCTAGGGGGTTCAGCATTGTGCCAGATGATATTGACTTACGGCTGCCCGCAGGCACCAATCACGAGTGAGCGCCAATCCATCGGCGCTTGAGCCGAAGGATATTGAAGCTGGACACAAGGGTTCGAGTTTTCTTGATTTGATGGATTTGAAAAATGAATACAGTACCAAAACCAAAATTTTCCGTGTCCGCCCGATATCTCGGACCCGTCTTCACTCTCGATGGAGAGTTGACGAAGAGCAATCAAAACCTAGTTTTCGCGCGAAACGGTATCGGCAAGTCCTTCCTGTCGCGCGCCTTCCGGTATCTTGATCTGTACGGCCAGCAGGAAGATGTGTCAGGCGCCGCTCTCAACCTTGTTTCTGACGAATCCACCGATGGCTCCGGCTCGTTTGCGTTTTCTCGCGGTACGACGGCAATGGGAACTCTCAACCTTCAAAAGGCTGGAGATGCGGTCACAGCAACGGTCAATGACACAATCTTCCACGTGTTCTCCGAGGATTTCGTGCAAGAAGAGTTGCGGGAACGAAAATACGAACTGGATGGCGAGATTGAAAACCAGATCGCCGTCGATAGAAGCTGTGGTGGACGCCGGTGATCGCACCCTCGGGGATGACGGTCTACGAGGGCGGCGACTTCCCGCAATGGCGAGGCGATATGCTGATCGGTGGATTGGCGGGGAGCGGCGTGGCGCTGATCGCTGGAGATGGCTCGGACCAGCTTGCGCGCTGGGATCTGGAGATGCGCGTGCGCGATGTTGCGGTCGGTCCGCAGGGGCAGGTCTGGATCATCGAAGACGCCGATGACGGCGCGCTCTACCGGCTGGTTCCGAACTGAGGGGAGCTTGGAGCGGGTAGCGGGAATCGAACCCGCGCGTTCAGCTTGGGAAGCTGACAGGCTACCATTACATCATACCCGCATGGTGCGAGCGCAGAGGTAAGTCAGGCGCCGCGCCCGGTCAAGAGGGATCGCGCAGCAAAACGCCCGGAAGGCCAGAGGCCGACCGGGCGTTTCTCGCAAACCCTAAGGGAGCGGGCTTACATCTTCGGCAGCATCACGGTCGAGATCACGTGGACCATGCCGTTCGACTGGCGCACATCAGCCGTCTCGACGGTTGCGACATCGCCCTTGGGATCGGTGAGCATCACCATGCCATCCTTCATGGTGGCCGTCAGCTCGCACCCGCCAAGCGTCTCGATCTTGGCCATGCCTTTGCCCTTTTCGATCGTCGCCACGATGTTCTCGGCGGTGATCACGCCCGATGCCACATGGCAGGTCAGGATCTTCGTCAGCGTCTCCTTGTTCTCGGGCTTGACCAGCGTCTCGACGGTGCCCGCGGGCAGCTTGTCGAACGCGTCATTGGTCGGCGCGAAGACGGTGAAGGGGCCGGGGCCGGACAGGGTCTCGACGAGGCCCGCAGCTTTCACGGCCGCGACGAGCGTGGTCAGGTTCGGCGCCGCCGAGGCATTGGCCGCGATCGGCTTGCTCTCATACATCTTGGCGCCGCCGACCATCGGGTTCATGTGATCGTCCGCAAGGGCGGGGCCCGCGACAGCAAGCGTTGCGGCAGCCGAAATCGACGCGACAAATGCGCGGAAGTTCAAAGACATAGTGGTTCTCCCTGTGATGTGACGGAGCGTTTCCGTCTGGTGCAAGGGCTACGCAGGAGAGGCGGGATAGCGATCACTCGGGCGCGATCACGAAGGCGTGAGCGCAGATCCAATACCAGTGTCAGACCTCTCGGGGGCTTCGTCGCAGAGGGGGCGGGGCTCCCTTTCGGCGCGCTCGGAGCGCGGCCATCGCGCAGCCGCGACGGGGCGTCAGACGCGACGCAGGTGCACCGCGAAAAAGGGTGGCGGAAGAAGACGCTCCGGCCGACAGCCGTCATTTGGGGGGATGCTGCGGGCGTCCGAAAATCGGACACTCGGATTTCATCGTCTTTGCTATGAAAGTGTCCAGCATCCACGGCCGCATGATTCGTGTATTCTGAATCAGTGCGGAGGCTTTCCGGAGCGAGAAGGTCCGTTGGCTTGCTCTGATGACCTGTCTTTTCGGGGAGGAGAAGATGGAGCAGACAGTACAGAAGGGAGATTGGGAAGACTTCATGGCCGTAGGGCGGGTTCCACGCCAAATCCGCCTTGAGGTTCTCGAGAGCTGGAAGCGTTCCGCGCGCCATTCCTTTTCCCATCTCAGGTTTGCGCCGGCCCTGACGGAAGATGAATTGGCGGCGCAGCGAACATCTGCGCGCCGGTTGCGCCGCGGCGCGCACACGGCGCTGCAGCGCGCCGGGCGACTGCTGAACAAAAGCGGCGAGATCCTGTTGCTCTGCGATGATGCGGGGGTGGTGCTCGACGCCGTCGGCGACAGCCGGACACTCGCGCGCGGCAGCGAAAACCATCTGAACCTTGGCGGGCAATGGACCGAGGAGGCCATCGGGACCAACGCGATCGGAACGTCGATCAAGCTGGGGCTTCCGGTCATGATCCGCGAGGCGGAACATTTCTGCGAGGCGATCCAGAGATGGAACTGTGTCGCGACGCCGATCGCCGAGCCGGGGACCGGCCGGCTCCTCGGGGTGGTCGATATCTCCTGGCCGGAAGCTCTTCATCAGACCAGCGCGGCCGCCTTGTCCGCCGCGCTGGCCTTGCAGGTGGAGACGGAACTGACCCGCATGGTTTCGCGTGAACGCGAAACTCTGGCCGAACGCATCCACTTGCGGCGTCTGCGTCGGGGGAATGATCCGTTGCTGATCATGGATCGCAGCGGCGCAGATGTCTTCGCGACCGAGGATTTCGCGCGGTTCTGCGAGGATGATGAAGCGCTCACATGGCTGCGCGGTCAGGTGCCCCAAATCATCGACCAGACCCCCGACACGATCGCCGAAACTCTTGCCGATTGCCTGCATAACGCGGATCTGGAAGTGATCGAGGATCAGGGCGAGGCGATCGGTGTCATGCTCTGCATGCGGCAACGCCGCGCGAAGGCCCTCGATATGTCGGCGCAGCTGGATCAGGCAAGCAAGCTCGGAGAGGCGAGCGCGCGGCTTTGCGCTCAGGCCCGAAAGCTCGCGCAGACCACGATCCCGATCCTCATCGAAGGCGAGACGGGAACCGGGAAGACCTATCTGGCGGAAGCCATTCATCACGCGAGCACCGAAGCCGAGGGTCCCTTCACCCTCATCGATTGCCCGCAACTGACGGAAGCGGGGCTTCGCGAGGATCTCGCCGAGGCTCGCTACGGATTGGAAGTCGGGGTGCTGTGCCTCAACAGCCCGGGCGCCGCGATCGCGCCCGTTCAGAAGCTCTTGCTGGCGGCGGTCGAGCAGGCCTCCTTGCGTGGAATGCGTATCATCTCCCTGTCGCAGCGTTCGCTCTATGACGAAATGCGCAAAGGGGCTTTCCGAAGCGATCTCTACTATCGGATCGCCGGGGTGCGGCTCCACATTCCGCCTCTGCGTGAGCGCCCCGAAGAGATCGCGCCGCTTCTCCAGCAGCTCGTCCGTTGTCACAGCGCAAGGCAATGCGGTCGCGAAATTCGCTTCACGTCCGGTGCGATGGATGCTCTGAAAGCCTATGCCTGGCCCGGCAATATCCGCGAGATGCGCAACCTTGTCGCAACACTCGACGCCTTGTCTCCGACCGGGCTCATTGATGACCGGACGCTCCCGCCGGAGTTCCGTCAGCGCGACACGCGAAACGGGGCGGAGACGACTTTGCGTGATCTGGAACGGGCCGAAATCATCAGCGCGATCGCTGCCGAGAACGGCAATCTCTCTCAGGTCGCGCGCCGCCTCGGGATCGCGCGCTCGACGCTCTATCTCAAGCTCGACAGTTTCGGGATCGCGCGATCGCAAAAGGCCTGAAGGCCTATGGGGCGGCAATCCCCCTGCGACCCGTGAGTGACGATCACTCACGGGATTTTCCTATCTTTGAAGACATTCCGAGCTGAACGTTTCGACAGCTCTTCCCGGGTGGCCCTCGATATGGCCGTATCGGGCCGACCTTCGCCGCGATTTCGCGTCCGCAGCGTGTCCGTCAGACCCGTCGAAAATCGGACACCGCGACCTGAAATCACGCTGCCATCCTGTGACTCAGCCGCGCCCAGGTCGGGCCGGCTTTGGCTAAGGGAGGAGTTTTTCGTGCCACTGGACAAGAAAAACAGCCGTTCCGTGCAGGTGCTGGGCATCGACGCGGGCGGGACGATGACTGACACGTTTTTTGTCGATGCGGATGGGGAATTCGTCGTCGGCAAGGCGCAATCGACGCCGGATAACGAAGCGCGCGGCCTCATCGAGTCGAGCCGCGAAGGGCTGGAGCACTGGGGCTTGTCGCTGGAGGAGGCGCTGGGCTCGATCCAGACCGGGGTTTATTCCGGCACCGCGATGCTCAATCGCGTGGTTCAGCGCAAGGGGCTCAAGACCGGGCTGATCGTCAATGCGGGGATGGAGGATTTCCACCGCATGGGTCGCGCCTGTCAGGCCTATCTGGGGATGGCCTACGAGGACCGCATCCACCTCAACACCCATTACTATGACGATCCGCTCGTGCCGCGTCACCTGACGCGCGGCGTGATGGAGCGCGTGGACATGTTCGGCGACGTGGTCATTCCGCTGCGCGAGGACACGGCGCGCAGCGCGGCGCAGGAGCTGATCGCGCAGGATGTCGAGGGCATCGTGATCTCGCTTCTGCACAGCTACAAGAACCCCGCGCATGAGCGCCGGGTGCGCGATATCGTGGCCGAGGAGGTCGAGAAATCGGGCAAGCAGATCCCGGTCTTCGCCTCGACCGATTACTACCCGGTGCGCAAGGAGACCCACCGCACCAATACCACCGTGCTCGAGGCCTTCGCCGCCGAGCCCTCGCGCCAGACGCTCAAGAAGATCTCGGCCGCGTTCAAGGACAATGGCTCGAAATTCGATTTCCGGGTGATGGCCACGCATGGCGGCACGATCAGCTGGAAGGCGAAGGAGCTGGCGCGCACCATCGTCTCGGGGCCGATCGGCGGCGTGATCGGCGCGAAATATCTCGGCGAGGTTCTGGGCTACAAGAACATCGCCTGCTCGGATATCGGCGGGACCTCCTTCGACGTGGCGCTGATCACGCAAGGCGAACTGACGATCCAGAACGACCCCGACATGGCGCGGCTGGTGCTGTCGCTGCCGCTCGTGGGGCTTGATTCCGTGGGCGCAGGCGCGGGCAGCTTCATCCGCCTCGATCCGTATACCAAGGCGATCAAGCTTGGTCCCGACAGCGCGGGCTATCGGGTCGGCGTGTGCTGGGCCGATAGCGGCATCGACACGGTGACGATCTCGGATTGCCACGTCATTCTGGGTTACCTGAACCCCGACAACTTCCTCGGCGGTCAGGTCAAGCTCGACCGGCAGCGCGCCTATGATGCCATGAAGGAACAGATCGCCGATCCGCTCGGGTTGACGGTCGAGGAAGCGGCGGCGGGCGTCATCGAGCTTCTGGACAGCGACCTGCGCGACTATCTGCGCTCGATGATCTCGGGCAAGGGCTACTCGCCGTCGTCGTTTACCTGCTTCAGCTATGGCGGGGCCGGTCCGGTCCATACCTATGGCTATACCGAAGGTCTGGGCTTCGAGGACGTGATCGTGCCGGCCTGGGCCGCGGGCTTCTCGGCCTTCGGCTGCGCCGCGGCGGATTTCGAATATCGCTACGACAAGTCGCTCGACGTGAACATCGCCGAAGAGGCGTCGGACGATGCCAAGGAGATCGAGGCGAAGACCCTGAACGACGCCTGGCACGAACTGGCTGAGCGCGTGCTCGAGGAGTTCGAACTCAACGGCTATTCGCGCGATCAGGTCACGCTGCAACCCGGCTACCGGATGCAGTATCGCGGCCAGCTCAACGATCTCGAGATCGAAAGCCCGATCGAGTCGGCCAAGACGGCGGCGGACTGGGACAAGCTCGTCGATGCGTTCAACGACACTTACGGGCGGGTCTATGCCGCCTCGGCGCGTTCGCCCGAGCTGGGCTATTCGATCACCGGCGCGATCATGCGCGGCACCGTGCCGATCCCGAAACCCAACATCCCCAAGGAGGAAGAAGGTAGCCCGACCCCGCCGGACGAGGCCAAGCTTGGCACCCGCAAATTCTATCGCAAGGGCAAATGGGTCGATGCGCAGCTCTACCAGATGGAAAGGCTCGTGCCCGGCAACCGGGTCACCGGTCCCGCGATCATCGAATCCGACGCCACGACCTTCGTCGTGCCGGGAGGGTTCGAGACATGGCTCGACGGTCACCGCCTGTTCCATCTGAAAGAAGTGTGACGGCCAAGGGAGGAAGAACCAATGAATATGCAAACTGACATCAAGGGCATCGTCCGTGGCGGTCAAACGCTCAAGCAGCACCGCGACGAGATCATGGCCAAGACCAAGGGCACCGGGCATTATGCCGGGCTCACGGAACGGGCGCTGCACAAGGAAAGCCCGATCCTCTACAACAAGCTGTTCTCGCGCTTGCGGGCCGGCGTTGTCGATGCGCGCGAAACCGCGAAGAAGATCGCCGCGTCCCCGATCGTGGAGCAGGAGGGCGAGCTGTGCTTCACCCTCTATAACGCGGCCGGGGATTCCATCCTGACCTCGACCGGGATCATCATCCATGTCGGCACCATGGGCGCCGCGATCAAATACATGATCGAGAACGACTGGGAGAGTAATCCGGGGATCAAGGACAAGGATATCTTCTGCAACAATGACAGCCTGATCGGCAATGTCCATCCGTGCGACATCCACACCATCGTGCCGATCTTCCACGAGGGCGAGCTGATCGGCTGGGTCGGCGGCGTGACCCATGTGATCGACACCGGCGCGGTCGGCCCGGGCTCGATGACGACGGGTCAGGTGCAGCGCTTCGGCGACGGCTATTCGGTGACCTGCCGCAAGATCGGCGAGAATGACGAGCTGAAACGCGACTGGCTGCATGAGAGCCAGCGCGCGGTGCGCACCACGCGCTACTGGATGCTAGACGAACGCACCCGCGTCGCCGGCTGCCACATGATCCGCAAGCTGGTCGAGGAGGTGATCGCCGAGGAGGGGATCGAGGCCTATTGGAAATTCGCCTATGAGGCGGTCGAGCATGGCCGGATCGGTCTGCAGAACCGGATCAAGGCGATGACCATCCCGGGCACCTATCGTCAGGTCGGCTTCGTCGACGTGCCCTACAACCATGAAGACGTGCGCGTGCCTTCGGATTTCGCCAAGGTCGACACGATCATGCACACTCCCTCCGAGATGACGATCCGCAAGGACGGGACTTGGCGGCTCGATTTCGAGGGCTCGTCACGCTGGGGCTGGCACACCTACAACGCCCATTCGGTCTCGTTCACCTCGGGTATCTGGGTGATGATGACCCAGACCCTGATCCCGACCGAGATGATCAATGACGGGGCCGCCTACGGGACCGAGTTTCGCCTGCCCAAGGGCACCTGGATGAACCCCGACGACCGGCGCGTGGCCTTCGCCTATAGCTGGCACTTCCTGGTCTCAAGCTGGACGGCGCTCTGGCGCGGGCTCTCGCGCAGCTATTTCGGGCGCGGCTATCTCGAAGAGGTGAACGCGGGCAACGCCAATACCTCGAACTGGCTGCAGGGCGGCGGGTTCAACCAGTATGACGAGATCCATGCGGTGAACTCCTTCGAATGCGCGGCCAACGGGGTCGGCGCCAGCGCCATCGCCGACGGCATCAGCCACGCGGCGGCGATCTGGAACCCCGAAGGCGACATGGGCGATATGGAGATCTGGGAGCTGGCCGAACCGCTGGTTTATCTGGGCCGCCAGATCAAGGCCAGTTCGGGCGGCGCGGGCAAGTATCGCGGCGGCTGCGGCTTTGAATCCCTGCGCATGGTCTGGAACGCGAAGGACTGGACGATGTTCTTCATGGGCAACGGCCATATCAGCTCCGACTGGGGGCTGATGGGCGGCTATCCGGCGGCTTCGGGCTATCGCTTCGCGGCCCATGACACGGGGCTGAAGGAAAAGATCGCCAACGGTGATCCCATTCCCTTCGGCGGCGATACCGATCCCGAACACCCGACCTATGACGCGATGGTAAACCCCGAGGGCATCAAGCGCGACAAGCAGGCGATCACCACCGAGGAGATGTTCAAGGATTACGACCTCTACCTCAACTACATGCGTGGTGGTCCGGGCTTCGGCGATCCGCTTGATCGCGAGGCGCAGTCGGTGGCCGAGGATGTGAATGGCGGCTACCTGCTCGAACGCTTCGCCGAGACGGTCTACGGCGTCGTGCTCGCGAAAGGGTCCGATGGTCTGTTTGCGGCGGATGAGGCGGGCACCGAGGCGTTGCGCGCGCAAATCCGCAAGGACCGTCTGGCCAAGGCCCAGCCGACCCGCGAGTGGATGGCCAGGGAACGCGAGCGCATCCTCGCGAAGGATGCCGGCACCCATGTCCAGCAGATGTTCGCGGCGAGCTTCAAGCTCGGCCCGAAATGGGAGGAAGGGTTCCGCAAGTTCTGGGATCTGCCCGAGGAGTGGCAACTGAAGGAAGAGGATCTGCCGATCCCCTCCTATGGTCGCGAATATTCCATGGACCTCTCCGATCTGCCGGACGTGAAGACCGTCAAGTTCGTCGAGGAATGATCCCGCGGGGCGCCGTATCCGCCTCCCGCACGGCGCCCCGAGAAACTCAGGAGAAAAGCAATGGCTTACACGAAAGCGAAGATCAAAGACCTGGTCGATGGCAAGATCGACCGCGACACCCTGCAGACGATGCTCTCCACGCCCAAGGATGCGGATCGCTTCGTCAAATATCTCGAGATCCTGCAAGAGCAGGTCCCGTGGGATGACAGGATCATTCTGCCGCTCGGGCCCAAGCTCTATATCGTGCAGCGGGCCTCGGACAAGAAATGGGTGGTCAAATCGCAGGCCGGTCACGAATTCTGCGACTGGCGCGAGAACTGGAAGCTGCACGCGGTGATGCGCGTCCGAGAAACCCCCGAGGAAATGGAAGAGCTCTATCCCAAGCTGATGGCGCCTTCTTCGGACTGGCAGGTGATCCGGGAATATTACTGTCCGAAATCGGGCGATCTGCTCGATGTCGAGGCGCCGACGCCCTGGTATCCGGTGATCCATGATTTCGAGCCCGATATCGACGCCTTCTACACCGACTGGCTGGGCCTCAAGATCCCCGAGCGGGCCGCCTGATCGGGCGCCCCGAGACTGGCGCCGCGCATCTTCAGGATGCGCGGCGCTTTTTGGTGTCCGACGGCTCTCGCACGGGCTGTCCGAAAACCGGACAGGCGCGCTGCCGCTGGTGCCGCTAGGGTCGCATCCGGGGCCGGTGAACCGGCCCGCGAACACAGGCTGGGAGGCGTGTCATGAAGGCGCTTGTTTACAACGGACCGGGGCAGAAAAGCTGGGTCGAAAAGGAAAAACCCGAAATCGAGAAACCGACCGACGTGATCGTGCGGATCACCAAGACGACGATCTGCGGCACGGATCTTCACATTCTCAAGGGCGATGTGCCCGCGGTCACGCCCGGGCGCACCCTGGGCCACGAAGGCGTCGGTATCGTCGAGGCGGTCGGCGATGCCGTGGCGAATTTCAAGCCCGGCGATCCGGTGCTGATCTCCTGCGTGACCTCTTGCGGGAAATGCGCGAATTGCAAGCGTCAGCTCTATGCCCATTGCTCCGATGGCGGCTGGATCCTCGGGCACCTGATCGATGGCACGCAGGCGGAATATGTCCGCATCCCGCATGGCGACAACTCGCTTTATCCGATCCCGGAAGGTGCCGATGAAGAGGCGCTGGTGATGCTTTCCGACATCATGCCGACCGGGCTTGAGATCGGTGTGCAATACGGCCGCGTCAAACCGGGTGATACGATTGCCATCATCGGCGCGGGGCCGGTGGGGATGTCGGTTCTCCTGACCGCGCAGTTCTATTCCCCGGGCCGGATCGTGATGATCGACATGGACCCGGCGCGTCTTGAACTCGCGAAGCAATTCGGCGCGACCGACACGCTTCAGGTGGGGGCGGATGATGTCGTCGCACGGATCATGGAGATGACCGGAGGGCTTGGCGTGGATGTCGCCATCGAGGCGGTGGGCGTGCCCGCGACCTTCGATACCTGTCAGAAGATCGTCTCCGCCGGTGGCTCGATCGCCAATGTCGGCGTGCATGGCAAGCCGGTCGAGCTGCATATCGAAGAGCTCTGGATCAAGAACATCAACATCTCGATGGGGCTGGTCAGCACCAACACGACGCCCATGCTTCTCAAGACGCTGGGTTCGGGCAAGGTCGACCCGGCCAAGCTCGTGACGCACCGCTTCAAGCTCGATGAGATCCTCGACGCCTATGAGGTGTTCTCGAATGCCGCGCGCGAGAAGGCGATGAAAGTCATTCTCAACGCCTGAGGGCGCAAGCAGGTCCGGCAAAGCGAAAGGGCCTTGGCCTGCCCGAAATCAGACCAGCCTCCCGCTTTTCGCGGGGGGCTGGAACGCTGTCGGCGCACGTAGCTACCTTGCCCCGTTCGATCGAGGGCAGTGGGCGCGTCCGCCGTCTCTCGGGGGCGCAAATCCGTGACGCCTCTTCGCCCGCCCCGGTCCCTGTCGCGATCCTCAGGGCGGACAGAAAGGCCCGTCCCCTTCGCCCTCCTTCAGCACGCCCCCGCGATAGAGGCGACGCAGCGCCGCAACCATGGCCTCGAAGGATTCATCGAGCGCCCCGCAGGTTTCGTCGGTCGGCACGAGGTAAACGGATTTTCCCCGCCGCTCCCGGCGCAGATGCCCGCCTTCGACAAGATCCGCGACCTTGCGATGCAGCGTGGCGATCGGAAGCCCGAGCGCGGCCGAGAGCGCGCTGAGATCATAAAGCCGCCCCTGAAGCCGACCCTGCACCACCATCCGCACGATCAACGCATCGACCGGTTTGCCCCACATCTCGGTCTCGAGCATGTAGAACCGGTTGAGGCATTCGATGATCTGCGCCTGCGTCTGCACGCGCACCGCAAGGCGCAACTCCTCGGGGAGAGGGGTGTCGTAGATCGTCTCGGCTCGGTTCCGGGTCATCTGTCACTTCCTGACGTTTCCGCTCTGGAAAGGTTGTCGCTTGGCCTCCGGGGGAGGGGCGGTCCAATAGTGACGCGACCCGCGCCCGAGGCCAAGTCGCGGACGACACTGGCTCGGGTTTTCGCGCACAGGAAAGGACGAAGATGACAATCCCCCTTCTGGCACTCCTTGGCTTCGCGCTCTGGACTCTTCTCATTCTCTTTGCCTTCGTCGGCCCCTATCGCTGGGTGCGCATTCTCAGCGGTCGCACGCGCGCGAGCCACTGGACGGCCGATCCGAACGCTGGCGCCGGTCTCTACCCGAGGGCGATGCGCGCGCATATGAACTGTATCGAGAACCTTCCCGTCTTCGGCACGATCGTCTACGTGATCGACCGGGTTGGCCTGGAGAGCCTCGCCCTCGATGCGCTGGCGCTGATCGTTCTGGGTGCGCGTATCCGGCGCTGTTGCGCAAATCAGCTGATGATCGCACTTGCCCTTTCCCCGGACACTCTTATCCCGCGGCCACGGTCATCGGGATACCGAGTGCCGTGAAGCGGTTGAGGACCGCCGCGCGGATCTGGACCTCTGCCACTTGGCGGTCAAAGTCCCGCGACATCAACCGCTGGCCGAGCAGCTTCACGCAGTTCATTTTTGTTTCGACCCTGCTGCGGCGGTGATACCCGCTCCAGTTCCGCCAGAGCGCCCGGCCCAAGTGCTTCGATGCTCGCAGGATCTCGTTGCGCGCGCGGGCTCCGGCTGTGTCCGGCTTCCATGGCCTGGCATTCCGTCTCGGCGGGATGATAGCTGCAGCATCGCGCGCGGCGATGGCGTCGTGGCAGGCGCGGGTGTCATAGGCACCGTCGGCGGTGACGGTGGCGATCTCCTCCTCCGCCGGGATCTGGGCAAGCAGGTCCGGCAGCATCGGCGCATCGCCGACATTGCTGGACGTGACCTCGACGGCCCGGATTTCCAATGTTTCCTCGTCGACTCCGAGGTGGATCTTGCGCCACACGCGCCGTTTCGAGCCGCCATGCTTGCGCGTATGCCACTCACCTTCACCTTCCACCTTGATGCCGGTGCTGTCCACGAGCAGGTGCAGCTGCCCCTTCGAGCCGCGATACGGAATGATCACGTTCAAGGTTTTCTGGCGGCGTGACAGAGTGCTAAAGTCCGGCACGGACCAGTCGAGCCCAGACAGTTCGAGCAGGCTCGCCACGAAACCGGTCGCTTGGCGGAGCGGCAGCCCGAGGAGGATCTTGAGGGTGAGGCAGGCCTGGATCGCCGCGTCGCTATAGGCCTGCTGACGGCCGCGACGCCCCGACGGAATGGCTTCCCACTGCATCGAGGGATCGAACCAAACGGTCAGTGATCCCCGCTGCCTCAGCGCCTGATTGTAGCTTTGCCAGTTGGTGGTCTTGTAGGTCGTCTTCGGAGGTCTGCTCATGCTGCCCAGCTAGCATGCCGGATTCACAACATGAATCCTCCCGGATTTGCGCAACAACGCCCCGTCGATAGCGAAAACATCAAGCTCGATGATGCGAAGAAGGTGCTGGAAGAAGCAAGGGTGAAGGTTTCCGAGGCATACAATGCGCTTGACGGCAAATTTACCGCCGCGAAAGAATCCGAGCTGCACGAGAAGGCAGGCATCAACAAACAACTGAAAGAGTACAAGGCTCTTTCTCTGGAAAAGCTTCTGGAGACCTTTCAAGAGAAGCCAGAAGCGCCGAAGCAATCTCTCACCGACATCATCAGGGACCTCGATAGCCTCAAGGCAATACCTGCAGAACCTGCCTATCCTGGGCAAATTGAACCCATTGCAACCAATGATGTCGATCTCGACGCCCTTGCTGTTTCGCTTGAGCGCCCGACCTCCCCATCAAGTGTCTCCGACGCAATCAAGAAGAAGATCGATGCGCATCACGGCTTTTACGAGGAAGGCGCAAAGATCATTCGAGATGAGCACCGGACCGTATGCCCCTTCTGCGAACAGGGTATCACGGACCCTGATCCTAAGGCGGTGATTGATGCCTACATTGAATATTTTGAAGACGAAGAAGAGAAACACAAAGCGGAATTGAGGGACTTCTTTCGAAAGCTCAGACAAAAGGAAGCGCAGCTGGATCCGACGGCAACCCAGCTTGCAAGGCAGAAGTCCCGCTATGACGCACTTAAGCGTCATGTGCCATCGAAAAAGGATACAGAAGTCAGCGACGGCGCGGATGCGCTGAAGAGCGTGCAGGAAGCGATCGCGGCTATAAAGTCGGTGATCGAACAGAAGGCCTCAGCACTTGGAACCGCGGCTGCGCTTCCTGCCGAGAACCTGTCCGCTTGTATCGCGGCGATCAACAAGGTCATCGGCGAAAACAATGAGAAAGCGGAAGCGCTGAATTCAGCTGTCGAGAAAGCTGATGAAGAGCGCAAGACTCTACAGCGCAAAGCCTGCGCGGTGTTTGAGCGCGAATTCGCTATCGGCAATTGGCCCGACATCGAAAACCTGCGGGGACTTCATGCCGATGTTGTCTTGAAGCAGAACGCTTTGGGTGAGCTGGAAAAGGCAAGTCCGTCGGCACAAGCACGGGATCGTGTTGCCGAGACCTTTGAATTGCTCCTGAAAGAGTTCTTCGCCGACAAATACGTTTTCGACAAGACCAGGTTTGTGCTGAAGCGCGGCCAACAGGAAATGGCTCGTGGGACGCATCGGACGTTGAGTGACGGCGAGAAGACAGCAATTTCTTTCTGTTATTTCATTGCATGCACGCACAAGAAGGTAGCAACAGGTAGTGATTATAAGAAGCTGTTTCTCGTCTTTGACGATCCGATTACGTCAATGTCTTATGATTTTGTTTTCGCAATTGCGCAAACTCTCAAGAACCTGAACATTTCGGATCAGGGTGAGATTTCGATAAATCCAGGAAAGATTGATGGCAAAAAGTGCTGGAGGCCGGAATTACTCTTGCTCACCCACAGCAGCTATTTCTTCAATATTTCGCTTACGAACCGTGTGGTCGATGATAATGCAGCGTTTGTACTTCACACCGACGGCAAGAGCCACAGTCTTGCACGCCTGAACAAGTACATCGCCCCCTTCCAGGAGCAATTGGTGGACATCCACGAGGTGGCGAACGGCAAAGACCCTGATCATAGGACCGCAAATTCAGTCCGCTCGGTGCTGGAGGCAATTGGCCGCTTCTGCAGGCCGGACAAGTCCGACAGCCTGACAGATTTCGTCAAGCATCTTGCGGGCGAGGAGGGCATGACTCTCAAGAGTGTCCTGATCAACTCCCTATGCCACGGTACCTACTATGACGAGGCGCCGCCGCCTGATGATCTGGTTCTCGCCTGCAGGGAAACATTGGTTGTTGTGGAGCGCTATGCGGTCGGCCAACTGGAGCTTATCAAGAAAGCTGCACGCGCATAAAGTTGCGAAAGCAATCAGTCAGCCGGCGATTGTTGTCGTCCTGTTTATCGCGCACTCAGGTCGGGACGAGCGCCTGTAATCATGCCGCCTAAATGTATGGCACGAAACAGTTGTGAAGATGCACGATTTAGAACGGAGCGCGAATGGCAGCAAAGGGCCGGAAACGACTTGGTCGTGGTCGGGACGGGAAGCAGCCATTCGCTGCACTCCGAATGAATGACTGCAATGGAAGCAACCGACACTCTGCCACCGTTGCCTCCACTCAAAGATCAAGATACACGTGACCGAGCATCAGCGGCCTGCAATCAACCAAGTGTTGTGTTACCTGCGACACCTGCGAGAAGGTTACTTTCAACTCGCCCCGCTACATGCTGTTACGGAATTGCGAAATTCCCGCGATGTTGGGAATGCGAGATTGTAGGTCGTTGATGCACCCATGTCGTTAAAGCCCTTTGCCAACCTTAGACAAATCGCCTTTGCGCTTCGCCGGAATTATCGGAAGAGATTTGTCTACATCGCTTACGGACTTGCTCCAGGTGCGCGATACAAAGAATTCACCATACCGAAGAAAAGTGGTGGGACACGGCGTATTTGCGCACCGCGTATTGCGCTTCTCGGGTTGCAGCGTGACATCCTGCGCCTTCTGGAAAGCGACTATCGTCCTCGCGCCCACGTCCACGGTTTTGTCGGCGGGCATCAACGCAGCATAGTGAGCAATGCTCGACAACACGTCGGTAAGCGCTGGGTGCTCAACATTGACCTTGAAGACTACTTCGAGACCATTCACTTCGGTCGCATTCGCGGGCGTTTGATGGCCCCGCCTTATGACTATCCAGAAGAGATTGCCCAGTTCATCGCGCACATCGCTTGCTTTCAAACAGAAAAGGAGGTCGAAGGCAGTCTTCGAACAACCCATGTCCTGATGCCTGGCGCCGCACTGTCGCCAATACTTGCAAACATCGTTTCAGACAAACTCGATGCTGAGTTGGCTCGATTTTGCAGGCAACTTGGATGCACCTACACGCGATATGCCGATGACATCACAATCTCCTCCAATCGCAGGACCTTTCCGGCGCCAATCGGACGTTTTGCAAACCCCGACAGCCACGATGACTTCATTCTATCCGACACCTTTCAGCAGATGATTGAGGACAACGGATTTAGAATTAACCACGCAAAGACACGACTGCTGGGCGCCGCCTTTCAACAGGAAGTCACCGGTCTGGTTGTGAATGAGAAAGTTAACGTTAAGCGCAAATTTGTTCGCGATGTCAGGGCGATGCTTCATGACTGGGAGTTTAATGGCTATGCTGCGGCATCGGCACGCCACTTCAACGATAAGCGCCCAGATAGAGGCCGGTTGCCGGAGCAGGAAGCTACGAACTTCGAATGGGTGCTCCGAGGGAAAATAGAGTTTATTCGGCAGGTGAAGGGATCCACTGACCAGGTCTTCCGCGGCCTTGCCGCGAGGTTCAACGCATTGTCCTCGGGCGGACAATTTTCGATTCCATTGGTCGAGGATAGCGAGGTTCTAAACGCAGCCGTTTGGTATCTCGAAAATGACACAGATGGTGGATCAGTGGGCACTTGTTTCGCCGTAGCCGAGAACCTGTTTGCGACCTGCGCGCATTGCCTTGGACCAAATCTGCGCATCTTTCCGCGACAAAGCCCGGCATTCGCAATGGAAGCGGACGAAGTAGCCCGCGACGAACACAACGACCTTGCGCTCATTCGGTTAAGAACTCCAATGCCCGCATTCAATCCAGCAGCCACGCTGCAAATGGCCTCGACAGCCGAAGCTGGAGCGCTCGGCATCCGCTCTGCGGTGCAGGCTGCGGGCTATCCTTCCAATCTGGACAGCACGTCTCTGACGATCCGCGACACCGAGGTGACAGGTTTCTCGCGGCAGACCTTTGACGGCACGCCCGCCACATCCGATAACGTGATCGCCTTGTTGTCGGGAACTTACGAGGGAATGAGTGGTGGTCCCGTGCTATTCTCTGGAAAAGTTGTCGGCGTAATCGTTAGGGGGCCAAACGACGACGACCGGACAATCCCCTTCCTCGCGGTCAGGTCAGAGTTTGTTGATGCTTTGCTTGCAACCCTTTAGCGGACATTGACGACCAAGGTGAGCGACCGTCGGCGAAGGGCCGTCACCGTCGTCCAAGTCGACCCAGTCTCGCCAGCTGCGCCAGCATTTTTGACCCCGAGTCAGCGGATCCTGTGCCTACTGCGGAACCCGTCTGCCCCATGCCTTGTCTCACGGGCATCTGCTGCACGCCGAAGAACTGCCGCGCCCTGAGGGCGGCGTATTCTGCGCCACTTGCCCCGCCGATCAGATAGCGATTGTAGACCTGCTGGCTGCCCATTGCGGCGCGGGCAAAGCTGTAGCCACCGCCGAGACCACCGGAGAGGGCGGGCATCATGATGTTTCCGGAGATCGCGCGGACGATGAAGGGCGTGGCAATGATGAAGCCCTTGGCCATGAGGACCATCATGAAGAAGGGGATGAGCGCGCCTATGTTTGAAGCCCCTTCCGGGTCGCCAAGCTCACCGATCAGAGCGGAAGAGACGCCAGTGATAGTTGCGAACACCCCTGCGACGACGATTGGGTAGAGTGCGAAGGAAACCAGTGCCGACAGCCAGCGTGCGAAGTAATCTTTAGTCACCTCGAAGAGGGTGAGGAAGATCATCACCGGCGCGATCCCGATTAGAAGTGCGATCATCAGGCGGGATGCCACAAGGATGAAGGCGGCCAGCCCGCCGAGTATCGAGAGCAAGAGGACCCCGACAATGTCGAGCATGGCGCCGGCCATCCAGTTCAACTCTGAACCTGCGGCATTCAAGTAGTCCCCCAACTCGGCGATCAAACGGTCGAATTCTTCGGCGAAAGTTCCAGAAGGGCCAGGAGTTCCACCGCCGACCGAAGCCACGAGCGCCCCCGCAATGCTGTCGATCCCGGCCAAGATGGCGGAGGAGAGGGCGTTGAACTGCACCCAGTTGGTTGCAAATATCCCGATGAGCCCGATCTTGACCGCGAGCCAAAAGGCCGTGCGCCCGTCCATCGCCTTATACTGGTAGATCATGTTCAGGAAGACGAGGATCACCACGAGTGTTGTTCCCAGCACCAGAAGTGTGCCCACCGTTGCCGCAACCGATCCGAACTGGGTTTCGGCGGCGGTGTCGAGATAGCCCTGGGAGGTTTCAACGAAATAGGTGACGACGCTCATAACGGGGCTGCCTTACCAATTGCCTGCGGTTTCGCAGATGGCTTTAGCCTCAAGGCGAACGTCGTTGGCGCGCTGATTGTAGGCGTCGGATGCTTCCAGCGTTTTCCAGCGTTCGTCACTCGCGTGCTGCTCATGAAACTCCGCCTCGGCAGCGTCCCAAGACGGGAACCGGATTTCACAGTCGCAGCTTTCGGTCTCGATGATGCGCTCGAGATTCTGGGCGCGGTAGATATCCTGGACCAACACGCGTTGATAGGCTTGGCGCAGGGGTATTTCTTGCATCCAGTTGGGCTCAGCGGGCCGGTCCGGACAGACGTCAAAGCTGCGATCGAGGGTCGGCACCATATTGCGCTCGGCGAAGGCAGGGACAGCCAGTAGGCTCACGGCCAGCGCGATTAGCGCAAGGGTTAGCCGCGCCGGCTTCATTCCGTGGCTCCGATGGTAGTGGTTTCGCGCTTTAGGAAAACGGTGTGCCCGATATTGGCGAATTCCGAAGTGCTGATCGACACCACCTCCCACCCGTCTGCGCCCTTCTCGTTCAGGCTGGCCTGCATGTCGGAGAGGATGGTCTTACGGGTCATGGGAAAGGACAGGATATTGTATTCAAACGTCTTCATGGGAAATTCCAATCTCAGTTGCGCCGGGGAGGTAAAATTCGGTGATGCCGCGGCGGCCGTCATGGCGACCGGCCTGGATGATCACGTCGATGGAATTCTCGATGTATTGGATCATGTCGGCATAGGTCATGGGGATCTCGGTCTTGAGCGCTGCGATCGCAAGCCGCTGCACGGCGAGTTGCGGGGTTTCTGCGTGCAGCGTGGTCATGGAGCCGCCATGGCCGGTGTTGATGGCCTCGAGGAAGGTCATGGCCTCCTTGCCGCGCACCTCGCCCAGGATGATCCGGTCGGGGCGCATGCGCAGCGTGGCGGTGAGAAGCACATCGGCGGTCTGGAATTCCGCGTCACGATTGGCGATGAGGGTCACGGCATTTGGCTGGGTCGGTAAAAGCTCGGCCGCTTCTTCGATGGTCACGATGCGTTCCTCGGCCGGTACGTGAGAGAGGATCTTGCGCGCGGCGACGGTCTTGCCGGTGGAGGTGCCACCCGAGACGATCATGTTGAGTTTGTTCTCGACGCAGAAGGCCAGCGCATCATCGATCAAACCAGCGGCCACCACTGCGCGCAAGGCGCGCTTCTTTTCCACGCGCAGGTCTTCGAGCTTGCGCTCTTTTCCGAAGAGGAAATCGAGCGCAATGCCCTCGAGTGGCAGGCTTGAGAAGAACCGCAGGCTGATCGACATGGCCGAGAGCACGGCGGGCGGGGTGATGACCTGTGCGCGGATCGGGCGCCCCTTGTAGGTGATCGAAACCGAGACGATGGGGCGGTCCTTGCTCATCGTGGTATTGGCCGATGAGGCGATCTGGTTGCCGAGGTCCCTGACCTGAACGCCGGTCAGCCTCTGGTCCAGCGCGCGCATGAAGTGATCGCCCTGGAATTCGCCCCAGCAGGTCCCGTCGGGGTTGATGCAGATCTCGATGACATCGTCGCGGGCGGCGGCGTCGATCCGGTCGAGTGAGGTTTCCAGATAGCTCAGCGACATGGGCTCAGAATATCTCCAGATCGCGGTCGACCATGACCGTGACGCGGGCGCCCTGGTTGACATAGATGACGGGGCCGATGGAGAGGTAATCGCCGATGACGCTGTCCGTGGCATCTGCCAGATCATCGCCAACGTCTTCGAGAACGTCGGCGGTAGTCTCATCCTGGACCTCGGAGGCGGCGGCACCAGGTGCTGCCGAAATCAGCGAGATCAGGGCGGCCGACCCGAAACGCTCGGCAAAGCGCGTGTCCACGAAACCTGTGACACCGGAACGGCCCAGTTCATCGCCCCCGAAGGAGCTGATCTGGACGGTTTGGCCCGCGGGCAGGATAATCCGATCCCAGGCGATCGTGACGCGGCGCTGCGCGATATCGACGCCGGCGCGGTAGCGCCCGATAAGACGGGATCCGCGCGGGATCAGGAGGCGCGCGCCATCGACGCTGTAAACATCCTCGGACACCACGGCACGGGTCTGGCCGGGCAGGGAGCTGTCGAGGGCGGTTTCCATGACGGCCTGGATCATGGTGCCCTGGATGATGGTGTTGGAGGGATTGGCGATTACCTCGGCCTGCGTCACCGTCGAGGGCAGCGCCCCGTTCAGCACGAAATCCGTCACCTCGCCAAAAGTGCGTTCAGTCAGAGCCGTTTCATTCGCTCCTGACGTGCCGCCAAACGCGATGGTGGGCGAGGCGATGCGCCGCTCCTGGAAGGCGCGTTCCTCCGCGGCGCGGCGCTCCAGATCGGCCATGCGCCGGGCTTCTTCCTCCCGGCGCAGTCGCTCTTGCTCGCGTGCGCGCAGCTCATCTTCCGTGGGGCCCGCTGGGGCGGGTTGGGGTCGGCTGGCCTCGAGTTGGGCCAGTTCCAGATCCATGCGGAGTTGTTCAAGACTTCGATCCCGCGCCGTCAGTTCGTCCTGGAATCGTTGCTGTGCGGCTTCCGAGGCGGCTTGTAGCGCAGCGATCTGAGCGGTCAGCGCGTCAATTGCCTCTGCGGCGGCGGTGTCTTCCTCGACAACTGGTTCAGGGGCGTTGCGCAACTCCTCGATCTGGGCCTGCAGGGCGGTGATCTGCGCCAGAAGCTCCGCGTTGGGCTCGACGGGGTCTGGTCCGACGAACACAACCTCGGGCTCGGGCGGGGGCAAGGTCTCGATAGCGCCAAAGCCATCCCCTTCGTTTTGGAAGACGTCCGGAGTGGCCGTCGGCAAGGCTTCCTCTTCGTCGGGCTGTGAGAGGAGATAAAGCAGGGCACCACCCGCGCCGATGACGAGGACCACGACCAGCGCGAGAAGGGGCGACCGGCGCTGCGCCGCTATGGGCGCGCGGGCACTGCCTTTCTCAAGGGCGGCGAGGCGCCTTTCCAGCTCGGTGTTCCCGGTATCGCTCATGAGGTGGCCTCCGCGGGCGGGATCGCCTCGATGCAGACCACCTCTTCGCCAAGTCGCAGGACCCATTGGCGGTTCACGCCGCTGACGCGGATCACGCCGTCCTCAGGGGCTTGCGTGTTGACCGTGCGCTCACGGCCGCCCGCGTAGCGAAAGATCGCGGGCACAGGCGCGTTTCTTGGAAAAGCGAAATACGTGAACGTCCCGTCATCCCAGATGCGGGTTGGCGTGAACTCGGTCCGCGCGCTGGCACCGTAATTGTAGTTTGGTGCTTGGGCGGCGATGGCCCGGGTCGGGCGCGCATCGTCCTCCGGATAGCGGAACTGCACCACGTAGAAGGTCGGGCTGCGGACCTCCTCGACGTTGAAATAGTAGCTTCGCCTGTTCGTGTAGACCGTCACATTGGTATGGACACCGCGCGCGACGGGCTTGATCGCGAAGGCCTGCCCGCCCGGCACGCCATCGATCTCGAAGCCCTCGGTATCGCCCGCGATGATCGAGCGGATGCTTTCGCCCTCACCGAATTCGACCGTGGTGACATGGGTAAGCGAGACGCTGAGACGGTAGACCTGACCCTCCTGGTAGGTGGCCAAGCGCACGCGGCTGTCGTTGGGACCGCCACGCGGGATGGCTTCGGCAGAGGCGAGGCCGGGCAACAGGGCAATGACAAAAATAAGCGATCTTATAAACAACAACGTCAGTTCTCCAATCTGTCGGAGCGGATGGAATATTCGAGAACGGTGAAGCCGAATGGATTGGTCCAGACCTCATCGATGGAGCGGCGGGTCTCCGGGCGGAACTCGAAGAGAAGCGTCGTAGTGAAGAGGCCGGTCTGGGTGCCGTTAATGGACGTCAGGCGCTTGCGCAGGCGGACCGTCGCGCGGTTGGTTCCGATCCGGTTGATGCTGAGGATTTCCACGTCGAGCCTGGCGTTGGGGCCATAGACGGTTGGCGGGTAATTCTCGTTGGCGCTGTTCCAGATCTGCCGCAACCCGCTCTCGGCGGCCCCGTCCGAGCGGCGCAGAACGCTGCGGATGCGTAGATCGTTGTCGAGCTGGTTATAGACTTCCCGGTCGGTCACATAGCGGAAGACCTCCGCCTCGATGATCGCCTGGTTGGCGGTGACGGATGTGGCCCCAACGGACGCCTCGGGCAGGGCAAAACCAGTGGCGGGATCATAGGGGACAACAACCGGGGGCGGGTCGACATCGAGGATCGAGACAGCCGCGGCACTCAGACAGCCGATGATGCCGAAGACAAGACCTGTCAGACCAAGGCGTTGCCAGAGCCGTTCGCGGCGTAAGGCACCATAGACCAGTTCTTCCTCGATGATTTCTTGTTCAGTCGCCACCCGTCAGGCCCCCACGATCAGTCTGCCCGGAGGGCTGGCAAGGTGAAATCCATGAAGCGCTGCTCCTCGGCGATGGTGGCGGCATCGATCACGCCGCCGGTGCCATCGCCCACCGTTTGAATCGCTTCCAGCTGCCACATCGCCACGAGGGCGATGGCCAATTCAGCTGTCACGCGCGTGTTGAGATCGATGCTTTCCTTCAGTTCGTCCATGTCATCGATCAGCCCGACCAGCCGGTCGACGCGTTCCAGCGATTGCCCGGCGTCTTCATAGCTGTTCTGGGCAGCGGCCGAGACGAGTGCGCCGGTCGTGGCCTGGGTTGCGACACGGTTGGCGCCGGGATTGCCGCTGGTGGCCATTTCCGAGAGCGTGTCTTCATCGAAGCCGAGATCGGCCAGCACCCGGTCCATCTGGGTTTCGATTTCGCCTGCGCCGGAGCCCGAGAGGCCCGAGAAATCCCCAGTCTTGATCGCCTCAATCGTGGCGAGGATGTCCCCGAACTCCTGGTCGAGCAGGCCATTGAGTTCGTCTTCCATTTCCGTCCGGATGATTTCGGGAAGCTCGGCAAGTCGGGTGAGCGCTTCATAGGTTCTTTGCAGCTCCGCGAGTTGATCCGTGAGTGTGGCAAGCTGTTCGCGGAGCTGCGTCAGCTGCTCGTTTTGCAGAATCTCGTCTTCGATCATCTGCCGCAGCTGCTGGATGTTTTGCGCGATGTTCTGGGTGTCGACGACCGGTACACCTTGTGCTGCGGCAGGGGGTAGGGCGCTGAACTGCAAGCCAACGCCAAGTGTCGTGGCCAAAGCTGTCCTCAAGAGCAGATGTCCCATCATTCAATCTCCCTGATCGTAAAATCCATGAACGCGCCTTCGGCCATGCGGGCGCTGGCCTGGGCCAGCTCTTCGGCAGAAAGGACGCGGGTGCGTGCCGCCTGAAGTCGGATGCGTGCAGCGACGAGGCGCACGAGTTCGGCGCGGGCATAGGTGTTGAGCGCGACGCTCTCCTGCACATCCTCGGTCTCGGAAATCCGTTCGACGATATCCGCAATACGCAGGGCGGCTTGCCTGATCGCGGCGGGTGAGTTGCTGCCATAAAAGGCCGCCCCATGACCCGTGAGCGAGAGGTTGGCATTGGCGAGAAGCGCGGGGTCGATCGTGCCAAGCGCTTCGATCCCGCCGATACGGGTCAGATAGAGATTGTAGCGTTCAGGGATAACCTGGACGTAGTGCTGGGTCTCGCGGAAGGGTGGGACGCCGCCATACTCGAAGACCCGGCCGGGTCCGGCGTTATAGGCCGCGAGGGCGTTGATGATGTTGCCATCGAATGTGTTGAGCTGGGTCGCGAGATAGCGCGCGCCGCCATGCACCTGAAGGTAGGGGCTGTCGTAATATTCCGGGTTGATGCCCAGATCGCTGGCGGTGCCCGGCATGATCTGGGTGAGGCCATAGGCGCCGACGGGAGACCGTGCCCCAATCGTAAACCGGCTTTCCTGCCAGATCAGCGCTTGCAGCAACGCGCGCCATTGGACAGGCGAGAGCCCTGCGCGGCCAACACCCGCAAAGCCGCTGGTCTCCTGGGCGACCCGGATGATGAGCTGCTCTATGTTTTCTGCCGCATCCCCGAACATCTGCGCACCGCCGGGATTGGGGTCGATCTCGCCCGTGCCATAAACGGCTTCCACGGCGCGGTCGGGATCGCCGCTGCCGTTTTCTAGCCCCGAGACCATAGCCGGCAAGCTCTGGCCGCCGAAGCTGGTCTGGGCATCGAGGATGCGTTGCAGGGTTTCCAGCTGTTCGCGCTCGATCTCCGCGATGAGTTCGCGCACGGCAAGCTTGTCGGCCTGAACGGCCAAGTCAGCCTCGCGATCGCCAGTCTCGACGATGTCACGCGCGGTCAGCCCACTGTCATTGGTCGGCACGCCTTGAGACAAAGCGAGACCGGGCAGCAGGCAAAGTGCCAGGATATGAGGCAGGCTAGACTTCAATGTCGCCCTCCGGTGCGCCAAGGGGCGTGAATGTGCAATCAGGCGAGATGGCTGTCGTGGAGGCGAGGAATGTGAAGCAATTGGCCTGCGGCTCCCGGTACTGGGTGCAGGAGGCCAGCGCGCCGAGCGCAGCCAAAGCGACAAGAATACGGATCATGAAAGCCTCCAAAAATCTGGGCGGTCGCGGTAATCGGAGCCGACAAGCGCTTCGCCCTTTTCCATGCCGCCAAGGATGGTGAGATTGGGCCCGAGTGCGCTCAGATCGGCATCGACGACGATCGAGCCCTGATCGTCGCGGATCAATGCGAGGCGGCTGTTGCTGCCCGTGTTGAGAAGGACGTCGAGCTCCTTCTCCGTGAGGTTCAGCATGGCGTAATCCGCAGGCTGCGCGCGGATATTGGGCAGCAGGATCTGCGTCGGCACGGCCTCGACGATGGTCTTGCCGGTCCGGGTGCGCTCAAGCTGGCTGGCATATTGCGTCATCATCACCGCGACGGTGTTCTGCTTGCGCGCTGTCACCAGCCAGTTCGACAGCCGCTCCGCGAAATATGCGTTGTCGAGCGCCTTCCAGGCCTCGTCGATCACGATGATGGTGGGGCGGCGGTCCTCGATCTCGCGCTCGACCCGGCGGAAGAGATAGGACAGGACCGCCATCCGTTCCTTGTCGGCCTCGCTGTCGAGAATGCCGGTCAGATCGAAGCCCACCACATCGCCTTTGAGCGAGAACGTGTCCTCGAGGCTCTGCCCGAAGATCCAGCCGTAGCGGCCGTCTTCGGTCCATTCGAGCAGGCGCTGGTGCAGATCGCCACCATCATCGGTCGACACAAAAAGCGATGCGAAATCCCGCCAGTTCCGCAGTGCCGGATTGGTGGCCTGGGCATTCTGGCGCACGACCTCCTGGATGCGGTTGGTCTGCGCCGGGGTCAGGGGCTTGTCGGCGCGGTAGAGAAGCGTCGCGAGCCAGTCCGAGAGCCAGGCCGTGCCGCGCGCATCGGTCTCGGTCCAGAGCGGGTTGAGGCCTGTGGGCTGACCGGCGTTCAGGGACGCGTAGCGCCCGCCACCCGCGCGGACCGCCATCTCCATACCAAGACGGTAATCGAAGACGAAGATCCGCGCCCCTGCGCGACGGGCTTGGGTCATCAGAAAGGCCGAAAGCACCGATTTGCCCGACCCGGGCCGCCCCATGATCAGGGTATGGCCGCTGGTCGGTTCTTTGTCGGGCGATCCCTGCTCGTGATAGGAAAATCGGTAGGCGCTTTGCTCGGGCGTAGGCAGATAGGTGATGACCCGGCCCCAGGGGGTAAGTGCTGCGGGTTTGCCGAGCTGCGTTCGGTGGAAGGCCGCGAAATCCGCGAAGTTGCGATTGGTGACGGCGCTGGCACGCACGCGCTTGGGCTGGTTGCCGGGATGCTGGCTGAGGTAATGGGCCTTTGCGGCGACCCGCTCACCGATCATCTTCACGCCTTCGGTCGCGGCGGCGTTCACGATTTCGGCGCTGAGCGTCTGCAGCTCATCCAGCGTTTCGCAGAAGAGCGTCACGACCATATGGTGTTCGCCGAAGCTTTGGCGCTTGGCCTCGAGATCATCGGCGGCGATATCGAGGGCTTCCAGGAGCGAGAGGGCCGCGTCCTGGCTGGCCTGCATCTGGCGCTTTTGCCGTTTGATGCGGCCCGCCATGAGGTTCGAATTGATCGGCGTGAAGGAGTGCGTCACGATCATGTCGACCGGCAGGTTCAGCATGTCGAACATGGTGCAGGAGGTGCCTTCCGAGTATTCCCCGATGGTGAAACTCTTGCCGTAGCGATGCCCCACGACGCCTTCGGAAAGCTCGAAATGATCGCCATGAAACGTCACGCGGGTATTGGCGACGTTGAAGGACAAAAAGCCGTAGGTGTTTGCCGGATAAAGCGGCAGCTCGGTGCCCGTGTTGAGAGCCCCCAGAAACCCCACCAACTCCCCCGATGCGGCCGACAGCAAGCGCGGTTTGAGCTCGGCGAGGCCAGACAGAAAGACGTTCACGGCCTCGCCCAGGCGCTGCTGGCGTTTGCGGGTCTCTTCTCTCAGGCGGTCCGGCGCGCTGCGGCTGAGGAACGGCAAGAGGCTTTTCGGGGGCGGGCGGTGAATGACGGTGAGCGTCAGTGTCTTGTCGCGAAGCCCGCTGGTTTCGAGTTTGGCGCGCCAGCGCCGGTCCACCTCGCCTGCGAAGCTGTCCTCACGAATTGGGTCGAGATCTGGTTTGATGGCCTTGGAGACCTTGTGGACGTAATAGCTGAATTCCGGCCCGAGCTGCGCGACGATGCGGGCAAAAAGTGCCGTCACCTTGTCGAGATAGGCATCGTCGGTCGTGTAGCTGTTGATCCCCTCGAGCCGGATGCACCGGAAGAGTTCGTTCACCCGGGTCCGCACGGTCTGGTCGTCGACGAGGCTCACATAGGGCAGCATATGCGCGAGGCGGGTCTCGCGCGCATACCAGTCCGGCGTCATTGTGCGGGGGTCGAGCGCAGCATCACGGGCGTCATCACGGGGCATAGCTGTCCCCGCCATGGATGCTGTGGTTTCGCGTGGGTGGCGTTTCCTGCAGCGCCGTCATCATCACGTCGATGAAACGCGGGTCCCAATCTGCGGCCTTCCACAGCACCGGATAGAGAAGGGCGGCCACGCCCAGCACCGCGATGTGCTGGACCCAGACGAAGAGAAGCACCGAACCGAAGAGCCAGACCATCGCGTACATGATGGGCAGGCCCAGAAGCTTCGGCGGGCGCACGAGGCCGAGAAAGAGAGGCGTGCGCTCAGCCACCGGCAAAGACCGCGGCAACGATGGTGGGGGCGGCGGCAACACCAGCGATGCCCACGAGGACCCAGAGCGCCTGGCGCAGATCGATGATGTTGAAGAACCAGCTGAGAAAGACCCCGAGAACGGCAAGCGTCGCGATGACAACGCCAAGTGGGCCGGTCAGCGCATCGACGATGCCCTGCAACAAGCTCTGGATCGGGGAGAGATCGATGCTCTGTGCAAGGGCGGGCTCGGCAATGAACAGGAATAGCGCCAGCGAGGCGACAAAGAAGTTTGAAATCTGTTTCATGAATTTGATCCTTCCAATCGGGCCACGACGGCCATGACGCGGGCCACGTGGTTCTGGGTTTCTCGGTAAGGGGGAATGCCACCGTGTTGGCGCACGGCGTCCGGCCCCGCGTTGTAGGCCGCCAGCGCCAGATGCGGATCGCCGAAGCGCTCCAGCATCATCGCGAGGTAGCGGGCAGAGCCGTCGAGGTTCTGCAGCGGATCACGCGGGTCGACGCCCAGATCACGCGCCGTCGCTGGCATCAATTGACCAAGGCCAATGGCACCTGCACTTGAAATCGCATCCTGCCGGTAGGCGCTCTCAACCTCGATATTGGCCCGATAGAGAGCCAGCCAATCCGTCACGGAAAGCCCCGCGCGACGCAGGCCAGGATGGCCGGCATAGCGCAAGGCCGTGGTCTGAATCCCGGAGAGGACATCGGCGCGGGGCAGGGGAGTGGGGCGGGCAAGGGCCGTGACTTGGACGCCCTCTTGCCCGGCCGCTACCTCGCCGAAGATCGCGATCCCATCGGAGGCCGAACCCTGACCAATCCCGTCATTGTAGTTTCGAGCAAAGCTGCTTTGGGAGCGGGACGGGATCAGGGAGCCGTCGCTCTCCATGACCAGGACCATTTGAGCTGAGGCAGGTGCTGCGACCAGCCAGAGGCAGACGAGGTTAGCTGCCAGCGTCCTTGTCTGATGGGGCGAGCTTGTGGCTCCGGCTTGTCCCCGCTTCAAGCGGCAGGTCGACATGCGCAAAGCCAAGGCCAATGAAGAAAGACACCACGCCGGAGATCGTCTTGAACTCGCGGATCTTGATATCGTTGTAGGTCGTCCGCGTGCGGGCGGTGACGAGGAGCTTTTCCACGCCCTCGTCAGAGACAACGCGCATGATCCAGACCCCGTAATAGCTGGGGCCTTTCTTATGTGCTGACTCCTGGCACAGGATTTCTGCGCTATAGCCGCTTTCCACGAGCTCGCGGAACCTGGCTTCCGTAACCACATTTGGTGCTTCGATGTCCCAGTTCATGGCCCGGCTCACGCTTTCTCCAATGGCGCGACCCCAGGCATTCCCACTTGAAGCCCAGAGTTACGATAGTATACTATCAACCGCAAGATGTAATATCGTGCATTAGCTGTAGTTTGGTCACGCAAACACTAGTCACGGCCAGTGTCTGCGATCAAGGAGATAACAGGTTTGAGAAACCCAAGGTTGACATGCCTGCTCCCATTGCAAGCTATAGTCCTTCTAATCTGCGTTCCCGGGCCGGTTTTGGCGGAATCCTGCTTCGCCCCGGCCCGCCCCTTCCTACCAAGCGATTCGCAGGCGGCGCGGGACTATGCGGACATCATCCGTGGCGATTTCGAAAACTACATCCAGGATATCCAGAGCTACTTCCGTTGCCTCGACAGCGAACGCGCCCGCGCTTTCGAGGAAGCGCGCGAAGTCAGCGAGGACTATGGCCGATTTCTACAATTGGTAGGGGATTGATGGGCAACCTCGGGAGCATCAGACTTGCAGCCCATGGAAACCAGACGCCGATAACACCCTCATATATCTACTTTTTAGATAACAGATTTCATCCGCTAGCGACGTCACAAAAGGTATGTGACGCGTGGCAAAGACAATCAGAAGCAAAGGACAGGTGGCACTCTGCCAAGCATTGGTCGACGCCCGCATCAAGGCGGGACTCGGTCAGGAGGACTTGGCGATCAAGCTCAAGTGCCATCAATCCCTCGTGGCGCGCATTGAAAGCGGCCAGCGCCGGGTCGACGTCGTCGAACTGGTCGTCCTCGCCCGCGCCATCGGCTTTGACCCCTCCGAGGTTCTGGCGATCGTTGAAGCCGCCACGGAGCCCGACCACCGGATTTGAGCCATTTCATCTTTCGAGAACACGGGAGCTGACTTCTCCCAGTGTGAATTCGTTACCGCGAGGACGAACAGTAACCGATTTTAACGAGGCCCGGCACACGGTTGCAGCAAACGCTTTGGATCTGAGCTGCTATCCGCAACGCCAAATTGCAGGAAGTCAGTAAACAGTGAACGAAAATGAGGTCGAAGGCGTCGCGATCGCCAATTTGATTGCAGCCGATGAAGAAACCATTGTCGGCTGGGTATATCGCTGGAACACAGGTGCTCTGGCAATCCGGTGGGACATCCATGGCCCGCAGCGTGTCTCAAAGATTTACCCGGAGCTCTGCGATGCGGATAAAGCCGAAATTGACTTCGCGTCTCTCATGCAGCTGCCCTGTCGCAACGACTGACATGGTAGAACATGGCCTTTATGGCCCTCGATTGTGTGAGTGTGCCTGCGTTGCAGGTTTGATTTCGTGCAAGGCTCTGCGCGACGTCGTGGCGCCTCAACAGTCAGTAATTGACCTGCTCGAAGCCGTAGTTCCCGCTATAGTCACGCCACTCTACGAAGACGGATCTGTGATAAATGTTCGGGCAGTGCTCGCCCCACCGCTCGAGACCGTCATGCGCAGCAGGAAGCGCTGCGGGTGACGACGCCCTCCAAGAAAAATCGCCCTGGATCCCGTAGGTGCCGAGGACAACGACGGCGCTGCGGTTGCAGTCGCCATCTCGCCCGGATTCGTGCTGGCGGGCATAACGAACGTCAAAGACGCGGATGGAGCGCACGAAATTGAATTCCGGCCCGCTGATATCGATATCGGCGCGGTCTTCTACGAGCTGGAGGGCGTAATCAGCCCGCACGAGGTTCCCCCAGACAGCGTCGGAGCCTTTCAGCCCGAGCATTCCGCCAGCCTTGGCTGCCTGATCGAAGAGCGGGGCTGAAGAGTTTGGTGGGGTTCCTGAACCACCATATAGGGCATCGAAGATCCGGTCCGTGGGGCGCGACCTGGCAGGCCCATCGTAAGACGCACCCATGGGGCAGCGCCAAATCTGCAGCGGCGGCTCCACCGGCCATGGTGTGATGCGCCGGATGAACTCGGCCCGCGCGCGTGCGCATGGCACGGAAGCCGGCCACCCACCGGACAAACACAGCAGGATGGCGCAATCGATCTGATAGGTTTGGGCGCGTGCTTGCGTCGGAACTGTTGGGCCGATCAAGGCGAGAGCTAAAAAGGCCACCAGAGGGAGATTTTTGAATTCGAAGCGCATGGCAAGGACCCTTGACGATCTTCACCCAGCATACATACGAAAATATACTATTGCAACATTGATGATGCGTGTTGCGGTTGCGGTGGTAGGCAAGATCGCGAGCCGACAGCCTCGCACTTCATCATCCGCCACCTTGCGCGCGGCGCCAGTCCCACGGCATGTCAAAGCGTCCGGACCAGATATTGCGCCGTGCGGATCTGGCTTCGGTCTCATCGCGGATGTAGTCGCGGCTGTATCGGCGATAAGCCACGGCCCACCCTTCACGCACAAGCCAAGCGTTCAGATCGGTACCGTCTTGATGACAGACCGCAATGAAGCGGCCATAGCGGTCGGTATCGCGAACGGTGCAACTGACCTGCCTGCGGCCGATCCTGTCGGCGAGAGACAGCGCCGCTCGCTGCCCGCATCGCCAGCGCTGACCCTCGGCTGTGGCACAAAGCTGCCGACTTTCGGGTGCGTCAATCCCATGCAGTCGGATGCGTTGCCCACGGATTTCCAGAGTATCGCCATCAATGACACTGGCAACGCCGGTCAACCGATCGGCATGTGCCTGTGGGACGGCAGCAAACCAGAACAGAAGGAAGCCGAGTAGACAGCGCATAAGACGAACCTGTTTTGAGAAAAGGTGACCAGACATAAACGGATCATCCTGCAGTGAACACTAAAGCCCTGTGAAGCCGCCGGTTGGCCACTGCAACAAGACAGGGAGGATTTTGAGCCAGGGCTGTGTGGGCAAGGTTGCTATTCGCCGGGCTGGACGCCCAATGCCTCGAGGGTTGCGCGATCTGGCGCGCCAGAGGCTGGCAAGCCCCTTTGCTCCTGGAATGCGCGCATCGCATTCCGCGAGCCGTTACCCCAGACCCCGTCCGGGGTGCCCGCTTCAAACCCGCCGGCGTTCAGGAGAGTCTGGATCGCGCGGTAGTCGTCGGGCGAGAGATCGAGCGTCGACCACCCGCAGGCACCAGCCACGGCCTCGATCGCATCCTGAATTCCGGCGAGATCAAATTCTGCATCGTACCGTCGGCCATTGCCGTCCGTGAGACGGATGAAGAAGGCTTCAGCATCGTAAAGGCCGCGCAGGAACCCCTCCGAGCCAGAGCCGAAGAGCCCGGCCCCCTTGTTATTGGTCAACTCGTTCCAGCGCGTAGATTGCGCAGGATTGCTGTCGATCCGGTAGGTGATGTCGAACGAATCCCGTCGGATGGCACTCATCAAGAAATCGTCTTGGATAAACACCACCGACGTCACGCCCTCACGGCATTGCGCGAGTAGGGCTGTAGGACCCCCAAAGCTGCGCGCGTCATAGGCAGAGTAGTTGACGGCCACCACCGACGGGCTGTCGTCGATTGCTGCACGCTCTTCATTGATCACCCACCAGCCTGCGATCCGGTCCCCTTCATTATGCGCCTGCTCGAAAGGCGTGAGGCTGTAGTCGATGTCCGGGTGGTCCGGGTCGGCCCAAGGTAGTGCGGTCTCAGCGACCTCGTCGCCTTGGATCAAGGCAGCGGGCGCAGTTGGGTCGGTTATGGGCGGCGCTGAATTCGTACCGGTCGGTGTCACCGGGAAGGCGATGCCGTAACGGGCCTGCAGATAGGCCATTTGCAGTTGAGCGAGCGTGAGCTTTTCCGTTTCCACACGGCTGAGGGCCACCGCCTGAATCAATCCCCCTGCCGAGGCCGCTTCTCGCTCCGCGGTCTCGACACGATTCTGTTGTGCGGCCATTTCTCCTAGAAGCTGCTCGGCGCGCTCTGGATCTGGCTCTACCGCCGGTACGGTGACCTCGATCATCGCGCCAGCGGCTTCCGCCGCCTGTCGTGCCTCCACGACCGTGCGCAAGAGAAGCAGAGCCTCGCGGCGGCTCTCGGCCAGCATACGGATCAATCCCCCATCATAGCGGGAGATCGTCGCATCGACTTCGGAAATCTGGCTGTCGATCGCTGCAATTTCTGCGTCCAGCGGAGAGCTTTCTTGTGCGACGGCGCCTGCCGTCAGGCAGGTGCTGATCAACAGGGATGCGGTGAGCGTACGAATTTTCGTCATGCAAAAGCTCCTTTTCCCTTCCAGTGAGCGGTGCGGGAGGGTAATGCTGGGGCGAGCCCCCAAGTTTGTGATACGTCTAATAACGCGACGGGCTTGTCACGAATCGACTTCCTGACACTTCAAGAGTCATATGGTCTGATTTGTGAGTCAATCTAAAAACTGGACGCGTGTAACTTTGCGACATATATATGAGGGCACTAAGTGACTCGCAAGAAGGGCAAGCAGCTGAACTGGGGTGTCGAACGTCGATATGAGTTCATCGAGTTTCGCCTGTTCTGGCAGGGGCGGATAAACCGAGGGGATTTGATGGACGCGTTCGGGGTTTCAACACAGCAGGCATCGCTGGACCTGAACGCCTATATCGATCAGGCCAAGCGGAACCTCGTCTATGACAAGAGCCTGCGCACCTACCTGCGCGGCAAACAATTCAAGCCCAAATATCTCAAGCCCGATGCGGAGGAGTACTTCGCGCAGCTGCGGGCCGTCGATCAGGGGTTGGTGAGCGCGGAGCAAAGCTGGATCAGCGTCTTTCCGGGCTTTGGAGCAACGCCGACACCTGCCCGAGGCGTGGCACCTGAAACGCTGCGCGATGTTCTCGCGGCGATCCGTTTGCCGGCCGCCTTGCAGGTGACCTATCAGTCGATGTCGCGCCCTGAGCCAAGCGCGCGCTGGATCGAGCCCCATGCTCTTGCCTTTGACGGCTTCCGTTGGCATGCCCGCGCGTTTTGCCAGAATGACCAGGTTTTCAAGGATTTCCTGCTCTCTCGCATCGTGGAGGTCGGGGACCAAGGGCCTGTTACATCGGACCCTAGCTCCGATGGCGCTTGGCACACAGACGTCTTGCTCGAGATTGGGCCGCATCCGGACCTCTCCGACAACCAACGCCGCGCGATAGAGATGGATTATGGCATGGAGGCGGGCCACGCGCAGATCGTAGTCCGCCGCGCGCTGTTGTTCTACGCGCTCAAGAGGCTGGGGCTTGATACCGACCCCGCCGCTCGAAAACCGCAGGACCAGCAGATCGTGCTGTTGAATCGAGACGAGGTCGTTGGATGACCATGGCAGCACGGAAAGCAGACTTCGGAGCAAACCACCAGCCCTACAAAATGTCCTTCACCTCTGGGGGGCTGTTTCTGAACGAGAGCGTGATCGTCGCCGAACTGCACGTAGCTGGTGAAGATTGGAAAGTAACGCTTTCACGCGCGCTCGAAGAGGGGGCGACGTCTTTGCCGAAGGCGGCTTCAAACCGGCGCACCCTCCGCGAAATCGTCAACCGCCTGATGACGCTGACCGAAGACGAAATCCGGTTTTTCGTCAGTGAGCCCGGTCGACAAGAACAACAGCACCTACTGTGGATCGCCACATGTCGGGCTTACAGGTTCGTGCGTGAGTTCGCTGTTGAGGTCATTTGTGATCGGTATCTCGCCTATCAGCTGGACCTGCCGCTCGAGAGCTTCGACATATTCTTTGATGCCAAAGCCGATTGGAATGAGGGGCTGGCCTCGATCAGCGACAGCACCCGCAACAAGCTTCGGCAGATCCTATTCCGCATGATGCGGGAAGCTGGCGTTATCTCTGGCGATAACCGGATCCAATCGACGTATCTCTCGGAGCAGTTGCGGCAGATAATCGAGGCGACCGACCCCACCGATCTTGCGGTGTTCCCTAGCGTTGCGATCGAGGGAGGCTCATCATGATCCCGCAGTTGTCACGCAAGGAACGCGCCGAGCACCTCTACCGGGTCATCACCAGCGAACGGTTCCTGACCAAGCAAGGCCTCGGCAACGAAGTGCCATTTTTCATCTGCCCGTTCCCGGCGGAAGAAGGCGTCACCATGATCGAGGACCGACGCGACCTGATCGAGCGGATCGCGCATGCGGGCGTGACAGCGCTCGACCTGAGCCTCTACGATATCTCCCTTGGGCTTCTCGAGGAACGTGGCATCCTCGAAGACATCCTTGCCGCAGAGCCTGACATGGAGAAGTCAGAGCTGCGCGAGCTCTTGCAGGGCGTTCTTGATGTCCACGAGCACCTGATCCCAAAGATTGGTGCGGCCATCGCCGCTCAGCCGCATGACGTGATCTTTCTCTCCGGTGTGGGCGAGGTCTATCCGTATATCCGCTCGCACAATGTGCTCAACAATCTCCAGAGTACGGCCAAGGACAGGCCGACCGTCCTGTTCTTCCCGGGCAGCTATACGCACTCCACGGCAACCGGAGGGTCCCTTGATCTCTTCGGGCTGCTGCATGACGACAAGTATTACCGTGCATTCAACATTTTGAACTACGAGGTCTGATCCGATGACCACCGCTCTGAGAAGCATTTTTGCAAAGCCTGTCGACCGCCCGATTGATGGTGTGATCAAAGCGGACGACGAGGCGAGCCTGCGCGTCGAACTCGACGAGTATGTTATCACCGATGAAATCGGAAAACGTCTTGAGACCTTCCTCGACGCCTATAACAACTACGACACCGCCAATGGAGTCTGGATCTCGGGCTTCTTCGGATCGGGTAAGTCGCACCTCTTGAAGATGCTCGCCCTTCTCATGGAAAACCGGGAAGTGGATGGGGTCCGGGCATTCGACATCTTCGAAGAGAAGCTGGCCGATCAGCCCATGCTTCAAGGATCTCTGCGCAAGGCTGTTTCCGTGCCATCGAGATCGATCCTGTTCAATATCGACCAGAAGGCCGACGTCATTTCCAAAGCCGACGTCGACGCGCTTCTCTCAGTGTTCCAGAAGGTTTTCGACGAAGCCTGCGGATACTATGGAAAGCTGCCACATATAGCGCAGTTTGAACGAGACCTCGATGATCGCGGCCAGCTGGCTGCGTTCAAGGACGCTTATGAGACCGCTGCAGGCAAACCCTGGGAGCGAGGCCGTGAGCAAGCAGCGCTTGAGCGGAAGAACATTGCGACCGCATTTGCCGTGGTCACGGGCGGGGACCCGGCGGATGCCGCGGATATTCTGGGCCAGTACCGGGCGGATACGCGCGTCTCAATCGAGGATTTTGCGATCAAGGTGAAGGCCTGGATCGACAAACAGGGGCCAAAGTTCCGGTTGAACTTCTACGTGGACGAGGTCGGCCAGTACATCGCCGAGAACGTCAAATTGATGACGAACCTGCAGACCATCGCCGAAAGCCTGAATACGAAATGCAAGGGTCAGGCCTGGGTCATCGTCACGTCGCAACAGGACATGGAAGCCATCATCGGGGACGGTAAAGCATTCCAGTCCCAGGACTTCTCAAAGATTATGGCGCGCTTCGGCGTGAAGATGCCGCTGAACTCGGCCGACGTGGCAGAGGTCATCCAGCGTCGCCTATTATCCAAGACCGACGAAGGTCAGGTCAGGCTTGGCAACCTGCATGATCGCGAAGAAAACAACCTCAAGACCCTTTTCGATTTCACGGACGGGTCAATAAAGCTGAAAAATTTTGATGGGCGCGCCCACTTCGTTTCAAGCTACCCGTTCCCGCCCTACCAATACATGCTGTTCCAGATGGCAATCACGTCGCTGTCTCAGCACAACGCTTTCGAGGGCAAGCACAGCTCGGTCGGCGAACGCTCGATGCTGGGTGTGTTCCAGGAGGTCGCCAAAAAGATGGCGGACCAGCCTGTGGGCGACCTTGCTACGTTCGATCTTATGTTCGAGGGCATCCGCACCGCCCTGAAGTCTGCCGTCCAACAGTCGATCCAGATTGCCGAAAAGGAAATCCAGGACATCGACCCATTTGCGATCCGGGTGCTGAAAGCGCTCTTCCTTGTCAAATACGTCAAGGAGTTCAAGCCAACGGTGCGCAACATCAGCGTCCTTTTGCTCTCTGAGTTCGATACTGATCAGATCAAACAACGCCGCAAGATTGAGGAGGCGCTGTCCTTCCTCGAACGAAACACGCTTATCCAGCGCAATGGCGAGGTCTATGAGTTCCTGACAAACGAGGAGAAGGATGTCGAGGCCGAGATCAAGGCGCTCGATGTCGACCCGTCCGAGCTGTCGAAGGAAATGGAGACGCTGGCATTTGATACGATCTTGCGCCATCGCAAGATCAAGCATCTGACCACCGGCAATGAATACAGCTTCAGCCGTAAACTGGACGATCACCTCTTGGGCCGGGAGCATGAGCTCTCGATCAATCTGATCAGCCCTTTCAACGACGATGTCGCCTCGCCCGAGGCTGTGCGAATGCGGAATGTGAGCCGTGAGGAACTAGCGGTCGTATTGCAAGCTGATGTGCGATTCATTCGTGATCTGACGCTCTTCAAGCAAACCGACAAGTTCATCCGGCAGGCCCGAGCAGGCTCAGAGCAGCCGGGGCGCGACCGCATTGTCGCGGAGAAGGGGGATCAGAACAGCCGCCGCTACAAGGACCTCGAACTGCGCTTGCGCAAGCTCATGGCAGAGGCGCGGATGTTCGTGCGCGGCGATGAGCTTGATATCGGCGGCGAAGAGCCACAAGAGCGGATCGTGAAAGGCTTCCAGGGCCTCGTCGACAAAGTCTATGTCAACCTCCCGATGTTGCGGGGGGTGACCTATTCCGAGGCCGACATTCTGAAGGCCGCAACGCCTGAAAGCGGGCTATTTGGCGACAACGGCGAAGGTCTGACCGAAGCCGAGCAGGACGTGTTGAACTACGTCCAGTCTCAGGCCCGGATCGGCGTGAAGGTCTCCGTCAAGTACCTTACAGAACGGTTTGGCGGTAAACCTTATGGGTGGCCTGTCACCGCAGTTCTATGCCTCGCCGCCAGCCTATCCGGTAAAGGGAAGCTCGAAGCTCGCTCGGACAGCATGGTGCTTGAGCGCGCCGAACTCGCCAAGGCGCTCAATAACAGCCATGCCTTGGCCAATGTCCTTCTGACTCCGCAGACCGAGTTCACCTCCGCCCAAATTCGGAAGGCGAAGGAGCTCTACAAAGAGCTGTTTGATCTCCCCACGGACGGCACCGACGCCCGCACGATTGGGGCGGAATGGCTGGAAAGCACTCGGACACTGTCGGAAGAACTGGGAAAGCTGCTGGCCCAGAAAGCCCAGTATCCGTTTGTCGTAGCGCTTGAGCCTTTGGCGGCGAAAGTCTCGGCTATGGCGGGCAAACCCGCCACATGGTACATAACTGAACCTGCTGCGCAGGAAGACGACTTGCTCGACGCCAAGGAAGACGTGCTCGACAAGGTCCGCAGTTTCATGGGCGGCGCACAGCGCGAGATCTATGACGATGCGCGCGATTTTTTGCGCGATCAGGAAGCGAATATTTCCTACGTCGATGCTGTTGCGGGCGAGGCCTTGGCCCGCACGCTGGCAGATCCTACCTGTTACAGAGGCACGGCCATTCAATCCCTCAAGACGGAACTTTACGGACTGAAGGACCGCGTGGAATTGACCGTGCTCGAGGAGCGCAAGGCCGTGATCACGGCCATCGATGAGTGTTCGGCCAAAGTTGCGCAGACGCCAGAGTTTCAGGCACTCTCAGCAAATGACCAAGCGCACATCAAGCGTAACATCGACAGCCACAAAGCCGGGCTCGACAGCGTCAAGATGATCCCGATCCTGCGCGACAGGGCAAACGGTGCGAAGCTCGATCTGCTGCCGCGCATACTGGCGGAGGTCGAACGGCTCAGTCGACCGGCCGCGCAGCCGCAGCCCAACCCCGGTATGGGCGAAACCTCGGCCCCCGCCCCGCAGCCCACCTATGTCAACGCTTCGGAAATCAAAGTGGGCTTCGCCAAGCCCTACCTGACAGAAGAGGCGGACGTCGAACAATATGTCGACGCAATGAAGAAGACCCTGCTGGAGCAGATCCGCGCGGGCAAGAAGGTGATCGTCTGATGTTGACCAAGATCGAGTTCGAGAACTTCACTGCGTTCGAGCAGTTGGAGCTTTCCCTGTCCCCGAAAGTCAATGTCATTATCGGTTCCAATGGGACGGGAAAGACCCATCTGCTGAAGGCCATCTATGGTTTGGGGCTAATCGCGGACCGTAAATATCCTGATCGCGCAGACGAGGGTTTCGCAGCCTCTGCATCAGGAAAGTTTCTGCGCATATTTTCAACCGAAGACAACAGGGTAGGAACCCTTTCTTCTAAAGGAGCTTCATCACCGACACGGCTACGGTTGGTGAACAGCGATGAGGTCTCCTTAGAGGTGGCTTTCAGTGCGAGGTCTCAATATTTGGAATTCACCTCAGGTGCTGTTGACCCTCAGCCTGCAGACAAGCCTGTCTACATCCCGACCAAGGAAGTACTTTCCTTGGTTCACGGCATTCGCCACCCGAAACATGATCGCGCTACTGTCGAGATGATTTTCGATGGTGGCTATGTAAACTTGGCGGAACTTCTTGTGCAGTCCGGCTCTGACGAAGCGATACCCGACTCCATGGAGGACCCACGGCTGTCTACCGTCATTCGCAAACTGGTTGGTCTTGTTGGAGGCAGGTATCGTTTGAAGGACGGCGGCGGCTTCGATTTTGAGCCGGGGCGATATGAAGAGAAGCTGAAGGCTGATCCATCACGGTCCGAGTCGCAAACTGCGAGGGCATATCAAGATTCGACACAAACCCGCTTTGTTTCGAGCGATAGCCAGCCATTCCCAACTGGAATGACAGCCGAAGGATATCGGAAGATTGGCGTCCTTCATCGGTTACTAAGCAACGGGTCAATAAATCCCGGAGAAACCGGCGTTCTTCTCTGGGACGAGCCGGAAGCGAACCTGAACCCAAAGCTGATGAAGGAAGTGGTTGAAGTCCTTTTGGAGCTTTCGCGAAATGGTCAGCAAATTGTTGTCGCCACCCACGACTACGTGCTTCTGAAGTGGCTGGATCTGCTAATGGACAAGAAAGGCAAGGAGGACCATGTCCGATATCACGTGCTGCAAAGGCGCGATGAAGACGGAAGGATGTCTGTCTATTCGACAGATGACTACGGACAGCTTGTGACAACGGGCATATCGAAGACCTTCGGAGAACTTTACGAGGCGGAAATTGAGCGGTCGCTGAAGGGTATTGAGTTATGACGACGGTGCAGGAATTCGACCTGGAGCTCTCTTTTCCCGAGGCACAAGTAGTAATCCATTTCGATGACAGCGATTACCATGCAAGCAGTACGGTCCAGCGCGTCGATTTCATCGCAGAATACGAGGCGCATTACCTGTTCGTTGAGATCAAGGACCCTGACATTCCCGGGGCTGAAAACCCTGCTGCTTTTGTCACCAAATTGAACTCCGGAAAGCTGGTTCAAAGCCTCGCGGGCAAATTTCGGGATACCCTTTTCTTCCGATCAGCGCAGGGCAAGAATGACCGTAAAGTCCTCTATCTTGTCCTGCTCTCAATGCAGAACCTAGACAATGCTTTGCTGCTTGCAAAACAAGATGAACTGCGGAAGGCCATTCCGATCAGGCATGCGGACTGGGCGGACGATTGCGCCGCGAGCTGCATCATCCTGAATTTTGAACAATGGAAAAGACAATTCGGAGAGCAGTCACTACGCCGAATTAGCGAGGGGGCGGCCTGATGGACACCACGAAACTCAAGAAGTTTGCTCAGTTCGCGCGGCGCGCGCTCATTGAACAGGTCGCCGCGAAACTCGAGGCGGTGTCCGCTGAAGGCTCTGCCGCTCAGCGCGAACATCCGGCTGCCTTCAAGAAGCTTGAGGCCAGCATTGCCCAGCACGGCGAAGAAGAAGTTGTGGAGCGGGTCGCCTACATCTGGTTCAATCGCTTCACTGCCCTGCGATTCCTTGATGTGAACGAGATCAGCGCGGTTCGTGTCGTCTCTCCCTTGCCCGGGCAGTTCCAGCCCGAGATCCTCGCGGATGCGAAGGCCGGAAACATCAACGAACAGCTCGTGCCCGAGGCGACCCGCCGCAAGGTCAGTGACCTGCTGGAGGGGCTGATCCCCAGCCAGGATCCTCAGGCCGAGGCGTATCGGCTGCTTCTCGTCGCCATCTGCAATTCCTGGCAGACCAGCATGCCGTTTCTTTTCGAGCGGATCGATGATTACACCGAGCTCCTGCTGCCCGCCGACTTGCTGTCCAATGCCTCTATCCTCGCCTACCTACGTGAGGCTATGACGCCGGATGCCTGCCAAGACGTTGAGATAATCGGCTGGCTCTATCAGTTCTACATCTCCGAAAAGAAAGACCAAGTCTTCGCCTCGCTCAAGAAGAACAAGAAGATCGAGGCCGACAATATCCCCGCCGCGACGCAGCTCTTCACCCCGCACTGGATCGTCGGCTACCTGGTCGAGAACTCGCTGGGCCGACTGTGGCTGCTGAACCGACCGGGGTCAAAGCTGGCCGAGAAGATGGAGTACTACATCGCGCCGGAAGAGCCCGAGACGGACTTCCTGAAGATCGGCAAGCCCGAAGAGATCAAGATCTGTGATCCGGCCTGCGGGTCGGGGCACATGCTGACCTATGCCTTTGACCTGCTCTACGCCATCTACGAGGAAGAGGGCTATGACGCGACAGAGATCCCTGCGCTGATCCTGACGCACAACCTGACCGGTGTGGAGATTGACGACCGTGCGGGCGCGCTGGCGGCCTTTGCGCTGGCGATGAAGGCGGCGGCCAAGCTGGGGCGGCGGCGGTTCCTGCGGATGGAGGCAAAGCCCGACATCTGCGTGTTACAGAACGTGAGCTTCACGCACCCCGAGATGCAGGACGTGGCCGCCGTGGTGGGTAAGGATCTGTTCACCGATGAGCTGCGCGAAACGCTGGGGCAGTTCGAGCAGGCCAAGAACTTCGGCTCGCTGATCGTGCCGAAACTGCGCGACGCAGGTGATATGCGCAAGAAATGGCAGGCACTGTTCGGTCCTAACGATCTGGCCCCTGCCGCGTATGAACGTATTTTGGTCGTGCTGAGCATGGCCGAGGCGCTGTCGCCGAAAAACCATGTGGTGGTGGCCAACCCGCCGTATATGGGCGGGAAAGGGATGAATGAAAAACTTCAAGACTTTGCGAAAGCTTCTTATCCTGACAGCAAGGCAGACCTTTTCGCAATGTTCATGGAAAGGGCACTCGCACTGTCTCGGAAGAATGGCCTAATGGCCATGATCAACATGCAATCTTGGATGTTCCTTTCTTCTTTTGAACCCACATTCTCCAAGTAAGTCGCTGATTTCGCTGTCGTAATCGTGATATTTCGCATATAAATCATGGCGTTGACGGCTGCGAGGG
>NZ_JAEHFP010000089.1 GCF_016446475.1 Paracoccus binzhouensis | reverse complement strand
CCCGCGCCCTGCGGCAAGGTCGAGGCATTGCCGGTCGCCCCCCCGGGCGTCTCGGGCGTGCCGGGCGCCACCGGCGCGGTGGGCGCCGTCCCGGCCACCGGGGTCAGCTCGCGGCCCGCCGCGGCGGCCAGGAAGCTGTCGCCGGGCACCTTACGCTCCTGCTTCAGCTGTTCCAGCCGGGGGGCGGCTTCCTCGCGCGGCATCGGGCCAAGCGCGATGCCCACCCAGCCATCGGCCAGCGGGAAGGTCACGACATCGGGAAATTGCGCGCCCCAGCCCTCGGCGCTGGCGCGGGCGGCCTCGGCGCCGCGCTTGGCCTCGATGCGGATCACCACGTCCTCGGCCTGCGCGGCCGGGACGAGCGCCAGCGGCAGAGCCGCACCGATGACGAATGCAAAGCGCCGCATGGGCATGTCCCTCTCATTGACCCTGCGCCGCCCTCTGCCTAGAAGGCGGCAGACATTTCCTGCCAGTTATGCCGAAGGAAGCCCCGATGACCAGCCCAAAGGACAATCAGACGGCGAAACCCGTCTGCTTCCAGGACGTGATCCTGCGCCTGCAATCCTATTGGGCCGAACAGGGCTGCGCGGTGCTGCAACCCTATGACATGGAGGTCGGCGCCGGCACCTTCCACCCAGCCACGACGCTGCGCTCGCTTGGCGCCCGGCCCTGGGCGGCGGCCTATGTCCAGCCCTCGCGCCGCCCGACCGATGGCCGCTATGGCGAGAACCCGAACCGGCTGCAGCACTACTACCAGTATCAGGTCATCATCAAACCCTCGCCCCCGAACCTGCAGGAGCTGTATCTGGGCAGCCTCAAGGCCATCGGCCTCGACCCGATGGTCCACGACGTGCGCTTCGTCGAGGACGACTGGGAATCCCCCACGCTGGGCGCCTGGGGCCTGGGCTGGGAGGTCTGGTGCGACGGCATGGAAGTCAGCCAGTTCACCTATTTCCAGCAGGTCGGCGGCCACGACTGCAAGCCGGTCTCGGGCGAGCTGACCTATGGGCTCGAACGGCTGGCCATGTATGTGCTGGGGGTCGAGCATGTCATGGACATGCCCTTCAACCGCCCCGAAAGCCCGATCCCGCTGAGCTATGGCGACGTCTTCCGCCAGGCCGAGCGCGAATATTCGCGCTGGAACTTCGACCAGGCCGATACCGACACGCTGCTGCAGCACTTCAAGGATGCCGAGGCGGAATGCGACCGCATCCTCTCGGCCCCGGAAACCGACGCCGCCGGCCGCACCATCCCGATGGCGCATCCGGCCTATGACCAGGCGATCAAGGCCAGCCACCTCTTCAACCTGCTGGACGCGCGCGGCGTGATCTCGGTCACCGAGCGCCAAGCCTATATCGGCCGCGTCCGCGCGCTGGCGAAACGCTGCGCCGACCTGTTCGTGACCACGTCCGCGGCTACGGGCGAGCCGCTGCCCGCCTTCCCCGCCGGAGCCTGAGACGGTGAGCGGCAAGATCATCGCGATCTTCTTCGCCCTGCTGGTGCTGGTCGCCGGCGCTGGCATGTATTACCTGCAGGTCTATCATTATTACCGCGAGGTCTCCGACCCGCCGCAAAGCATCGCGCTGGCCGGCGGGCCGGTGCTGCCGGTCCGCGACTATCGCGGCATCTATTCGGTCAGCTCGCCGCTCGCCGACCGCGCCTGCTTCAGCACCGACCCGGCGGCGGCCCAGGGCGCGCAGGTCTATGCCGCGCCGACGCCGCTGATCCCGCCGCGCTGGTTTCGCTGCTTCGACCCGGCCGCGCTGACCGAGGACCTGGCCGCCGGCCGTGCCACCGCCTATCTGGCGCAGCACGACGTGGTGCCCAAGATCGACAATGTCATCGCCGTCTATCCCGACGGGCGCGCCTACGCATGGCGCCAACTGAACGAAGAAGCCGAAGAGAAAAGGACCATCGACTGATGCCCGACTTGCTGATCGAACTCTTTTCGGAAGAAATCCCGGCCCGGATGCAGGCCCGCGCCCGCGAGGACCTGAAGAAACTCGTCACCGACGGCCTGGTCGAAGCCGGGCTGACCTATGCCTCGGCCGGTGCCTTCTCGACCCCGCGCCGCCTGACCCTGACCATCGAAGGCCTGACCGCCCACAGCCCGACCACGCGCGAGGAACGCAAGGGCCCGCGCACCGACGCCCCCGACGCGGCGCTGCAAGGCTTCCTGCGCTCGACGGGCCTGACAAAAGAGCAACTGGAGGCGCGTGACGACAAGAAGGGCCAGGTCTGGTTCGCCGTGATCCAGAAGCCCGGCCGCCCGGCATCCGAGATCGTGGCCGAGGTGCTGGAAGCCACCATCCGCAACTTCCCCTGGCCGAAATCCATGCGCTGGGGCGCAGGCTCGCTGCGCTGGGTCCGGCCGCTGCATTCCATCATCTGCCTGCTCTCGGACGAATCCGGCGCCGCGGTGGTGCCGCTGGAAATCGAGGGCATCGCCGCCGGCAACAGCACCCGCGGCCACCGCTTCATGGCCCCCGATGCCTTTGCCGTCTCGGGCTTCGACGATTACGCCGCCAAGCTGCGCCGCGCCAAGGTCATGCTGGACCCCGCCGAGCGCGAGGCCGCGATCCGGCAAGAGGCCGCGAACCTCGCCTTCGCCCGCGGCTGGGAGATCATGCCCGACGACGGGCTCTTGACCGAGGTCGCCGGCCTCGTCGAATGGCCCGTCCCCCTGATGGGCGCCATCGAGGACCGCTTCCTGACGCTGCCGCCCGAGGTGCTGCAAACCTCGATGAAGGAGCACCAGAAGTTCTTCTCGGCCCGCAATCCCAGGACCGGCCGCATCGAGGGCTTCGTCACCGTGGCGAATATCGAGACCCCGGACCATGGCGAGACGATCCTCAAGGGCAACCAGCGCGTGCTGGCGGCGCGCCTCTCGGACGCGGCCTTCTTCTGGGAGAACGACCTGCGCGAGGCGCGCGCGGGCATGGGTGACTGGGCCGAGGGGCTGGCGCACGTCACGTTCCAGAGCAAGCTCGGCTCGCAGGCGGATCGGGTTCAGCGCATCGCCGCGCTGGCGCGCGAGATCGCGCCGCTAGTCGGCGCCGACCCGGACCAGGCCGAGGACGCCGCCCGGATCGCGAAACTCGACCTGCGTTCCGCCATGGTCGGCGAGTTCCCCGAGCTGCAAGGCAGCATGGGCCGCTATTATGCGCTCGAGGCCGGCAAGCCCGCCGAGGTCGCCGACGCCGCCCGCGACCACTACTCGCCGCTGGGGCCATCCGATGCCGTGCCCACGGCGCCGGTTTCGGTGGCGGTGGCGCTGGCCGACAAGCTGGACACGTTGACGGGGTTCTGGGCGATCGACGAGAAGCCGACCGGCTCGAAAGACCCCTTCGCGCTCCGCCGCGCCGCACTGGGGGTGATCCGGCTGGTGCTGGTGAACGGGGTGCGGGCGTCGCTTCTCAAGCTTTTTGCGCCGTATATCTGGCTTCTTCGCGCCCCCGCCCAGTTTGGAGAAACAATCAACCCGGTCGTTGACCTGCTGGATCGCGCCAAGAAAGCCGATGTGAACAGCGTCACCATCGACCAACTCGTTGCCGAATGGTCGAGCCGCGTCGAAGATGGCTCATCAAAGCTGACGCAGATCCAAGAAGATTCTCATAAAGCCGCCACCGACCTCCTCGCCTTCTTCCACGACCGCCTCAAAGTCTACCTGCGCGACCACGGCATCCGCCACGACATCATCGACGCCGTCCTCGCCATGCCCGGCAACGATGACCTCGTGCTGCTCGTCAACCGCGCCACCGCGCTGAACGACGTCTTGAAGACCGAGGACGGCACCAACCTGCTGCAGGGCCTCAAGCGCGCCGGCAACATCCTCGCCCAGGCCGAGGAGAAGGACGGCGTCGAATACAGCTTCGGTGCCGACCCGAAATTCGCCGAGACCGACGAGGAACGCGCCCTTTTCGCCGCCCTCGACAAGGCCGAGCCGGCGATCCGCGAGGCCGTGCGGCTCGAGGATTTCCAGGCCGCGACCCAGGGCATCGCCAGCCTGCGCGCGCCCATCGACGCCTTCTTCGAGGCGGTGCAGATCAATACCGACAACCAGATCACCCGCCGCAACCGGCTGAACCTGCTCTCGCGCATCCGCGAGGCCGGCCGGCTGATCGCGGATTTCGGCCGCATCGAGGGCTGACCCCGCGCCTGGCGGGGGGCGGCCCCGCCCCTTCACCGTTCCGAAAATACTCCGGGGGAGCGCCTCCGGCGCCCCGGCCGCGGCGCAGGAGACGCGGGGGCAGCGCCCCCTGCCGCCCGCTCTTCGCACTTGCAGCAATGCGCCGGCCATGCCTAATGTGACGGCACCATGACCGCGCTGACAGATCCCGGAGCCATCGTCGAAATCACCCCCTCGGCGGGGATCCAGACCGCACGCCACGGCTGGCGCGCGAAATGCCTGCAGCGCCTGATCCGCATGGAGCTGCCGGTCCCCACCAGCTTCGCGCTGTCGGCCGAGGCGGTGCGCGCCATCGCCGCCGGGCAGATGCCCGACCGCGCCCGCCTCGCCGCCATCATCGAGCGCGCCGACGGGCTGGTCAGCGTGCGGCCCTCGGCGATGAACCCGGCCTGGGGCGGGCCGGGCACGGTGCTGAACGTGGGCATCAACCACGACTGCCACGCCCGGCTGGTGGAAAGCCGCGGCAAGGCGGCGGCCGACGCCATCTATCTGGGCTTCGTGCAATCCTATGCCATCCATGTCGCCCGGCTCGACCCCGACATGTTCTCGGACAGCGAGGGCGGGCTCGAGGCGGCGCTGCGCGCCTATGAGGACGAGACCGACGAGGAATTCCCCCAGGATCCGGCCCGGCAGCTGGCCGAGGTGCTGCGCTCCATGGCGCGGGCCTGGGACGGGCCGACCGCCCGGCTCCTGCGCCAGGCCAAGGGCGCGCCCGCCATCGCGCCGCTGGGGCTGGTGGTGCAGGACATGGCGCTGGCCATCGGGCCGGGCGTCACCGGCTCGGGCACCATCCAGTTCGTCGACAGCGTGACCGGCGTGCCGCGCATCACCGGCCGCTTCCGCGGCCAGAGCCAGGGCCGTGCGAAGGGCGAGGGGGCCGAGACGCTGTACCTGACCCGCGACCCGCGCGGCCCCTCGCTGGAAGAGGCCGCGCCCGAGGTCTTCGCCGACCTAGTCCGCTTCGGTGTCGCCGCGCGCGAAAGGCTGCGCGAGGAGATGCAGATCGAATTCGTCGTTTCGGACAGCCGGCTGGCGATCATCGACGCGGTCCGGGTCAGCCGCAGCTCGCGCGCCAGCGTCCGCATCGCCGTGGCGCTGGCCCGCGACGGCATCATCCCGGCGGAAGAGGCGGTGATGCGGGTCGAGCCGCGGGCGCTGTCGGACCTGTTGCACCACCAGGTCGATCCGCGCGCCCCCCGCGACATTATCGCCCGCGGCATCAATGCCAGCCCCGGTGCGGCGACCGGCCGCATCGTCTTCACCGCCGCCGCCGCTCAGGCCGCCGAGGCGCGCGGCGAGCGCTGCGTGCTGGTGCGGCGCGAGACGGTGCCCGAGGACATCCGCGGCATGCACGCCGCCGTTGCCGTGCTGACCGAGCGCGGCGGCATGACCAGCCACGCGGCGGTGATCGCCCGCGGCATCGGCCTGCCCTGCATCGTCGGCGCCAGCGGCATCTCGATCGACCCGCGCGCCCGCACCATGCTGGTCGGCGGCCGCATCTTCCGCGAGGGCGAGGAGATCACCATCGACGGCACCTCGGGCGAGGTGCTGGCCGGCGCCGCCGAGATGCTGGAGCCGGCGCTGGACGAAAGCTTCACCCAGCTTCTGGAATGGGCCGACGCGCATTGCCGCATCAAGGTGCGCGCCAATGCCGACACGCCCGAGGACGCCCGCACCGCCCGCATGTTCAACGCCCAGGGCATCGGGCTTTGCCGCACCGAGCACATGTTCTTCGACGACGAGCGGCTGCCCGCCATGCGCGAGATGATCTTCGCCGGCCAGCCCGAGGACCGCCGCCTGTCGCTGGAACGCCTGCTGCCCATGCAGCGCAGCGATTTCGCCGCGCTGTTCGAGATCATGGCCGGCCTGCCGGTCACCATTCGCCTCTTCGACCCCCCGCTGCACGAATTTTTGCCACATGACCGCGAGGGGATGCGGGAACTTGCCGAATCGCTGGACCTGCCCTTGTCGGACGTGACCCGCCGGGTCGAGGCGCTGTCGGAATTCAACCCGATGCTGGGCATGCGCGGCGTGCGGCTGGGCATCACCGTCCCCGAGATCTATGACATGCAGGCCCGCGCCATCTTCGAGGCCACCATCGAGGCCAGCCATAACGGCGACCCGGTGGTGCCCGAGATCATGATCCCGCTGGTCAGCGCCCGGCGCGAGGTCGAGCTGGTCAAGACCCGCATCGATGCCGTGGCCGCCGCCGTCCGCAACGAGACCCGCAAGGATTTCACCTATCGCCTGGGCGTCATGGTCGAAACGCCGCGCGCCGCGCTGCGCGCCGGCGACATCGCCGAGCATTCGGCCTTCTTGTCCTTCGGAACCAACGACTTGACGCAGATGACCTATGGGCTGTCGCGCGACGATGCCGGCCGCTTCATGGGTATCTACGTCAACCAGGGCGTCTATGCCGAGGATCCGTTCCACATCCTGGACCAGGACGGGGTGGGCGAGTTGGTCGCCATCGGCGCCGACCGCGCCCGCAGCCACAAGCCGGGCATCACCATCGCGGTCTGCGGCGAGCATGGCGGCAATCCCGAATCGATCGCCTTCTGCCTGCGGGCGGGGGTGAACTATGTCTCGTGCTCGCCCTTCCGGGTGCCGGTGGCGCGGCTTGCTGCGGCGCAGGAATCGATTCTCATGGCGCGCGAAGAGGCGGAATCGGGGTCCGGCACCAGGTCCTAGGACCAGCCGGTTTTGGCCGGAATTCGCCCGTTGAGGTTTTCCCCATCGGCGGGTTTCCGCCAAAATCAAGCAAATTCAATCGAATCCGGCCTCTCACGCGCATGTGGGCTGGATCGGTCTTCGTGGTTTCGGGCCTTTAACGGTCAGTTCACGGCCCAGAACGGGTCTCCCCCGACGAAACTGACCGGGTCTGCTCCCCGGACCGAAAACAGGACCAACATGTCGTTCAACAAGTCATGGCTGGCGCGCGTTTCCGTGTGTGTTGCCGTCGCACTCTCGTCTTTCGCCGCCGTTCCCGCCCTGGCTGACGCCCAGCACCAGGCTGCCCAGGAAGCCCGGAAGGACATCAAGATCGTCCGCACCGCCACCGGCCTGCACCAGATCAGCCAGCGCGATCTGCAATGCCTGTCCGAGGCGCTCTATTTCGAGGCCCGCGGCGAGGGCGTGGACGGCCAGCGCGCCGTGGCCGAGGTCATCCTGAACCGCGTCGACCATCCGCGCTTTCCCAAGACGGTCTGCGGCGTGGTCAACCAGCGCGGCCAGTTCACCTATAACAAGAACGCCCGCATCCGCGAGAAGGGCACCTTCGCCCGGGTGCAAAAGGTGGCCATGGCCGCCCTGGCCGGGGCGCCGCGCACGCTGACCAACGGAGCGACCTATTTCCACGCCCGTGGCGTCAGGCCGTCCTGGTCCAAGCGCTTCGAGCGCACGATCCGCATCGGCAGCCATACCTTCTATCGCTCGGATCGCCGGCTGGCCTCGAACTAGGGTCGCAGGCTGACGCATTCCTTCCGCGCAATTCGCGGCCCTGTCCCTTGCGGCGGGGCCGTTTTCCTGAAAACACGGGCGGCATGGACCAGCCAGACCGCATCCACCTGCGCGACTACATCGTCTCGGCCGAGATCGGGGCGTTCCAGACCGAGCGGGGCCATCCGCAGCGGCTGCGCTTCAACATCGACGTCGAACTGGCGACCCATGTCGTCGGCGTCAATGACGAGGTGGACCGCATCCTTTCCTACGACATCCTGACCGGCGCGGTGGCGGCCGGGCTGGCGGATCGCCGCTACGACCTGCTCGAAACCCTGGCCGAGAAGATCGCCGCGCAGATCCTGGCGCATCCGCGCGCCGCGCAGGTCTCGGTCACGGTCGAGAAGCTGGACCGCATTCCCGGCGCGCTGGGGGTGACGCTGGTGCGCTGCCAGGCGCGGGTCGAGGCCGACGACATCGCCGCACCGATCCGGGTAATCTTCCACGGTCGCGACCTGGCGCTGCCCGAGGGCGCGGTGGCGCTGGTCCCCGACGCGCCGGGCCTGCCCCTGCCGCAGGGCGGCAATGCGCGCGAGATCGCACTGCTGGCGCTGGACCAGGCCGCCTGGGCGCTGGCCGGCCATCTGGGCCTGACCGTCGCCGACAGCCGCACCGAACTGGACTGGGCGGCGAGCGAGGGCCGCGCCGTGGTCTGGGCGCCCGCCCGCATGGTGCGCGACGTGGCCGGCCTTGCCGCCGATCCGCAGGCGCTGGCGCCGTGGCTGGCCGAGCGGCTGGGGGCAAGCCGCCTCGACTGGGCGCTGCCGCCGGGCGTGGCCGAGCCGCTGCTGCCGGCGGGTTTTCGCATTCCGACCGGGCGCATCTGATCTTCGCGCTTGAATCGGCCGCCGGCCGGCGTAGAGACCGAAGGCATGAGCGATTATTTCCGCCCCATCCCTTGCGAGACGGGCCGCTGGCAGCTGGCCGGCGGCTGGGTGCGCTTCTCGCAATTCGAGCTTCTGCGCCGCGGGCAGGCGCCGCGCGTGGTGGACAGCGCCCCCGAGCCGGTGCTGGCGGCGCTGACCGCGCCCCGCGCGCCGCTGCTGGGCTTGTCGCTGGACCGGCCGCGGATCATGGGCATCGTCAACGCCACGCCCGACAGCTTCTCGGATGGCGGGGCCTATGACGGGGCGGCGCAGGCGCGGCTGCTGGCCGGGCAGGGGGCTGACATCCTCGACATCGGCGGCGAATCGACCCGGCCCGGGGCGCGCGAGGTGCCGGTGGCCGAGGAGATCGCCCGCGTGATTCCCGCCATCGCCGCGGGCCGCGCATTGGCGGCGGTGTCGATCGACACCCGCAAGGCCGGGGTGGCGCAGGCCGCCATCGCGGCCGGGGCGGGACTGGTCAACGATGTCTCGGGCTTCGACTTCGACCCGGCCATGGCGGGGACGGTGGCTGCGGCGGGCGTGCCGGTCTGCCTGATGCACGCCCAGGGCATCCCCGAGACGATGCAGGACAACCCGACCTATGGCGACGTGCTGCTGGACGTCTACGACGCCCTGGCCGAGCGCATCGCCCTGGCCGAGGCGGCGGGCATCCCGCGCGACGGGATCGTGATCGACCCCGGCATTGGTTTCGGCAAGACGCAGGCGCATAATCTGGCCATCCTGCGGCGGATCTCGCTTTATCACGGGCTGGGCTGCGCCGTGCTGCTGGGGGTGTCGCGCAAGCGGTTCATCGGCAGCCTCGGCGGGGCCGAGCATCCGGCGAGCCGGGTGGCGGGCACGCTGGCGGTGACGCTGGCCGGGGTCGCGCAGGGCATACAGATCCACCGCGTCCACGACGTGGCGGAAACACGGCAGGGCCTCGCCCTCTGGCGGGCCGTGACCATGGAAACGAGTTGAGCGGGGCAAGATGAGCAGGAAACTTTTCGGCACCGACGGCGTCAGGGGCCGCGCCAACACCCATCCGATGACGGCCGAGATGGCGCTGCGCCTGGGCGCCGCCGCCGGCCGCTATTTCCGCCGCAAGGGCGAGGATCATCACCGCGTGGTCATCGGCAAGGACACCCGCCTCTCGGGCTACATGCTGGAGAACGCGCTGACCGCCGGGCTGACCTCGACCGGCATGAACGTGCTGCTGCTGGGCCCGGTGCCGACGCCGGCGGTGGGCTACCTGACCCGCTCGATGCGGGCGGATGTGGGCATCATGATCTCGGCCAGCCACAACCCGGCGCATGACAACGGCATCAAGTTCTTCGGTCCCGACGGCTTCAAGCTGTCCGACGAGGCCGAGGCCGAAATCGAGGCCATCGTTGCCGGAGAGATCATCCCGGCGCAGCCGCAGAATATCGGCCGCGCCAAGCGCATCGACGACGGGCGCGGGCGCTATGTCGAATATGCCAAGACCACCTTCCCGGCCGGCCAGCGGCTGGAGGGGCTGAAGGTGGTGGTGGATTGCGCCAACGGTGCCGCCTATCGCGCCGCGCCGGACGTGCTGTGGGAACTGGGCGCCGAGGTGGTCCCGCTGGGGGTTTCCCCGAACGGCCACAACATCAACGACGGGCTGGGCTCGACCCATCCCGAGGCCTGCGCCCGCGCGGTGCTGGAGCATGGCGCCGACATGGGCATCAGCCTGGACGGCGATGCCGACCGGGTGATGATCGTCGACGAAAAGGGCCAGGTGGCGGATGGCGACCAGATCATGGCGCTGCTGGCCGACCGCTGGGCGGCGCAGGGCCGGCTGCGCGGCGGCGCGCTGGTGGCGACGGTGATGTCGAACCTGGGGCTCGAACGGTTCCTGCAGGGCCGTGGCCTGCGGCTGGAGCGCACCGCCGTCGGCGACCGCTACGTGGTCGAGCGGATGCGCGGCGCGGGCTTCAACCTGGGCGGCGAGCAGTCGGGCCATATCGTGATGACCGACTATGCCACCACCGGCGACGGGCTGATCGCCAGCCTGCAATTCCTGGCGGCGCTGGCGGATGCCGGCCGGCCGGCCTCGGAGCTGGTGGCGCAGTTCGAGCCGGTGCCGCAGCTGCTGAAGAACGTGCGCTATGCAGCCGGGGCCGATCCGCTGTCGGTCGACGCCGTCAAGGCCGAGATCGCCCGGGCCGAGGCGCGGCTGGACGGCTGCGGCCGGGTGCTGATCCGCAAGTCCGGCACCGAGCCGCTGATCCGCGTCATGGCCGAGGCCGAGGACGAGACGGTGCTGCGCGAGGTGGTCGAGAACATCGTCGCGGCGGTCGAGCGGGCGGCCTGACTCTCCGAGAGGTCGCGCCGGTGGCGGCTGGCGTCTTCTTTGCTCCTCAAATACCCAAGCGGCGGTAACGCTGGCGCGGTCGCATGGGTATTTGAGGAGCAAAGAAGCCGGGCGGCTGCTTTCCTAGACCGCCGTCGGGTCGTAGTCGTAGAGCCAGGCGAAACGCTCGATCAGCCGGGCCGGGGCGAGGCGCGAGACGGCGCGCAGCCCGGCATGGGCGACGGCGCGGGTCGGGCCGCGCAGGTGGTAGTTGCGGGCATTGGCATTCGCCGCCTCGACGATGCGCTGGCAGCGCGGCTGGCGCAGGGACTGGAAGCGCGCCAGCGCGGCTTCCTGATCCGGGCCGGTATCGAGGCAGGCGGCCAGCACCCAGGCATCCTCGATCGCCATGACCGCGCCCTGGGCCATGAAGGGCAGGGTCGGATGCGCCGCATCGCCGATCAGCGCCCGCCTGCCGTCCTGCCAATGCGCGGCGACCGGGTGGCGGAAGAGGCCCCAGATGCCGACCCGCTCGACCCGTTCCAGCCAGCCGGGCACCGGGCCGCCGAAGCGCGCGAAGGCGGCGCGCAGTTCCGAGGGCTCGCCGGAGATGGACCAGCCTTCCTCGTGCCAGTCGGGGCGCTCGACCACGGCGACGATATTGCGCTGGCCCTGGCCCAGCGGATAGCTGACCAGGTGCCGGCCCGGTCCCATGAAGACCTGTGCCACGGGGGCGGCATCGGACTCGGCCGGGATCAGCGCCCGCCATGCGGTCTGGCCGGTGAAGAAGGGTGTCTCGGCGCCGTTCAGCGCCGGGCGCAGGCGGCTTTTCACCCCGTCGGCGCCGATCAGCAGCGGCACGTCGGGCAGCGCGGTCACATCATGGCCAAGCTCGATCCGGGCGCCGGCCTCGCGGGCCGCCTGTTCCAGCAGCGCGACCAGCCGGGCGCGGTGGACAAGGCGGAAGCGGTCCTGCGGGCGATGCCGGGCCAGGTCCAGCACCGCGACCGGCCGGCCGGCGGAATCGCGCAGCTCGACCCGCTGCGACGGCGCCGAGATTTCCCGGAAGCGCGGCCAGAGCCCCAGCGCCTCGATCACCCGCACCGCGTTGGGCGAGATCTGCAGCCCCGCGCCGACCTCGCGCAGCGCGCCGGCGCGTTCCAGCACGGTGACGGCAAAGCCACGCTGCGCCAGTGCGCAGGCGGCGGTCAGGCCGGCGATGCCGGCGCCGATGATGGTGACGGGGGGCCGGGTCAGCGTCGCACCTCGGCGCTGGCGATGGCAAGGAATTCGTCCAGCTTGTCCTGTGGCAGGCCGGCGGCGCGCAGCACCTCGGCGGCGAAGGTCACGGGCGCGGTGCCGGGGGCGGTGATGATGCCGCCATCGGCCACCGCATGCGGCAGGTCGCGGTAATGGCCGACCGCGCTATAGCCGGGCAGCCAGTGACGCAGGAAATCCAGGCTGTTCGAGGTGTGGTCGCGCCCGTCCAGCAGCCCGGCGCGGCCGAGCGCCAGCGTGGCGGCGCAGATCCCGGCGACGGTCTGGCCGCGGCCATGTGCCGCACGCAGCATCTCGGCCAGGTCCGGGGGCGCATCGCCCGTCCAGCTTTCGCCGCCGCAAAGGACGATCACCTCGTCCTCGCGCGGCACCGCATCCTCGAGCCCGGTCACCGTCAGCCCGCCCATCGAGCGGATCGTGCCGCCGCCCGGCGTGACGTGGCGGACCCTCAGCCCGTAGAAATCCCCGCCGATGCCCGAGATCAGCGGGGTCTCCCAATCCGCGAACCTGTCGGGCAACAGGATCATCACGGGTTTCAGGCTGTCGTCCGGCATGCTTGCTCCCTCGGGTTGCGACGCCGGGGCGGCCGCGGGCTTAGTCGTCGCGGTGCACGCGCTCGCGCCGCTCGTGGCGCTCCTGCGCCTCCAGCGTCATGGTGGCGATGGGGCGCGCGTCCAGCCGCTTGAGGCTGATCGGCTCGCCGGTCATCTCGCAATAGCCGTATTCGCCGGTCTCGATGCGGCGCAGGGCGGCGTCGATCTTGGCGACCAGCTTGCGCTGGCGGTCGCGGGTGCGCAGCTCCAGCGAGCGGTCGGTTTCCTCGGAGGCGCGGTCGGCCAGGTCGGGCACGTTGCGGGCGCTGTCCTGCAGACCTTCCAGCGTCTCGGCGGACTGGTCCAGCAGCTCCTGCTTCCATGCGATCAGCTTGCGGCGGAAATATTCGAGTTGCCGCTCGTTCATGAAAGGTTCGTCTTCGGCGGGGCGATAATCTTCGGGCAGAAAGGTCTGGGCTTTCATCGTTCCTCCGGGAGCCGGGCGACTGGATGCCCGATCCTTGGCGCCCGCATAAAGTATGGCAGGCCAATTGTCACTAGGCCATTCCGTCAGGTTTTGTCCGCGGCTTGCGAAGCCGGCGGCTGCTGGCTAGGGTCGCGCAGATTGCGCAAAGGACAGGCGGATGCAGTTTTCCTCGACCGAAACCTATGTAGCGCCCCCGGATCTGGCCATGGCGGTCAATGCGGCGATCACGCTGGAACGCCCCTTGCTGGTCAAGGGCGAGCCCGGCACCGGCAAGACCGAGCTGGCGCGGCAGGTCGCCGCAAGCCTGGGCCTGCCCATCGTCGAATGGAACGTGAAATCGACCACCCGCGCGCAGCAGGGGCTTTACGAATACGACGCCGTGTCGCGGCTGCGCGACAGCCAGTTGGGCGAGGCGCGCGTTCACGACATCGGCAATTACATCCGCAAGGGCAAGCTGTGGCAGGCCTTCGAGGCGCCGGGCAAGGTCGTGCTGCTGATCGACGAGATCGACAAGGCCGATATCGAGTTTCCGAACGACCTGCTCCAGGAACTCGACCGCATGGAGTTCCACGTCTACGAGACCGGCGAGACGGTGGTGGCCCGGCATCGGCCGGTGGTCATCATCACCTCGAACAACGAGAAGGAGCTGCCGGACGCCTTCCTGCGCCGCTGCTTCTTCCACTATATCCGCTTTCCCGATGCCGAGACGCTGAAGCGCATCGTCGAGGTGCATTATCCCGGCCTGAAGCGCCGCATCCTGGACGAGGCGCTGAGCCAGTTCCTGGAGCTGCGCGAGGTGCAGGGGCTGAAGAAGAAGCCCTCGACCAGCGAGCTTCTGGACTGGCTGAAGCTGATCCTGGCCGAGGACCTGTCGCCCGAGGACCTGCGGCGCCCGGCCGGTGAGATGCTGCCCAAGCTGCACGGCGCGCTGCTGAAGAACGAGCAGGACGTGGCGCTGTTCGAGCGGCTGGCCTTCATGGCCCGGCGTCAACGCTGAGGGCGCCAGCGATGATCCGCGAGCTGCGCCCGGAGGATCGCGAGCAATGGCAGGGGCTCTATGAGGGCTATCAGGCCTTCTACGGCTTCCACGACCGCCCGGCGGCGTTCTACGACAGGGCCTTCGCGCGGCTCGTCTCGGGCGATGCGCGCGACTTTCACGGGCTGGTCTGGGACGAGGGCGGCCGGCTGCTGGGGCTGACGCATTACGTCTTTCACCCGAACCTCTGGCGCGACGAGGGGGTCTGCTACCTGCAGGACCTGTTCACCGCCCCCGAGGCGCGCGGCCGCGGCGTGGCGCGGGCGCTGATCGAGGCCGTCTATGCCGAGGCCGACCGGGCCGGCGTGCCCGCGGTCTACTGGCTGACGGCCGAGGACAACTATCCGGGGCGGATGCTTTACGACCGGGTGGCGGCGAAATCGCCGTTCATCCGCTACAACCGCAAGCTCTGACATGCAGAAGGGCGGCCCCGGGGCCGCCCTCTGGCATCACCGTCCCAAGTGATCAGCGCAGGCCTGTGGCCTTCAGCAGGCCCTTCCTCTTGGCCTCGTAGTAATAGCCGCGGGCATACCATTTGACGGCGGCGTCCTTGTTGCCATCGGCGACCATATAGGCGCCGCGCAGATACTTGACCCCGTATTTCAGGTTGGTCTCGGCATCCAGCAGCCCCTCGGCGCTGCCGCGATAGCCCATGCCGCGCGCCGTGGCCGGCAGGATCTGCATCAGCCCGTAATAGGGGCCGTTGCGGGCGCCGGGGCGATGGCGCGATTCGCGGATGATGACCCGATGCACCAGATCGACCGGCACATCGTATTCGGCGGCGTATTTGTTGATGAGCCGCCGCAGCTCCGGGGTCTCGTTGGCATGCAGGCCCACGGTCTCGGCGGCCGAGGCGCGCGGTTCGACCAGATAGCGGCGGTCGGGGTCAACCCGGTTGTCGCCGCAGGCGCCGACGGCTAGCACACCGCTCAGCACCAACAGACCGATCGTGGATTTCATGGCTGCCCTCGTGTTTTCGTTGACCAAGGGATTAGCCACAGCCGCGAGAGTCGGGGAATTCAAAAGAACGGGCCGCCCCGGTCGGGACGGCCTGTCGGCGGAATTTCGCCGTAGAGTTGCGGCAGTTTCGGTGGCGATCCGCCGATCCGGCCGGATCAGGCGTGGATGGCACCGTCGCCGCAGGCCAATGCCGCCTCGCGCACCGCTTCCGAGCAGGTCGGATGCGCGTGGCAGGTCAGGGCGATGTCCTGGGCCGAAGCGCCGAATTCCATCGCCACGCAGACCTCGTGGATCATCTCGCCGGCATTCGGGCCGATGATGTGGCAGCCCAGCACACGGTCGGTCTCGGCATCGGCGATCAGCTTGACGAAACCGTCGGCCTGGAACAGCGCCTTGGCCCGGGCATTGCCCATGAAGGGGAACTTGCCCACCTTGACCTTGCGGCCGCCTTCCTTCGCCGCTTCCTCGGTCAGGCCGACCGAGGCGACCTCGGGCGTGGTGTAGATCACGCCGGGGATCACCTCGTAATTCACATGGCCGTGCTTGCCGGCGATGACCTCGGCGACCGCCATGCCCTCGTCCTCGGCCTTGTGGGCCAGCATCGGGCCGGGCACCGCATCGCCGATGGCATAGATGCCGGGAACATTGGTCTGCCAATGCTTGTCGACCTGCACGAAGCCGCGATCGGTCAGCGCCACGCCCAGCTTGTCGAGGCCAAGCCCCGCCACATAGGGCCGGCGGCCGGTGGCGACCAGCACCGTTTCGGCCTCGATGGCATGTTCGCTGTCGTCCTTGCGCAGCTTGTAGCTGACCCTGGCCTTGTCGCCCTCGACCTTGGCGCCCTGCACGGCGGCGCCGAGCACGAATTTCAGCCCCTGCTTCGCCAGGATCTTCTGGAATTGCTTCTGCACCTCGGCGTCCATGCCGGGGGTGATGGCGTCCAGGTATTCGACCACCGTCACCTGCGCGCCCAGCCGGGCATAGACCGAGCCGAGCTCCAGCCCGATCACGCCGGCGCCGATCACCACCATGCTTTTCGGGATCTTCGGCAGCGCCAGCGCCCCGGTGGAATCGACCACCACGCCGGCCGCATTGTCGACCTCGACCCCCTTCAGGCTGGCCGGCTCCGAGCCGGTGGCGATGACGATGTTCTTCGTCTCGTGGGTGGTGTCGCCGACCTTGACCTTGCCGGGCGCCTCGATGCTGGCCCAGCCCTTCAGCCAGTCGATCTTGTTCTTCTTGAACAGGAACTCGATGCCCTTGGTGTTGCCGCCGACCGTCTCGGCCTTGTAGCCCTGCATCTTCTGCCAGTCGACCTTGGGCGCGGCGCCGACCAGGCCCATCTTCTCGAAGTTCTCATGCGTCTCGTGCAGCATGTGGCTGGCATGCAGGAGCGCCTTCGAGGGGATGCAGCCGACGTTCAGGCAGGTGCCGCCCAGCGTCTCGCGCCCCTCGGCGCAGGCGACCTTCAGGCCCAGCTGGGCGGCGCGGATCGCGCAGACATAGCCGCCGGGACCGGCGCCGATCACGATCAGGTCATAGGTGGACATTCGGGTCTCCTTGCATCGGCCGGCCGCTGGCGCCGGCGCGGTTCACGTAAACAGGCTGGTGACGATCATCACCAGGGTGGCGACAAATCCGACCGCCCAGATCAGCGAGCGCCAAGGCGACCAGCCGAAGGCATAGGCGGGGACATAGAGGATGCGCGCCAGCAGGTAGAGCCAGGCGCAAAGCACGGTCAGCGGGCCGCCGGCATCGGACAGCACCACCAGAACCACGGCGATGGTGAACAGGGCCAGCCCCTCGAAATGGTTGTTCACCGCGCGGCGCAGCCGGCCGGTCAGCACCGAGAATTCCGGCTGCCGGTCGCGCGGTCCGGCATTCCATTCCGCGCCCAGGTCGCGGTTCATCGCGGCGCCGGCCAGGCCGATCTGCACCGCCTGCAACAGTGCGGCCAGGGCCAGGGCGGTGGTCTCGGCGGCCATCAAGCGGTCTCGACGAAGTGGAATGCGGTGGCCGAAACGCCGGCCTGGCTGTTGAACACCCCCGCCGCGCCGTCCAGATAGGCCCTGGCGGCCGCAGCGTCGCCCACCTGGAAAAGCGCCCAGGCGCTCTGGTCGTTCTCGCGCCAGAGCTGCAGCAGCGACAAGCCGTTGTTGCCGCGATCCTCGGCATCGGCGTCGAAGGCGGCCTTGAAGGCGGCATAGCCGGCGACGGTGTAATGGGCGATCAGCTGGGTCATGGGACAATCCTCTGTTGCGGCCCGGCTTCCCGTCTGGATGAGCGGCAAGGCGGCCCCGTGCGGGACAACGGAAACCGGCCGGAAAGAGTTGCGCGGATGCGCGGATGGCAGGGATGCGCGCGCGCCCCGGGCGGGTCGGGGCGCGGCCGGGCCGCGCCCCAAGGCGATCACAGATCCATCAGCAGGCGGCGGGGATCCTCCAGCGCCTCCTTGACGCGGACCAGGAAGGTCACGGCGCCCTTGCCGTCCACGATGCGGTGGTCGTAGCTCAGCGCCAGATACATCATCGGGCGGATGACGATCTGGCCGTCGACCACCACCGGACGGTCCTGGATCTTGTGCATGCCCAGGATGCCCGATTGCGGCGGGTTCAGGATCGGCGAGGACATCAGCGAGCCGTAGACGCCGCCATTCGAGATGGTGAAGGTGCCGCCCTGCATCTCGGCCATGGTCAGCTTGCCGTCGCGGGCGCGGGCGCCCAGTTCGGCGATCTCCTTCTCGATCTGGGCGAAGCTCTTCTGGTCGGCATCGCGCACCACCGGCACCACCAGGCCCGAGGGCGTGCCGACGGCGACGCCTATGTGGACGAAATGCTTGTAGACCACGTCGCTGCCGTCGATCTCGGCATTGACCTCGGGCACTTCCTTCAGCGCGTGGCAGCAGGCCTTCACGAAGAAGGACATGAAGCCCAGCTTGACCTTGTGCTTCTTCTCGAACTGATCCTTGTAGGTGTTGCGCAGGTCCATGATGCCCTTCATGTCCACCTCGTTATAGGTGGTCAGCATCGCGGCGGTGTTCTGCGCGTCCTTCAGCCGGCGGGCGATGGTGGCGCGCAGGCGGGTCATCCTGACCCGCTCCTCGCGCGCGGCGTCATCGGCCGAGCTGGGCGCGCGCGGTGCCTGGGCAGGGGCCGGGGTGGGCGAGGCGGCGGCGGGCGCTGCGGCCGCGCGGG
>NZ_JAEHFP010000088.1 GCF_016446475.1 Paracoccus binzhouensis | reverse complement strand
GCCCAGCCGCCCGGCCCGCGGCGGCTGCCGCTGCCGGCACGCTGCAGCGCCCGGTCGGCGGCCAGAACCTTGCGGCCGATCTCGACCCGCAGCCGCTCGGCATCGGCCGGATCGATCAGGCCGCGTTCCAGATCGCGCCCGACCTCACGCAGCTGGTCGCGATAGACCCGCAGGTCATAGGCGGCGGCGGGCTCGGCCCCCGCGCCCGGCCGGCGCAGAAGCGGCGCGGCGATGGCGATGGCCACCACCCCGGCCAGCGCGGCGCAGATCATCCAGAACATCGGCTTCCCCTTTTGGCTGGGCCGGTGATAGCCGGTTTCGGCGCGGCGAAAAAGTCAAAGCCATGCGACAAATGCGCGGTCCGGGCCCGGGACATCTGCGCCCGACCCTGACGCAATTCGACGATCACGCCGTCGCAAGCAGGCTTGCCCGAAAACCGCCCCCGCTTCACTCTGCACGGGTCGAGTCGCAAGAGGTCCCGCCATGCCCGCATCTGCAAGTTCCAGCACCGGCCGCTATTCGGTCTTTGCCATCGCCAAGGAGGCAATGCGGCTGCATACCGGCTGGAAACGCGCCTGGGCCAGTCCCGAGCCGAAGAAGAAATACCAGGTCGTCATCGTCGGCGCCGGCGGCCATGGCCTTGCCACCGCCTATTACCTGGGCAGGAATTTCGGCATCACCGATGTCGCCATCATCGAGAAGGGCTGGCTGGGCGGCGGCAATACCGGGCGCAACACCACCATCATCCGCTCGAACTACCTGCAGGACCCTTCGGCGGCGATCTACGACAAGGCGCTGAAGCTTTACGAGAACCTGTCGCAGGAGCTGAACTACAACATCATGTTCAGCCCGCGCGGCCTTCTGATGCTGGCCCAGACCGAGCATGAGGTGCGCGGCTACAAGCGCACCGTCTATGCCAACCAGCTGCAGGGTGTGGCGACCGAATGGGTCAGCCCCAAGCGCATCAAGGACATGCTGCCAATCATCAATATCGACGGGCCGCGCTACCCGGTCCTCGGCGGGCTTTACCAGGAACGCGGCGGCACGGCGCGGCACGACGCCGTGGCCTGGGGCTATGCCCGCGCCTGCTCGGCCATGGGCATGCACATCATCCAGAACTGCGAGGTCACCGGCATCGAGACCGCGAACGGCCAGGTCCGCGCGGTCAACACCGGCAAGGGCCGCATCGAATGCGACAAGCTGGCGCTGATCGCGGCCGGCCACAGCTCGGTCCTGGCCGAGATGGCCGGCTTCCGCCTGCCCATCGAATCGCTGGCGCTGCAGGCGCTGGTCTCCGAGCCGATCAAGCCCTGCTGCGACCTGGTCATCATGGCCAACACCGTCCACGGCTACCTGTCGCAATCCGACAAGGGCGAGATGGTGATCGGCGGCGGCACCGACGGCTTCAACAACTACACCCAGCGCGGCTCGTGGCACCATGTCGAGGAGACGGTGCGCGCGCTGATCGAGACCTTCCCAATGCTGTCGCGGCTGAAGATGCTGCGGCAATGGGGCGGCATCGTCGACATGACCGGCGACCGCTCGCCGATCCTGTCCACCACGCCGGTCGGCAATATCTTCGTCAACTGCGGCTGGGGCACCGGCGGCTTCAAGGCCATCCCCGGCTCGGGCTGGGCCATGGCCGAGCTGCTGGCCAAGGGCCAGCCGGGGCCGCTGGCCCGGGATTTCGGCATGAACCGCTTCATCGAGGGCCGCTTCATCGACGAGAGCGTCGCCGCGGGGGTGGCGCACTGATGCGGAATGCGCGCGGGATCCTGCCGGCGCCCGGCCGCCATTGGCCGGTTTCCGCCCATCCCGCGGGGGCGGCGGAAAATTTCGCGCAATCCATGGGAAACTCTTGCTGCTCTTGCGGAATTAGGTTGCACGTCACCATGACCAAGGAGTTTTCTTCATGGCCGAACAGAACAAGAGCAACCTCTGGCTCATCGCCGGCGTCGTCGTCGTCGTGCTGGTGGTCATCTACTGGTTCGTGTCCTCGGGCACCGAGCCCGCAGCGACCGAGTCGACCGACGCGCCAGCCGCGGCGACCGAACCGGCACCCGCCGATGACGGGGCCGTCTCTGTCGAACCCACTGCTCCCGCCGAGCCCGCAACTCCGGCCCCGGCCGATCCTGCGACTCCGGCTCCGGCCGAACCCGCGGCGCCTGCCAACTAAGGCGACCGTCCAGGCGTCGCAAAGCGCCTTTCCTGCCAAGGGCCGGGGGGCCTTCTGCCCCTCGGTTCTTGACCATGTCCGGCCTGCGGCGATGATGCGCCGCGCCGGCATGTCCGCTGTCCGGCCCGCAGTCACCCCCGGCAGCCCCGTTTCCCTTGCCGACCGCAGCCTCCACACCGGCCAGCCGCGCCGCGCCATGAAGTCTGCCGCCGGAATCCGCCCGATCCCCGCGCTGCCGCCCGCCCGACCCGTGGCGGGCGTTCCGGGCCATCCCGCCCCGTTCCCGTTTCCCGATCCCGCCCCGCGCGCCCGGTCCCTCGTCCGGGCCGGGGACCGCGTGCGCCACCTGCCGCCGAAGGAGTGACCCGATGCTGACCCTGACCTGCCCCTATTGCGGCATTGCGGCCGAGGAAACCGAGCTGCAGCCGGGTGGCGAAGCGCATCTGAAGCGCTTCGGCCCCGGCTCGACGGACGAGGAATTCGAGGCCTATCTGTTCGCCCGCAAGAACCCCAAGGGCGTGCATTTCGAACGCTGGCGCCATGCCTATGGCTGCGGCAAGTGGTTCATGGCGGCGCGCGACACCGCCACGCTGCAGGTCTTTGGCACCTACAGCGCCCAGACCCCGCATCCGACGCCCGAGATCGTCGCTGCCATTCGGGCGCATCGCCCCGACTGGCAGCCCGACTGGACCGAAGCCACTGCCGACACCTCCGCCGAAAGCCTGAACGCATGACCGAGACCGGACCCTTCCGCCTGCCGCGCGGCGGCCGCCTGATCGACCGCGCCTATCAACTGCCCTTCCGCTTCGACGGCCGCCAGATGCGCGGCCTGCTGGGTGACACCCTGGCCTCGGCCCTGCTGGCGAACGGTCAACTGATGATGGGTCGCAGCTTCAAGTATCACCGGCCGCGCGGGCCCATCGCCTCGGGCGCCGAGGAGCCGAACGCGCTGCTGGGCCTGGGCCAGGGCGGCCGGTTCGAGCCGAACCAGCGCGCCACCACCACGCCCCTGGTCGGCGGCATGGTCACCACGCCGCAGAACTGCTGGCCCAGCCTGAACGCCGATATCGGCGCGGTGAACAACTGGCTGTATCGCTTCTTCCCGGCGGGTTTCTATTACAAGACCTTCATGCATCCGCGCCCGTTCTGGAAGCATGTGTTCGAGCCGATCATCCGCCGCTCGGCCGGCCTGGGCAAGGCCCCGACCGAGGCCGATCCGGACAGGTACGAACAGGCCTATGCCCATGTGGATGTGGTGGTGGTCGGCGGCGGCATCGCCGGCCTGACTGCCGCCCGTGACGCGGCCCGCGACGGCAAGTCGGTCTGGCTGGTCGAGCAGACGCCGCATTTCGGCGGCCGCACCCCCACCGACCATGCCGATGGCCAGGCCCGCGTCGATGCGCTTCTGGCGGAACTGCGGGGCATGGCCAACGTCACCCTGCGCCGCTCGACCCAGGCGACCGGGCTTTACGACCACGGCTATCTCCTGGTGCGGGAATCGCTGGCCGATCACGACCCGAACGCGGGCATCCCGCGCCAGCGCCTGTGGCGCATCCGCGCCGGCCATGTCGTCGTCGCCTCGGGGGCGCTGGAACGGCCGCTGAGCTTTGCCGGCAACGATGTGCCGGGCGTGATCCTGGCCTCGGCCGTGCGCGATTATATCGACAATTACGGCGTCGCCCCCGGCCGCCGCATCGTCATCGTCACCAACAATGACGACGCCTATCGCACCGCGCTGGTGGCGCTGGATGCGGGGCTGGAGGTGCCGGTGGTGATCGACGCCCGCAGCGCGGCCGGCGGCGCGCTGCCCGCGGCGGTCCGCGCCCGCGGCGTGCGCGTCCTGACCGGCAGCGCCATCGCCGGCATCAAGGGCGGCCAGGCGGTCGAGGCGGTCAAGATCTGCGCCCATTCCGGCTCGGGCCAGGTGACCGAAACCGTGGATGCCGATTGCGTCGCCATGTCCGGCGGCTGGTCGCCGGTCGTGCACCTGTGGAGCCATTGCGGCGGCAAGCTGAACTGGTCCGACGCGCAGGCGATGTTCGCCCCCGATCCGAATCGCCCGCCGACCGGCGCGGATGGCAAGGCGATGGCCAGCTGCGTCGGCGCGGCGGCGGGCGACCTGCTGGTCCCGGCCCTGACCGGCGCGCAGGCGGAATCCGCGACCATGCCGGTCTGGGTCATGCCCGCCCACGCCACGCGCAAGATGAAGTTCAAGATGTGGCTGGACTTCCAGAACGACGTGAAGGTCTCGGATGTCGAGCTGGCCGCGCAGGAAGGCTATCACAGCGTCGAGCATACCAAGCGCTACACGACCCTTGGCATGGCGACCGACCAGGGCAAGGTCAGCAACATCAACGGCCTTGCCGTGCTGTCCAATGCGCTGAACCAGCCGATTCCGGCCACCGGCACCACGACCTTCCGCCCGCCCTATACGCCGCTGACGCTGGGCACCATCGCCGGCGAGGCGCGGGGCGAGATCTTCCAGCCCTTGCGCAAGACCCCCATGCATGGCTGGCACGAAAGCCACGGCGCCTTCTTCGAGCCGGTCGGCCACTGGCGCCGCCCCTATTGCTACCCGAAGGCGGGCGAAAGCCATGCCGACGCGGTGGCGCGCGAGATCCGGGCGGTGCGGGCCTCGGTCGGCACGCTCGACGCCTCGACGCTGGGCAAGATCATCGTCAAGGGCCCGGATGCGGGCCGGTTCCTCGACATGATGTATACCGGCATGATGTCCACGCTGCCGGTGGGCAAGTGCCGCTATGGCCTGATCTGCAACGAGAACGGCTTCCTGAGCGACGACGGCGTCGCCGCGCGGCTCAGCGAGGACACCTGGCTGGTGCACACCACCACCGGCGGCGCCGAGCGCATGCACGGCCACATGGAAGACTGGCTGCAATGCGAATGGTGGGACTGGAAGGTCTGGACCGCCAACGTCACCGAGCAATGGGCGCAGGTCGCCGTGGTCGGCCCCAAGGCCCGCGTGCTCCTGGAGCGGCTGGGCGGCCAGATCGACCTGTCGCCCGAGGCGCTGCCCTTCATGGGCTGGGCCGAGGGCGAGATCGCCGGCATCCCCGCCCGCGTCTATCGCATCAGCTTCTCGGGCGAGCTGTCCTTCGAGGTGGCGGTGCCCGCCAACCGCGGCCTTGAACTGTGGGAAAAGCTGCACGAGGCCGGGCGCGACCTGAACGTCACCCCCTACGGCACCGAGGCCATGCATGTCATGCGCGCCGAAAAGGGCTTCATCATGATCGGCGACGAGACCGACGGCACGGTGATCCCGCAGGATCTGGGCCTGAACTGGGCGATCAGCAAGAAGAAGACCGACTATATCGGCAAGCGGGCGCAGGAGCGCAGCCACATGACCGATCCCCGGCGCTGGAAGCTGGTGGGGCTGGAAAGCGTCGACGGCCGGGTGCTGCCGGACGGCGTCTATGCGGTGGCCGATGGCGTGAACCCGAACGGCCAGCGCAACACCCAGGGCCGGGTGACCTCGACCTACATGTCGCCGACGCTCAGCAAGCCCATCGCCATGGGCCTGGTGCTGAACGGCCCCGAGCGCATGGGCGAGGTGCTGGAATTCCCGGTCGCGGGTCAGGAAAGCTACAAGGCGCGGATCTGCGATCCGGTCTTCTACGACAAGGAAGGGAGCCGGGCGAATGGCTGAGGCACTGGCGAAGATCTCTCAGGTGCAGGATTGGGGCATGATCCAGATCCGCGCCGACCTGGCGCGCGCGGGCGATGCCATCGCCGCGGCGGTCGGGGTGGCGCTGCCCGAACGGGGCCGCATCACCAGCGACGGCAGTCGCTCTCTCGGCTGGATGTCGCCGGACGAGCTGCTGCTGGTCCTGCCGCGCGCCGAGGCGGCCGAGGCGCTGGCGGCGCTGCAGGACGCGCTGTCCACCGAACACGCGCTGGTGCTGGATGTCAGCGACATGCGCGCCGTGTTCCGCATCCAGGGCGCCAAGGCGCTGGACGTGCTGATGAAGCTCTGCCCGGCCGACCTGGCGGCCATGCCCGAGGACGGGCTGCGCCGCACCCGCGCCGCCCAGGTCGCCTGCGGCATCTGGCGCGAGCCGGGCGGCTATGTGCTGATCGGCTTCCGCTCGGTCGCCGATTACCTGCGCGGCATCCTGACCGGCGCCGCGGCGCCGGGCACGCAGTTGGACCCGCGCTAGGGCGCTCCGGACCCGAACGGGGCTTGTGGCGGCGGCGGGGCGGCGTATGGATGGAAGGTGAAAGCCATCCGGTTGATTCCATGCGCCCCGCCCCGATCCCGTCCGCCCTTCTGCTCATCGCCCTGCTGCTGCCGGGCCCCGGCCTGCGGGCGCAGCAGGATCTTGCACCGCAGCAGCCGCCGGTGGTGATGATGTGCCAGATCCTCGACGAAAGCGGCACCGGCTGGGTGCCCGAGTTCATCATGATGACCCGCCAGACCTCCGGCCCGCGCCAGGGCCGGATCGAGGTCTTCGACCCGATCCTGCAGAACCTGCTGGGCCGCCCGATCGAGGCCAGGATCACCGCCGACGACCGCCGCAGCCGCAGCTATGGCTGGGCGCTGGCCGGGGTCAGCAATGCCGCGGGCCAGCGGACCGAGCGGCTGGATTACCGGCTGACGGTGCGCAAGGCCGACGGCACGGCCTCGATCACCGCCGTCGCGCAGGGCTATGACAACGTCATGACCGGGACCGGCGTCTGCGGCTCGCCCGGCGACCGATAGGGCCGGAACCGCCGCTGCGTTGAAGGCGTTTAGCGGCCGACAGGGCTTTTCCCCGCCTGGCTCATGTGCCAGAACACGATCCGAAACCGTTGGAAAGGAAATCGAAAATGGCCTTCACGCTTCCCGATCTTCCCTATGCTCACGACGCGCTGGCCGCTGGCGGCATGTCCAAGGAGACGCTGGAATACCACCACGACAAGCACCACAAGGCCTATGTCGACAAGCTGAACGAGCTGGTGGCCGGCACCGAGTGGGAAGGCAAGAGCCTCGAGGACATCGTCAAGGGCACCTACCAGTCGGGCGCGGTGGCGCAGAACGGCATCTTCAACAATGCCAGCCAGCACTGGAACCACGCGCAGTTCTGGGAAATGATGGGCCCGAATCCCGGCGCCATCCCGGGCGAGCTGGAAAAGGCCCTGACCGAGGCTTTCGGTTCGGTGGACGAGTTCAAGAAGAAATTCGCCGAGGCCGGCGTCGGCCAGTTCGGCTCGGGCTGGGCATGGCTGGTCAAGGACAAGGACGGCAGCCTGAAGGTCACCAAGACCGAGAACGGCGTGAACCCGCTCTGCTTCGGCCAGACCGCGCTTCTGGGCTGCGACGTGTGGGAGCACAGCTATTACATCGACTTCCGCAACGCCCGGCCGAAATACCTGGAGAATTTCCTGAACAACCTGGTGAACTGGGAAAACGTGGCTTCGCGCCTCTGATCCGCGCCGGAAGCCCGCATCAAGGCCCGCCCGCCCGGCGGGCCTTTTTCGTTGCCCTGCCGCTGACCGCCGGCCCCTTCGCCCCCCCTTGCCCCCGCCGCGAATCGGCCGCATGGCTGTGCGGACGGAAAGGGGCTGCGCATGAGCGAATGGGGCAAGGGTTTCTGGGCGATGATCGGGGTCTGCGTGACCTGGGGCCTGTCGCCGATCTTCTACCGCGCCCTGTCCGGGGTGCCGGTGGTCGAGGTGCTGGCGCATCGCACCCTGTGGTCGCTGCTGCTGTTCCTGGCGGTGCTGGCCGTGCAGGGCCGGCTGCGCGAGCTGCGCGGGGCGCTGACCGGGCCGCATGTCGGCCGCATCGTGCTGGCGGCGCTGACCGTGTCGCTGAACTGGGGGCTGTTCATCTGGGCGGTGCAGGCCGGCCATGTCGTGCAAAGCTCGCTGGGCTATTACATCTTCCCGCTGATGGCGGTGGTCGCCGGCGTCCTGGTCTTTGGCGAGGCGCTGAGCCGGGCGCAGGCCCTGGCGGTGCTGCTGGCCGGACTTGCCGTGGCGCTGCTGACCTGGGGCCTGGGCGTCGCGCCCTGGATCAGCCTGGGGCTGGCCCTGACCTTCGTGCTTTACGGCGCGCTCAAGAAATCGTTGCCGCTGGGCCCGGTGCTGTCGGTGGCGGCCGAAGTGGCGCTGCTGACGCCGCTGGCGCTGGGCTGGCTGGCCCTGCAGGCGCTGGGGTGGCTGCCGGCATCGCTGGCCGCACCGCTGAGCTTCGGCGCCGATCTGCCCGTGTCGCTGCTGCTGGCGGCCTCGGGGGTGATCACGGCGGTGCCGCTGATCCTGTTCAGCTATGCCGCGCGCCGGGTCGGCATGGCGACGCTGGGGCTGATGTTCTACCTGAACCCGACGCTGCAATTCCTGTGCGCGGTGCTGCTGTTCGGCGAGGCGTTCACCCGTTGGCACATGATCGCCTTCGCGATGATCTGGACGGCGCTGGCGATCTACAGCGCCTCGGCCTTCCGGCAGGCGCGGCGCGGCCCGCCATTGGCAAACGGGTGAAACCGCGTATAGAACAGCGCCAAAGAACTTCCGGGGGCGACATGGCCAATCAGAACGACAGCTTCATCGACGAGGTCACCGAGGATCTGCGCCGCGATCGGCTGTTCGGATTGTTCCGCCGCTATGGCTGGATCGCCGTCCTGGTGATCCTGGGCATCGTCGGCGGCGCGGCCTGGCGCGAATATGCGCGCAACCAGGCCGAGGCCGAGGCCCGGAGCTGGGGCGACGCCGTTCTGGCCGCGCGCGAAGCCGAGGATCGGGTGGCGGCGCTGTCCGCCGTCGATCCGCAGGGCTCGGCCGGCCGCAAGCTGCTGTCCGAGATGCTGGCCGCCGGGGTCGAGGCCGAAGCCGGACTGAACCCGCAGGCGGCCGAGCGGCTCAAGGCCGCGGCCGCGGGCGTCGAGGACGATCCGGTGCTGCACGACCTGGCCATGCTCAAGGCGGTGATGGCCGCCGGCCCGGCCATGGACGCGGCCGAGCGCGACCGCATCCTGGCCGAGCTGTCCAAGCCCGGCGCGCCCTTCGAACTGCTGGCGCTGGAACAGAAGGCCGTGGCGCTGATCGGCGCCGGCCGCAAGGAGGACGCGGTGATGCTGATCGGCCAGATCCAGCAAAAGAACGGGCTGTCCGAACCCTTGCGCCGCCGTCTCTCCGAGATGATGATCACCCTGGGCGCCGAGCCCGACCGCGCCGAAGGCCCCGGCCCGCAGACCATGCCGGTCCCGACCGCGAACTGAAGCCCGGCAGCGCCGGCAAGACAAGAAACCGCGCCCGCGGCCGGGTCCCGACCTTGCGCCCGGCCCGGATAGAGGAGAGAGCGATGACGAGGCTGCCCCTGATCGCCGCTTTGGCCGGGCTGACCGCCCTTTCGGCCTGCCAGCAACGCGAAACCGTCCTGCCCGGCGAACGGCTGGACCCGCGCGCGGTGCTGTCGCCCGACGGTCCCGTGGTCGAGGGCGCGGCGGCGCCGACCACCACCGCCTTGTCGCTGCCGCCGGTGCGCGGCAACAGCGACTGGCCGCAGCGCGCCGGCAACGCGGCCCATCTTGCGGGCAACATGGCGATCGGCGCCGGCACCGGCCGCATCTGGGCGGCGAGCATCGGCCAGCCTTCGGATCGCCGGCATCGCGTCACCGCCGCCCCGATCGTCGCGGCGGGCCTGGTCTTTGCCCTGGACAGCCAGTCCACGGTGACCGCCACCACCACCGGCGGCGGCCGGGTCTGGAGCCGCGACCTGCGGCCCGGGGGCGAATCCGACCGCAGCGTCTCGGGTGGCGGCCTGGCCTTCGAGGGCAACCGCGTTTTCGCCACCACCGGCTATGGCGAGCTGGTGGCGCTGGACGCCCGCACCGGCGGCGTGATCTGGCGGCAAAAGGTCGATGCGCCGATCAGCGGCGCGCCCACGGTGCAGGACGGCGTCGTCTATGTGCTGGGCCGCGACGCGACCGGCTGGGCGGTGCGCGCCAATGACGGCAAGGTGCTGTGGCGGGTCTTCGGCAATGACGGCATGGCCGGGGTGATGGGGGTCGCGGCACCGGCGGTCTCGGGCTCGACCGTGGTCTTTCCCTTCGCCACCGGCGAGCTGATGGGCGTGGACGGCAGCAGCGGCAGCCAGGTCTGGACCGCCAATGTCGCCGGCCAGCGCCTGGGCCGCGCGGTGGGCTATTTCCGCGACGTGACCGGCGATCCGGTGATCTCGGGCGGCACGGTCTATGCCGGCACCAGCTCGGGCCGGGTCGCGGCCTTCGACCTGGCCACCGGCGCGATGAAATGGGAGGCGCGCGAGGGCGCCTCGAGCCCGGTGGTCCCGGCCGGGAACTCGGTCTTCCTGGTGAATGACCAGGCCCAGCTGCTGCGGCTGGACGCCGCCAACGGCGCGCGGGTCTGGGCGCAGAAGCTGCCCTATTTCACCAGGCAGATCGTGCGCAAGCAGGACAAGGTCTGGAACCATTACGGCCCGGTTCTGGCGGGATCGAAGCTTTACCTTGCCGGCTCGGACGGCTATCTGCGCGTCTTCGATCCCGCCTCGGGCGCGCTGATCGGCACCGCCGAGATCCCGGGCGGCGCCGCAGCGGCGCCGGCCGTGGCGGGCCAAACCCTTTACGTCGTCACCCATGACGGCCAGTTGATCGCATACAGATGAGCTTCACCCTCGCCATTGTCGGGCGTCCCAATGTCGGCAAGTCCACGCTGTTCAACCGCCTGGTCGGCAAGCGCCTGGCCCTGGTCGACGACCAGCCCGGCGTGACCCGCGACCTGCGCGAGGGGGCTGGGCGGCTGGGCGACCTGCGCTTCATCGTCGTCGATTCGGCGGGCCTGGAGATCGCCGAGGACGACAGCCTGCAGGGCCGCATGCGCCGCCTGACCGAGCGCGCGGTGGACGAAGCCGATGTCTGCCTGTTCGTGATCGACGCCCGCGTGGGCGTCACGGCGGCCGACGAATATTTCGCCGATATCCTGCGCAAGCGGGCGAAACACGTCATCCTGGCCGCCAACAAGGCCGAGGGCCGCGCCGGCGAGGCGGGGGCGATGGAAGCCTATGCGCTTGGCCTGGGCGAGCCCCTGCGCATCTCGGCCGAGCATGGCGAGGGCATGGACGACCTTTATCGCGCCCTCGTGCCGCTGGCCGAGCAGTTCGAGGCGCAGAACGTCCAGCAGGCGCCGGAAACCGACGTCGCCGTCGAGGATGGCGACGAGGAGGCCGAGGATTGGCGCCCCTCGGCCGCGAAGCCCCTGCAGATCGCGGTGATCGGCCGGCCGAATGCCGGCAAATCGACGCTCATCAACAAGATCCTGGGCGAGGACCGCCTGCTGACCGGCCCCGAAGCCGGCATCACCCGCGATTCGATCAGCGTCAGCACCGATTTCATGGGCACGCCGGTGCGCATCTTCGACACCGCGGGCATGCGCAAGAAGGCGCGCGTCACCGACAAGGTGGAAAAGCTTTCCGTCGCCGACGGCTTGCGCGCCGTGCGCTTCGCCGAGGTGGTGGTGGTGCTTCTGGACGTGGGCATCCCCTTCGAGCAGCAGGACCTGCGCATTGCCGATTTCGCCGAGAGCGAGGGTCGCGCCGTGGTCGTCGCCGCGAACAAGTGGGACCTGGAGGAGGACAAGCCCGAGAAGCTCAAGGAACTGCGCGAGGCCTTCGAGCGGCTCTTGCCGCAGCTGAAGGGCGCGCCGCTGGTCACGGTTTCGGCGCGGACCGGCAAGGGGCTGGACCGGCTGCACAACGCCATCCTGAAGGCGCACGAGGTCTGGAACCGCCGCGTCCCGACCGCGCGGCTGAATCAGTGGCTGGGCGCGATGACCGAGGCGCATCCGCCCCCGGCGCCGGGCGGCCGCCGGATCCGGCTGCGCTATATCACCCAGGTCAAGACCCGCCCGCCGGCCTTCGTGGTCATGGCGACCCATACCGACAAGCTGCCCGACAGCTACCAGCGCTATCTGGTCAACGGGCTGCGGCAGGATTTCGACATGCCCGGCACGCCGATCCGGCTGACCTTCCGCGACCAGGGCACCAAGAACCCCTACAAGGACAAGGCCGGCAAGATCAGCCAGTCCGGCGCGCTGTCCAAGCACAAGCACCGGCAGAAGCCGAAAGGCGCCTAGGTCGTCACCCGCACCAGCGCCACGGCGATGATGGCGATGGCGATCACCGTCACCGTGGCGATGGCGGTATCGGTGGTGACGGTGCTGGCGGCAATGCCGATCAACCCCCAGATCAGCGCCACGCTGAAGCCGATCCGCTTCGGCATCCGCAGCTGCACGCTGACCGCCGCGACCGCGCCGATCAGCATGGCGATCACCGCCGCCACCTCTTGCGGCAGGCCCAGCCGGTCGCGCAGCAGCGCGGTGAAAGCAGCGAAGCAGACCAGCAGCCCCCAGCCGGCCACGAAGCCCAGCGAGGAGCTGCGCTGCACCTGCCCGCCCTCGCGCACGCCGCGCAGTGCCGCGGCCAGGAAACAGGCCAGCATCAAGGCCGACAGCAGGAAGGCGGTCAGCGGCCAGCCGCCCAGCAGCCAGGGCCAGAGCGCCCCGGCCAGCAGGCCCAGGATCAGCGGCGCATGTTCCTGCAGCCCGTGTTCCTGCGTTCCGTGTTTTGGCGGTCCATGGCCTTGCGGTCCATGTGCGGGCAGGTCGCGCGGCGCCGGCGGCCCGATGCCCTGCCGCACGCCTTCGGTCCCGGCCAGGAACTGCCGGGCGGCGTGATAGCCAAGCGCCGCCCAGGCCAGGCCCAGCAGCGCCATCATCCCCGGATTCCCCGGACGCAGGAACAGGCCGGCCAGGTCCACCGGCTGGCTGCCGGCCGGCAGGCCCTGCAGCAGCGAGGCCGCGTCGCGGCTGCTCGGGACGGTCGGGGCCGGGGGCGCCGGCGCCAGGGCATAGGCAAGCGAGCTGGCCAGGAAGACCAGCACCGCCAGCATCAGAAGGGTTGGGCCTGCGCGGGACATGGTTGGAAACGCCGCCCGTTCGCGGCGGGTTTCGCCCGATCCGTCTTTTGTCGACTCAGGCCAGCAGACCGTCCGCGCCCAGCCGGGTCTTGCCGCGCAGATAGGGGTGCAGCGCCTCGGGCAGCAGGACCGAGCCGTCGGCCTGCTGGCCGTTCTCCAACACCGCGATCAGCGTGCGGCCCACCGCCAGGCCCGAGCCGTTCAGCGTATGCACGAACTCGGGCTTGCCGCCGCCGGCCGGGCGATAGCGGGCGTTCATGCGCCGGGCCTGGAAATCGCCGCAATAGCTGACCGAGGAGATCTCGCGATACCTGCCCTGGCCGGGCAGCCAGACCTCGAGGTCATGGGTGATGCGGGCGCCGAAGCCCATGTCGCCGCCGCAGAGCACGATGGTGCGATAGGGCAGGCCCAGCCGCTCCAGCACCGTCTCGGCGCAGCGGGTCATGCGGGCATGTTCCGCAAGCCCCGATTCCGCATCGGTGATCGAGACCATCTCGACCTTCTCGAACTGGTGCTGGCGCAGCATGCCCGCGGTGTCGCGCCCGGCGCTGCCGGCTTCCGAGCGGAAGCACTGGCTGTGCGCGACATAGCGGCGCGGCAGGTAGCCGTGGTCGATCAGGCAGTTGTTGACGATATTGGTCAGCGTCACCTCGGCAGTCGGGATCAGCCACCAGCCCTCGCGGGTCTGGTAGCTGTCCTCGCCGAATTTCGGCAATTGCCCGGTGCCCTCCATCATTTCCGAAAGCACCAGGACCGGGGTCCAGGTCTCGGCCAGCCCGTGTTCCTCGCTGTGCAGGTCCAGCATGAATTGCGCCAGCGCCCGGTGGATGCGGGCGACCCCGCCCGAAAGCAGCACGAAGCGCGCGCCCGACAGCTTGGCCGCGGTCTCGAAATCCATGCCGGGCTTGACGCCCTCGATCTCGAAATGCTCGCGCGGGGTGAAGTCGAAGCTGCGCGGCTCGCCCCAGCGGCGGATCTCGACATTGTCGTTCTCGTCCTCGCCCGGGGGCACGCTGTCCAGCGGCAGGTTCGGGATGGTCAGCAGCAGCTCGCGCAGCTTGGCGTCCAGCGCCGTGGCTTCGGCCTGCAGGCGGGCGGTCTCGTCCTTCTTGGCGGTGACCAGGGCGCGCAGGCGCTGGAACTCGGCCTCGTCGCCGCGGCCCTTGGCGGCGCCGGCCTCCTTGCTGGCCTTGTTCTGCTCGGCCTGTGCGGTTTCGGCGGCACTGATGCGGGCACGGCGATCGGCATCCAGCGACAGGATCTCGGGCGACACCGGGGCCATGTTGCGCAACGCAAGCGCGGCGTCGAAAGCGGCGGGATTCTCGCGGATGGCGCGGATGTCGTGCATGGCCCATTCCTCTGGCAGGTTACGCCGCCCCGGATAACCCAAAGCGGCGCAGGGCGAAAGCCTCAGCCCGCCCTCTCAGCCCGTCGCCTGGGCCAGCATGTCGCGCAGGACGCCAAAGAACCGCTCGCGCCCCGGATAGCCCTCGAATCGGGCCATCTCGACCCCGCCTTGCAGCAGGATGAAGGTGGGCGTCAGCCAGGGCTTCCGCGCCAGCGCCAATCCGTCGGGATAGGGCCCGTCCAGGTCCACCGTCAGCAGCGGCGCCGCGCGTCCCTCGGGGTGGCGGTCATAGACCGGGGCGATCTCGCGGTCCCATTGCGCGCAATAGACGCAGCCCTTGCGCCGGACCATCAGCAGCTGCAATGCCGGGGCCGCCCTGCCGGGCATCGCCGCCATCGCCGCCATCCCGGCCAGAATCGCCCGCCGTGTCAGCATGGTCCCGCTCCGTTTCCGCGGCCAGACTTAGCGCCCGCGCCGATCCGCCACAACCGTCGGCGTTTACATGGCGATGCGCTGCCAATATCCACGGGGATGCGGGGCAGTCGGCGCCCGCGTCGCAAGGATGCTGCCGGGATGGCCATGGACGAGCTGACCGAACCCCTGACGCAGGGCAACCGCCGCGCGCTGTCCCGCGCGATCACGCTGATCGAAAGCACCCGCCCCGACCACCGCGCCCGCGCCGTGGCGCTGCTGGCGGAACTGCCCGAGCGGCAGGCGCTGCGCATCGGCCTGTCGGGCACGCCGGGGGTCGGCAAGTCCACCTTCATCGAGACCTTCGGCAAGATGCTGACCGCGCAGGGCCTCAGGGTCGCGGTGCTGGCCGTCGATCCCAGCTCGGCGCGTTCGGGTGGCTCGATCCTGGGCGACAAGACCCGGATGGAGACGCTGTCGCGCGACCCCAATGCCTTCATCCGCCCCTCGCCCTCGCGCGCCGAACTGGGCGGCGTGGCGCGCCGCACCCGCGAAACCGTGCGGCTCTGCGAGGCGGCGGGCTTCGACGTGGTGCTGATCGAGACAGTCGGTGTCGGGCAAAGCGAAACCCTGGTGGCCGAGATGTCGGACCTGTTCATCCTGCTGCTCGCTCCGGCCGGCGGTGACGAGCTGCAGGGCGTCAAGCGCGGCATCATGGAGATCGCCGACATCATCCTGGTCAACAAGGCCGATGGTGAGCTGCGCGAGACCGCCATGCGCACCGTCGCCGATTATGCCGGGGCGCTGCGGCTCTTGCGCAAGCGTCCCTACGACCCCGAGGGCTTCCCCAAGGCGCTGCCGGTCTCGGCCTATACCGGCGAGGGGCTGGACAAGGCCTGGGCCAGCATGACCTGGCTGGCCGACTGGCGGCGCGAGCATGGGCATTTCGACAGCCGCCGGGCCGAGCAGGCGCGGCACTGGTTCCTGTCGGAACTGCGCGCCGGGCTGCTGGCGCGGCTCGACCGCCCCGAGGTGCGGGCGCGGCTGCGCGAGCTGGGCGATGCCGTGGCCCGGGGCGAGAGCGATCCCGATTCGGCGGCGACCCGGATGCTCGACTGGCTGGGCGCGGCGGAATGCGATTCGCGGATCGCCGGACGGCAGGCGCATGAGCGCCGGGCCTGACCCGCAGGCGGATCCCGGCGCCCTGCTGGCCGCGCTGCTGGGTCCGCCGCAGGGGGCGGCCGAGCTGGCCGGGGCCTGGTTCGACACGCCGCTGGGCGCCATGGTCGTCGTCGCCGACCAGAAGCGGCTGCACCTGCTGGAATTCCTCGAACGCGCGGCCCTGCCGGCCGAGTTGCGCCGCCTTGCCGCCCGGGGCCGCATCGCCCCCGGCCGCACCGCCGTGACCGACCGGACCGAGGCGCAGATCGCCGGCTATTTCACCGGCGAGCGGGCAGATTTCGACCTGCCGCTGGCCTTGCACGGCACCGATTTCCAGCAGCGGGTCTGGCGGGAATTGCAGCGCATTCCCGCGGGCACGACCATCAGCTATGCCGAGCTGGCGCGGCGCATCGGCCGGCCATCGGCGGTTCGCGCCGTGGCGCGGGCCAATGGCGCGAACCAGATCGCGGTGGTGATTCCCTGCCATCGGGTGATCGGTTCGGATGGCGGGCTGACCGGCTATGGCGGCGGGCTGTGGCGCAAGCAGGCGCTGATCCGCCACGAGGCCGACGCGCTTCGCGCCGTGAGCCGCCATGGCGGGGCGGAAAAGCCGGGCAAAAAGGCTTGACGCGCCGCCCGTCTGGCTTTATCCCCCGCAAACGGATTTCCGGGCGCTGCCACGCGGCGCCCTTTCATATTGCGGGCAGAGGCCCGTGCAGGATCGAATCGAAGGAACAAGATCATGTCGCGCGTTTGCGAACTGACCGGCAAGGGCCCGATGAGCGGCAACAACGTCTCCCACGCCAACAACAAGACCCGTCGCCGGTTTCTGCCGAACCTGAACGAGGTCTCGCTGCTGTCGGAAAAGCTGGGCCGCAGCTACCAGCTGCGCATCTCGGCCGCGGCGCTGCGTTCGGTCGACCACCGCGGCGGCCTCGACGCCTTCCTGGCGAAGGCTAAGGATGCCGAGCTGTCGGATCGCGCCCTGAAGATCAAGCGCGAACTGGCGAAAGCCTGATCCGCGATCCCGGGACGGGGCCGGTCGATTCGCGGCCCCTGACCCGAGACTCCGTCGCGGATGCGATGCGCCCTGCCTTCACCGGCGGGGCTTTTGCTTATGCGGACTTGATCCGTCCAAGAGCGGCTTGCGGGTGGGTGCGGGACCAGCGCGTGCGTCGTTCTGGCCCGCAATCGGAACGGAGCCGCCCTGTGGATGGCCGGCCCCAAGGGACATCAGCGCCGGGCCTCGGCCCTGGCGATCAGTTCCTCGACCTTCGGCCCCAGCGTCTCGACGATCAGCCTGACCCCTTGGGCCGAGGCATGCAGCCCGTCGCTTTGCAGCAAGGACATATAGGCCTCGCCCGGACCGTCATAGAGCGGCTGATACAGGTTCTCGAGCACCAGCGCCCCGTGCCGGGTGCCCAGGCGCGGCCAGATCCCGGCCCATGCCTCGCGCTGCGGTGCTTCCGCGTCGGGCAGGGCGATGCCGACCAGCAGCAGCGGCCGGCCGCCCTGGCCCGCCTGTTCGAGGATCGAATCGAGATTGCCCTCGACCATCTTGGGGGTGAAGCCCAGCAGCAGGTCGTTGCCGCCCAGTTCCACGATCACCGCGTCGGGCTTGTGGCGGGCCAGTGAATAGCCGATCCGCACCCGCCCGCCGGCGGTGGTGTCGCCGGACAGCCCGCCGTTCAGCACCACCGCATCATGGCCCCGCGCCTGCAGCCAGGCCTGCAGCTGTGGCACCAGCCCGTCGCGGGCGGGCAGGCCATAGCCCTCGGTCAGGCTGTCGCCGAAGGCGAGGATGCGCAGCGGCGCGGCCGAGGCGACCGGGGCGACGGCCAGCGCCAGGAACAGGACAAGGGCTTTCAGGATCATCCGGCACGCCTCAATCGCAACGCGTTACTGACCACGAAGACCGAGGAGAGTGCCATCGCCCCGGCCCCCAGCATGGGTGACAATTGCGGCCCGCCGAAGGGCACCAGCCCCCCCATGGCCACGGGAATCAGGGCGACATTGTAGCCGAAGGCCCAGAACAGATTCTGCCGGATATTGCGCATGACGCTGCGTGACAGGCGGATGGCCCGCGCCACGCCCGCCGGATCGCCGCCGACCAGCACCACCTCGGCCGATTCGATGGCGACGTCGGTGCCGGTGCCGATGGCGATGCCGGTCTCGGCCGCGGCCAGAGCCGGGGCGTCGTTGATGCCGTCGCCGACGAAGACCGTGCCCGGCCCCATCTCGCGGATGGCGGCCAGCTTGCCCTCGGGCAGGACGCCGGCGGTCACGCGGTCGATGCCCAGCTTGCGCCCCACCGCCTCGGCCGTGGCCTGCACGTCGCCCGAGATCATCGCGGTCTGCAGGCCCAGCCCGTGCAGTTGGGCGATGGCCTCGGCCGCCTCGGGGCGGATGGGATCGGCCAGCGCCATGGCGGCGGCGTGCCGGCCGTCCACCGCCAGATGCACCGGCGTCGCGCCTTGCGCCGCCCAGCCCTCGGCCGCGGCGATCAGGGCGGGCGAGGCACTGACGCCGGCCTCGGCCAGCGCGGCGGCATTGCCGATCAGCAGCGCGCGCCCCTCGACCCGCGCCGAAAGCCCGCGCCC
>NZ_JAEHFP010000087.1 GCF_016446475.1 Paracoccus binzhouensis | reverse complement strand
GGGGTGATGCGGCGCGGCCGCCCCTCGACCGGCAGCAGCGCGCCATGCTCGGCCAGCTGCAGCCCCGGCATCCCGGCCCGGGTGCGGCGCAGCCATTCGGCGCGCGACTCGGCAAAGGCGCGGCCGTCCGAAAGGCTGGCGCGGCTGGGCAGGGTCAGCACCACCTCGCCCCCCGCCCGCGCCACGCGCAGCGTCATGCGCCGCGCCCGGGCCGAGCGCCGCAGCGTCACCGGAATGTCGCCTCCGACCAGAATCCTGTCCATCCTGTCCCGCATCTTGCGATGGTCCGCCTGTTGCCCCATCTTTCCCCTGCACCGCCACCCGCCTGCAAGGGGAAAAGGCTTTGACAGCCCCGCCCGGCTATGGCAGGGGACAGCGGATTTACCTGAACGCGGCAGAAAGAGAATACCATGCCCAAAGAGGAATGGGGCACGAAACGCCTTTGCCCCCATTGCGCCACGCGCTTCTACGACCTGAGGAACGACCCGATGACCTGCCCGGCCTGCGGTGCGGAATTCACTGTGGAAAGCCTCAGCAACGGCCGGTCGCGCTCGCTGATCTCGGAAAAGACGGCGGCGCGGGACGAGGATCAGACCGATCTGGTCGATGACGAGGATCTGGACGACGACGCCGATACCGGCGATCTGGACGACGATCTGCTGGACGACGACGACGATGACGGCGACGTGTCGCTGGACGACATCGCCGACGTGCCGGACAGCGACGAGGAATAGGCCTCGGCGATGCGACAGCGGCCCCGGACGGCTCCCGCCGGACCGGGGCCTTTTTCTGGCCGGGGGCCCATGCGGATCATCGACAGGCAGGCGATGCGCGCCATCCTGCTGACACCCGACGACCGGGTGCTGCTGATGCGGGTGGATTACGGCGCCGGCGACTGGTGGATCACCCCCGGCGGCGGCACCGAGCCCGGCGAGACGCCCGAGGCGACCTTGCGCCGCGAACTGATGGAGGAGCTGGGCTTCGCCCTGCCCGCCCCCGGCCCGCTGGTCTGGCGCCGCCGGGTGACCATGACGCTGGGCCAGCACCACTGGCGGCAGTCCGAGGACTATTTCCTGGTCGAGACCGCCGCCTTTCGTCCCGCCGTCCAGGCCGCGCCCGAAGCCGGCAGGATCCGCGAATTCCGCTGGTGGCGCCTGGCCGAGCTGCGCCACAGCGCCGAGCGCATCGCCCCGGCGGCGCTGGCGCGCATCGTGCTGGACTATCGCGCCAACGGGCCGCCGGCCGGGCCGCTGCCCATCGAGATCGTCGGCGAGTGACGGCTAGGGCCGGTAGGCCGCGTCGAAGAATTCCACCTCCAGCCGCAGCGCCCGGCGGAAGAAGTCGCGGACCTGCCCGGCCGCCGCGGGGCCGGTGCGGTCCAGCTCGGCTTGCAGGAAGGCGACGAAATCCCGGAAGAAGGGATTGTCGTGCAGGGTGATCCATTCGGCATGGACGAAGTTGTCCGGCAGCGGCCGTGGCGCCCGGCACGCCCAGTCGAGATAGAGCCCCTCGGCCACGTTCAGCACCGCCAGCACGGCGGGATAGGACCGTGTCGCCGCCGCCTCGCGCATCAGCGCCTGGAAGCCGGCGGTGGGCGGCTTGTCGGGAATGGCGGTGCGCTGCGCCTCGTCGATGCCGAGCGCGGCGAAGGCGCGCAGGAAATAGTCATTCTCCTCGCCCGAGACCATGCCGGCGAAGCGGCCGAAGCGCAGCCGCGATTCGAAACGGTCGGCCGAGGCGATGGCCGCGCCCAGAAGCGTCAGGAAGGCGTCGAGGAAACGGTGGTCCTGGACCAGATAGGCCGCCATCGCCGCATCGGCGATACTGCCGTCGCAGAGCTCGGTCACGAAACGGTGGCCGGTGGCCGCCGTCCAGTCGGCGGCGCATTCGCGGCGCAGGATCTGGGAAAAACGCTCGGACATGCTGCCCTCCTGTCATGGGGCGAGGCCGGCTTTCCGTCATGGCCTCGCGGGGTGAGGCCGGCAAGGGAAGGGCTGAGGCAGGCCATCGGGCAGGCGTCCATCCCATCCCTGCGCCGGCATGATCCGGATCAGGTTCTAAGGGTCACCGCGCCGCTTGCGCCTGCGGTTTCTCAGCCCCCTGCCGGGACTCCCCCTGGTCGGGGCCAGACTAGCCGCCCGGCCCGGCGCTGTCACGCCCCCGAGATGCCCCTGCTCCACGGGATCGTGAGCGCGCCGGCCCCACGCCGCCGGGGCCGCAGCCGGCATTCCGGCTTGCAGCGGCGGGCGATCTGTTATCTCGTTGCAGCATGACGCGCCGGGCCGGCGCCGAACCAGGACCGGAGACCATGACCACAGGCGAAATGCCGGACCGACAACGCAGAACCGAATTCACCGAGCCGCAGGCGCAGATGCAGACCCAGACGCAGCGCGAACCGGCCAGGCAGACCGGGCTGCGGCTGCATCGCCCGCCGCTCGTGACCAACATCTCGGCCGCGCGCTGGCTGCTGCTGGCGATCGTGGCGGCCTCGATCTATTTCTTCCACGGCTTCCTGGTGCCGGTGCTGGCGGCGATGGTGATCGCGCTGGCCAGCTGGCCGTTGCGCAACCGCGCCGCCTTCCGGCTGAACCTGGGCCGCACCGGCGCCGCGGCGCTGCTGGTGCTGGTGCTGGTCTGCTTCCTGGTGGTGCCGCTGACCCTGGCGCTGGTCTATGCCTTCCGCGAGCTGCGCGACTGGATCAACTGGGCGATCATGGTCAACAGCGCCGGCGCGCCGCCGCCGGGCTGGATGGTCGACCTGCCGCAGATCGGCGACTGGCTGAACGAGAACTGGCAGACCTATATCGGCCGCCCCGGCGGCATCAGCGAGATCGTGCAGCTGGTCAGCGGCTCGAATATCGGCGCCATCTATCGCGGCGCGGTGACGGCGGGCACGCTGGCCTTCCACCTGGCGCTGACGCTGCTGTTCATGCTGATCACGCTGTTCGTGCTTTACCGCGACGGCGACCGCATCGTCGCGCAGGTGGACCTGGTGGGCCGGCGCATCCTGCCCGACCGCTGGGGCCGGCTGTCGCGGGTGGTGCCGGCCACCATCAGCTCGACCGTGACCGGCATGACGCTGATCGCCATTGGCGAGGGGGTGGTGCTGGGCCTGGCCTATTGGCTGGCCGGCGTGCCCTCTCCGGTGACCTTCGGGGTCATCACCGGCTTCATGGCGCTGATACCGGGTGGCGCGCCGCTCAGCTTCACGCTGGTCTCGATCTACCTGGCGGCCAGCGGCTCGCCGGTCGCGGGCGCGGCGCTGTTCATCTGGGGCACCTGCGAGCTGTTCGTCGTCGACAAGACCATCCGCCCGGTGCTGGTCGGTGGGCCGGTGAAGCTGCCCTTCCTGCCGACCTTCTTCGGGCTGATCGGCGGGGTGAAGACCATGGGCATCGTCGGCCTGTTCGTCGGGCCGGTGCTGATGGCGCTGCTGGTCTCGATCTGGCGGGAATGGCAGCGCGAGATCGCCGAGGACGAAGCCCGCCGCAGCGCATTGCTGGCCGAGCCGGACTGATCCCCGGCCCACGGCATGACAAAGGCGGGGCGCACACAAGGGGCGCCCCGCCTTTTCCTTTTCCCGCCGGTCTCGGCCTCGGTCAGCCGCGATGCGGTCACCGGCGGCCTCGGTCGGCCGCGTTTCAGTCGGCCGGAGCCGGGGACGGCGGCACCACCGATTCCTCCTGCGGGGGGCTGGCCAGGGTCTCGGGCAACGGCGTCAGCGTCACCCCGGCATTCGAGCCGAGCGGCTGGCCCTCGCGGTTGGTCTCGGTCGGCGCCGGAACCTCGCCCGGTTCAAGCGCGCCCTTGGTTTCGGGCTGCGCCTCTGCCCCTGCCCCGGTCCCGGCCGCGGGCCGGACGGCCGAGGGCGGCGCCGGCCGGGCGCGCTCGGACCCATCGTCGCGCAGATAGTCGAAGAACTCGCCCTGCGGCTGGATCACCAGCGAGGTATTCTCGCCCTGCAGCGACCGCTCATAGGACATCATCGAGCGGGTGAAGGCGAAGAATTCGGGATCGCGGCCGAAGGCCTCGGCATAGATGGCGTTGCGCCGCGCATCGGCCTCGCCGCGCACCACCTCGGCGCGCTTACGGGCCTCGGAAGTCAGCTCGACCACGGTGCGATCGGCGGCGGCGCGGACGCGCTGCGCCGCCTCGCCGCCGCGGGCGATCTCGTCAGCGGCCTCGCGCTCGCGCTCGGCCCGCATCCGCGCATAGGTCGCGGTCAGGTTCTGCTCGGGCAGGTCGGTGCGGGTCAGGCGCAGGTCGATGACGCGGATGCCCAGGTCCTTGGCATCCTCGCGCGCCAGGTCGCGGATGCGGTTCATCAGCGAAGTGCGGTCGTCCGACAGAACCGTGGTCGAAGGCACCGAGCCCAGCACCTGGCGGATGGCATTGGTCACGATCGGTTCGAGCCGGCTTTGCGCGAACTCGATGCCGCCGCCGCCGACGGCGCGGCGGAACTGCACCACATCGGTGATCTGCCAGCGCGCGAAGGCATCCACCACCAGGCGGCGGTCGTCCAGCGGCGTGACCTCCATCGGCGGGGTCGGCAGGCCGAGGATGCGGGCGTCGTATTTCACCACATTGTCGAGGAAGGGCACCTTGAGGCCAAGGCCCGGCTCCTCGCGCACCTCGACCACCTGGCCGAAACGCAGCACCAGCGCCTTTTCACGCACGTCGACGATATAGAGCGCCGAGATCACCAGCACGGCGACCACGACCAGGAAGGGCAGCGCCAGAATCGAGATTGCACGGTTCATCACTGGTTCCCCCCGCTGGTATTGCCCGCATCGGCATTGCCCGAAGTCCGGCTGCCCGAACTGCGGCTATTCGAGGCGGGCGCCCCGCTGCGCAGCTGATCCAGGGGCAGATAGGGCACGACGCCCTGCCCGGCCTCGCCGTCAAGGATGACCTTGTTCACCCCGCCAAGCACCTTTTCCATGGTTTCCAGATACATGCGGCGGCGCGTCACCTCGGGCGCCTTGACATATTCCTCATAGACCGAGCTGAAGCGCGCCGCCTCGCCTTCGGCGGTATTGACCGCCTCGGCGCGATAGGCTTCGGCGCGCTCGATCACCGCCGCCGCCTCGCCGCGGGCGCTGGCCAGCACGCGGTTGGCATAGGCATCGGCCTCCTTCTCGAGCCGGTCGCGTTCCTGCTGGGCGGCCTGCACCTCGCGGAAGCTGTCGATCACCTCGCGCGGCGGGTCGGCGCGGTCCAGGTTGACCCGCAGCACGTTGATCCCCGATTCGTAGTCGTTCAGCGTGTTCTGCACCGCCAGCTTCAGGTCGTCGCCGATGGCGCCGCGGTCGCGGTTCAGGATCGGCGCCAGTTCCGAGCGGGCGACGATGTCGCGCATGGCCGATTCCGAGACGGCGCGGATGGTGCCCTCGGGATCGGCCAGGTTGAACAGGAATTTCTCGGGGTCCGAGATGTTCCAGACCACCTGATAGGCCATGTCCACGATGTTCTGGTCGCGGGTCAGCATCAGCCCCGAATCCATCGGCCCGGCGCGGCCGGTGCCGATCTCGGTGGTGCGCTCGCCCGAGACCTGCACCACTTCGGCGGTGACGAAGGGCCAAGGCGCGAAGTTCAGGCCCGGATCGCCGGTGCCGACCGGCTTGCCGAACAGCAGCTCGACCGAGCGCTCCTCGGGCTTGACGGTATAGAAGCTGCTGAAGGCCCAGAGCGCCACCGCCGCCAGGCCGACCAGGCCCCAGGTGCCGCGGCTCATCTGGAATTGCGGGCCCTGCGGCCGGCGCGGCCCGTTGCCGCGGCCGCCGCCGCCCCCCTTGCCGCCCATCAGCACCCGCAGCCGATCCTGGCCCTTGCGCACCAGGTCCTCGATCTCGGGGATCTGGTCGCCGCGGCGCGGGCCCTGCGGCCGGTCGTCGCGGCCGCCCTGGTTGCCCCCGGGACTGCCCCAGGGGCGCTGGCCCCCGTCCTGCGGCGGCTGCTTGCCGCCCTTGCCGTCATCTCCGCCGCCGCCCCAGGGGCCTTGTCCCGCCATCCGTCTCGTGCCTCGCTCTCTGCTTGTCTGTCGTCTCGTTGGAAACTGGTGCCTTCGGCCGGAAAATCAAGCCGATGCGTGCTGTCTGTCGGATTTGTCATCGCCCAGCCGGCGCGTGGGCCTGCGCATGGTCACCAGCTCTTCGGCCAGGGTCGGATGCACGGCGATGGCGGCGTCGAAATCCGCCTTGGTCGCGCCCATGCCCATGGGCACGGCGACCATCTGGATCATCTCGCCGGCCTCGGGGCCGAAGATGTGGCAGCCGAGCACCCTGTCGCTTTCCGCGTCCACGATCAGCTTCATCACCGCCCGCGCATCCGAGCCCGCAAAAAGCGAGCGCATCGGCCGGAAGCTGGCGACATAGACATCGACCGGGCCGCGTCCCTGCGCCTCTTCCTCGGTCAGGCCGATGCTGGCCAGCTCGTGCGGGCGGGTATAGACGGCGCTGGCGACCAGCCGGTGATCGACCTTGCGGGGCTTTGCGCCGAAGACCGTGTCGGCGAAGCTGTGCCCCTCGCGGATCGCCACCGGGGTCAGGTTCACCCGGTCGGTCACATCGCCCACGGCATAGATCGAGGGCACCGAGCTTTGCGACCATTCGTCCACCAGGATCTCGCCCTTGCGGCCCAGCCTGACGCCGGCCTCCTCGAGGCCCAGACCCCTGGTATAGGGCGCGCGGCCGGTGGCGAACATCACCGCGTCGAAGAGCTCGGCGCTGCCGTCCTCGAAGCTGACGCGCCGCGCCTCGCCCTCGCGGTCCAGCCGCGCCGGGTTGGTGCCCAGCCGCACCTCGACGCCGATGGCGCGCAGCTGCTCGGTGACATGGCGGCGCATCTCGCCGTCGAAGCCGCGCAGCACCGCGTCGCCGCGATAGGCCAGCACCGTCTCGCAGCCCAGGCCGCGCAGGATGGTGGCGAATTCGCAGGCGATGAAGCCGCCGCCCACCACCAGCACCCGGCCGGGCAGCGTCTCCAGCGTGAACAGGTCGTCCGAGATCAGCCCCAGTTCCTCGCCCGGGATGCCGGGCAGCGAGGGGCGGCCGCCGACCGCGATCAGGATGTGCTTGGCGGTCAGGCGCTGGCCGTCGGCCAGTTCCACGGTATGCGCGTCATGGAGCCGGGCACGCTGCTTATGGATGTCCACATCCGCCGCCACCAGCCCGCCGGTATAGGCACCCTCCAGCCGGGTCAACTCGGCATCCAGCTTGTGGCGGAAGGCCTGCCAGTCGAAGCGGCCGGCATCGGCGCCCTGCCAGCCATAGCCGCGCGATTCGGCCGCGGCCGCCTCGGCCTGGCTGGCGAAGATCATCAGCTTCTTCGGGACGCAGCCGCGGATGACGCAGGTGCCGCCCATGCGGCTTTCCTCGGCCAGGCCGACGCGGGCGCCGTATTCGCTGGCGGCGATGCGCGCCGCGCGCACCCCGCCCGAGCCGCCGCCGATGACGAAAAGGTCGTAGTCGAAAGTCATTCCATGTCCTCGCGCCGCAGTTCCACCACCGAGCCGTCCGGGCAGCCGATGATTGCAAGCTGGCAAATATTCAGGAAAAGCCCGTGTTCAACCACGCCGGCGATCGCAGACAGCTCGGCCGCCAGCGCCTCGGGGTCGGGGATCGATTCCAGCGCCAGGTCCAGAACATGGTTGCCCTCGTCGGTCAGCAGCGGCTTGTCGTCGCGCTTGCGCAGCAGGATCGGCCGATGCGTCAGGTCCAGCCTGTCCAGCGCCCGCTGGATCAGCGTGCGGGTCGCCTGCCAGCCGAAGGGAATCACCTCGACCGGCAGGTGGAAGGCGCCAAGCCGGTCCACGACCTTGCCCTGATCGGCGATCACCACCATGCGGTCCGAGGCCGTCGCCACGATCTTCTCGCGCAGATGCGCGGCGCCGCCGCCCTTGATCAGGTTCAAGTCCGGGTCCACCTCGTCGGCGCCGTCGATGGTCAGGTCCAGCCAGCCGATCTGGTTCAGTTCCTCGACCTGCAGCCCCAGCGAGGCGGCCAGCTCGGCCGTGGCCTTCGACGTGGCGGCGCAGCGCAGATCGAAGCCTTCCTCCTTCACCCGCTGCGCCAGGCGGCGCACGAAGATCGCGGCGGTCGAGCCGGTGCCGAGGCCCAGGCGCATGCCCGGCTCGACCAGCGCCACGGCGGCGCGGGCGGCGGCGTCCTTGGAAAGATCGGTGGCGGCGGGGTCGGTCATGGCGATGGTCCTTGGCAGAGGGTGCGTCTTGCCCGGCGCGGGCGGTCCGCGACCTTATACGCAGAAGCGGCGCAACAGGCCATGGCCGCAAGCGTTTTTCGACCGCGACGAAACGTGCCCGCGGCAGCGATTGCCTCGCCCGCCCGGCTGACCTAAAGCTGGCGGCCATGACGATACCGGACACATATGCCGCCATCATCACCGCCGCCGGCCGCGGCACCCGCGCCGGAGACGGCCCGCCCAAGCAATGGCGTAGCCTGTCGGGCCGCTCGGTCCTGGCGCGCAGCATCGCGGCCTTCGCGGATTTCCCGCGTATCGTCGTGGTTCTGGCGCCCGAGGACATGGCGCGCGGCGTGGCGGAACTCTCCGGCCCGGTGACGCTGGTCGTGGGCGGCCCCACCCGCTCGGACAGCGTGCGCGCGGCCCTGGAAAGCCTTTCGGGCAGCGGCGTGACCCATGTGCTGATCCATGACGGCGCCCGGCCGCTGGTGTCCGACGCAGTGATCCGCGGCGTGGTCGCGGCGCTGCAGACGGGCAGCCCTGCCGCCGCCCCCGCCCTGCCCGTCACCGACGCGCTGTGGCGGGCGGATGAGGGCCGCGTCACCGGCATTGCCAGCCGCGACGGGCTGATGCGCGCCCAGACGCCGCAGGGTTTTGCGCTGGACGCCATCCTGGCCGCGCACCGCGCCTTCCCCGAGGGCGCGGCCGACGACGTCGAGCTGGCGATCCGCGCCGGCCTGCCGGTCACGGTGACGCCGGGCGACGAGGACAATCTGAAACTGACCTATGGCGCCGACCTCAAGCGCGCGCGCCGCATTCTGGAGGGCGCGATGGACATTCGCCTTGGCAACGGTTTCGACGTGCATGCCTTCACGGCGGGCGATCATGTCTGGCTGTGCGGCGTGAAGATCGCGCATGACAAGGCGCTGCTGGGCCATTCCGACGCCGATGTCGGCATGCATGCGCTGACCGACGCGATCTATGGCGCGCTGGCGCAGGGCGATATCGGCCGGCATTTCCCACCCTCGGACCCGCAATGGAAGGGAGCCGAGAGCCATATCTTCCTGCGTCATGCCGCGATGCTGGCCCGGCAGATGGGCTATGAGATCTCGAACGCCGACGTGACCCTGATCTGCGAGCGGCCCAAGGTCGGCCCCCATGCCGGCGCCATGGCGCTGCGCCTGTCCGAGATCGTCGGCGTCGAGCCCGACCGCATCAGCGTCAAGGCCACCACCTCGGAACGGCTGGGCTTCACCGGGCGCGAGGAAGGCATCGCCGCCATCGCCACCGCAACGCTGGTCCGAGGGTGAGCATGGAGCGGATGATCGCGAGCTTCTTCGGCATCGGCCATTTGCGCCCCGCGCCCGGCACCTGGGGCTCGGCAGCGGCGGTGGCGCTGGGGGTGGCGGCCCATGAATGGCTCAGCCCCTGGCTGGTGCCGGCGGGCGTCGTGCTGGCGGTGCTCTTGGGCTTCTGGGCGGTGCCGCGGGTGCTGGAGGGCAGCGCCGACAAGGATCCGTCCTGGATCGTCATCGACGAGGTCGCGGGCCAGTGGCTGGCCATGAGCTTCACGGTGGTCCCGCTGGCGCGGCACGGGGTCTCGATCCTGGATGCCTGGCCGGGCTTTGTCGCGCCCTTCCTGCTGTTTCGGCTGTTCGACATCTGGAAGCCTTGGCTGGTGGGCCGGGCCGACCGGCGCGGCGGCGCGGCGGGGGTGATGCTGGACGATCTCTGGGCCGGGTTGTTCGCCGGGCTGGTCTCGGTCATGCTGGCCGGGCTTTACCATGCGGTGCTGGAGCCGATGCTGCCGTGACCGATCCCGCCGAAATCCTCGATCTGGCACGCAAGCGCGGGGTGATGATCGCCACGGCGGAAAGCTGCACCGGCGGGCTGATCGCCGGGCGGCTGACCGATGTGCCCGGCTCGTCGGATGCGGTGGACCGCGGCTTCGTCACCTATTCCAACGCCGCCAAGATCGAGATGCTGGGCATCCGCCCCGAGACGCTGGAGACGCATGGCGCGGTCAGCGAGGAGATCGCCGCCGAGATGGCCCGGGGGGCGCTGGCGCGCTCACACGCCGGCATCGCCGTGGCGGTGACGGGGATCGCCGGGCCGGGCGGGTCGGAACACAAGCCCGAGGGCCGGGTCTGCTTCGGCCTTGCCGATGCGCGCGGCGTCCGGACCGAGACGGTCGAGTTCGGCCCGCGCGGCCGCGCCGCGGTGCGCGCCGCCACCGTCGAGCATGCGCTAGCGCTGCTGAAGGCGGCGCTGCTCTAGGCCAGCGCCCGCAGCGCCGCGGTCACGTCGTCCAGCCGCGTGTCCCAGCCGCAGACCAAGCGGATCGAGACCGGCTCCTCGCCCTCGGCATCCTGGGTATGCGGCCAGAGGTGATAGCAGATGCCGCTGGCGCAAGCCCGGCCATGCAATTCGCGCGGGATGGTGGCGAAAACCGCATTCGATTCGACGCGCTGGTCGATGCGCACCCCCGGCAGCCGCGCCAGCCCCAGCGCCAGCTCATGCGCCATGGCGTTGGCATGCCGCGCCAGCTGCAGCCACAACTCGCCCTCGAGCCAGGCCAGCACCTGTGCCGAAAGGAAGCGGTGCTTCGAGATCAGCGCCCCGGCGCGCTTGCGGCGGAACGCGAATTCCTCGGAAAGCGCCGGGTCGAAGATCACCACCGCCTCGACGCCCATGCAGCCGTTCTTGGTGCCGCCCAGCGACAGGATGTCCACCCCCGCCCGCCAGGTCAGGTCGGCGGGCGAGACGTCGAGGCTGGCCAGCGCATTGGCGAAGCGCGCCCCGTCCATATGCACGCCCAGCCCCTGTTCGCGCGCCAGCGCCGCCAGCGCCGCAACCTCGTCCGGGCCGTAGACCGTGCCCCATTCGGTGGCGTTGGTCAGGGTCAGCACCGCGTTGCGCCCGGCATGGACCGCGTCGCGGCCGTGAAGATGCAGCGCCTCGGCCAGCGCTTCGGGTGTGACCTTGCCGCCGATGCCGGGCACCGGGACCAGCTTGGCGCCGGCTGTGAAGAATTCCGGCGCCCCGGCCTCGCTTGTCTGCACATGCGCATCGGCATGGCAGAAGATCTTGCCCCAGCCGGGCGAGAGCAGCGACAGCGCCAGCGCATTGGCCGCGGTGCCGGTGGGCACGAAATGTACCGCTGCCTCGGGCGCGTCGAACAGCTCGCGCACCCGGTCCTGCGCCGCGCGGGTGACGCCGTCGCCGCCATAGGCGGGCACATGGCCTTCGTTCGCGGCCGCCAGCGCCGCCATGATGCGGGGATGCACGCCGCCAGCATTGTCCGAGGCAAAGTTCATGCCAGATCCTCGATGATATACTCGTCCCAGTCGTCCTCGGTCACCGCAAGCTCGCTGACGGTCCAGCCGCGCACCGAGGCGCCGGCGCGGTGCACCGATTCGCGATCCCCCGAGATCAGGTAATGCCAGTCGTAGAGCGGCTTGCCCTCGGCGCGCAACCGATAGGCGCAGGTCGCGGGCAGCCACCAGGCGATCTCCTTGAGCTTGGCGGGCGTCAGGACCACGCAATCGGGAACGAACTCATGGCGGTTGGCATAGCTGCAGCATTGGCAGCTATGGCCGTCCAGCAACCGGCAGGCGACCCGGGTAAAGGCCAGCTCGCCGGTATCCTCGTATTCGATCTTGTTCAGGCAGCACTTGCCGCAGCCGTCGCAAAGCGCCTCCCATTCCTGCTTGTCGAGGCGGTCCAGCGGCAGTTCCCAGAACCGGGGCCGCATCAGCGGGTCGCCAGGATCTCGCGCGCCCGGACGCTGTCGCGGTCCATCTGCGCGACCAGCGCCGGCAGGCCGTCGAACTTCGCCTCGGGGCGCAGGTATTCGACCAGCGCCACCGAAAGGTGCTGGCCATAGAGGTCGGCGGCGAAATCGAAGATATGCACTTCCAGGTTGGGCCGGTTCTCGCCGAACATCGGCCGCACGCCGATGCTGGCCACGCCCTTGTAGCTGCCGCGGTCCGGCCCGGTCAGCACGTCGACCAGCACCGCATAGATGCCGAACGCCGGCAGGTGCAGGCCGTCCACCGCCATGTTCGCGGTCGGATAGCCCAGCTCGCGGCCGCGCTTGTCGCCGTGCAGCACCTCGCCGTCGATGCGGTGCCAATGGCCCAGCATGCGCTCGGCCTCGCGGGTGCGGCCCTCGGCCAGGGCCTTGCGGATCGCGGTCGAGCTGTATTGCACCGCGCCATTGCCGACCAAGGGCGCCACGGTGACGCCGAAGCCCAGCTCGTGCCCCAGCCGCGCCAGGGTCTGGGCATCGCCCGAACGCTTGCGGCCGAAGCAGAAATCCGCGCCGACGGTGATGTGGCGCACGCCCAGCCCATCGACCAGCACCTCGCGCGCGAAGGCCTCGGGCGACAGCCCGGCCAGCACCGCGTCGAAGGGCAGTTCGTAAAGGTGATCGACCCCCAGCCGGGCCAGCCGGTTGGCGCGCGATTCCGCGTTCATCAGCCGAAAGGCGGGCGCGTCGGGGGCGAAGAACTCGCGCGGATGCGGCTCGAAGGTGATGACGCCCAGCGGCGCGTCGCAGGCGGCGCGGGCGGCGTCGATCACCGAGCGATGGCCCAGGTGCACGCCGTCGAAATTGCCCATGGCGACGGTGGCCCCGCGGGCATCGAGCGGCAGAGCTTTCCAGTCGTGATGGATGCGCAATCGGGCCCCCGCCGGGCCGGCGACCGGCCCTGTCTAGTCGAATTTGCGGCTTGGCGCCAGAACGACCGCCTCGCCTTTCAGGACGACCGTATCACCGACAAGGCAGCGGGTTGCAAGGGTCACGCGGCGCTTGGCATGGTCGATGGCCTCGACCGTGACCTCGGCGCGGACCAGGTCGCCCGGCCGCACCGGAGCCATGAATTTCAGCGTCTGGCCCAGATAGACCGTGCCATGGCCGGGCAGCTGCTCGCCGATCACCGCCGAGATCAGCCCGGCAGTCAGCATGCCATGGGCGATGCGGCCCTCGAAGATGGTGTCCCGGGCATAGGCCTCGTCCAGATGCACCGGATTGCGGTCGGTCGAGACCTGGGCGAACATCTCGATATCCTCGTCGGTCACTACCTTCTGCAGGTAGCGCATCATCCCGACCTCGAGATCCTCGATGACGATCGTGCCGCGCGGAAGGTTGTCCAGCATCATCCAATGCTCCCGATGAATGGCTCCATGCTGCATAGCAGCACGGAATCGGTCGCGCAACAAAATAACGTCAGAACTATCCAAAAGGACGGATTGTTGCCGAAGCTCAGCGCAGCCGGCCGATGCTGTAGGCCGGATCCTGGGCCCGCAGCGCCAGCCATTCGGCCAGCCGGGCCGGTTCGGGATTCTCGACATCCGGGCCGAACTGGTCGAAGCCGAGGCCGCCGGTCACGAACAGCGCATCCAGCCCCTCGCCCGCAGCGCCGGCGATATCGGTGGCGATGCCGTCGCCGATGGCGAGGATGCGGGCCTTGTCGTCCAGCCCCAGCCGGCGGCGCGCCAGATCGTAGATCGGCGGATGCGGCTTGCCGAAGGAAAGCGACGTGCCGCCCAGATCTTCGTAAAGCTCGGCCAGCGCGCCGGCGCAGTAGACCCGCTGCTCGCCCAGGTCGACCACCACGTCGGGATTGGCGCAAAGCAGCGTCAGCCCGCGTTCGCGCGCCAGCATCAGCCGGGCGCGGTAATCCTCGGGCACCTCGGTCAGGTCGTCGAACAGCCCGCAGCAGACGATGCCCTCGGCCTCGTCCAGGGGCACGCGGGCGATCGGCGGCGCGCCCTGCCATTCCTCGGGGATGTCGGTGAAGAAGCCCTCGTCCTTGGGTTGGGCGATGGCCCAGACCCGGCGGCCGACGGCGCCGGCGAACATCGCATCCTGCGCCGCGTCGCCCGAGCTGACGATGGCGTCCCAGGCGTCGCGCGGCACGCCCATGCGGTCGAGCTGGGCCGCGACATATTGCTGCGGCCGCGGCGCGTTGGTCATCAGCACCACCCGCCCGCCGCCGGCCCGGAACGCCTGCAGGGCGGCGACGGCGGCCGGGAAGGCCGCGACGCCATTGTGCAGGCACCCCCAGAGGTCGCAGAACAGGACGTCGTAATTGGTGCCGATCTCGTCGAGCGAGCGGATGATCTGCGTCATCTGGGGCCTTCCGTCTCAGACCGCCAGGGCGGGGATGATCTGCTTCTTGCGCGACATGATGCCGGGCAGCACGACCGTATCGCCCGAGACGGTGGCGTTGAAGCTCTTCTCGGCCACCTGCCTGACGAAGTCGTTCGGCACCAGCAGCGTGGCCTCCTCGTTCAGGATGTCGACGATGAACAGCAGCACCTCGTCGGCGCCGTCGGCGGCGGCGACGGCCGGCATGGCGGCGATCAGCGCGTCCTTGCGGTCCAGCAGAACCTTGGGCGCCGTGGTCTCCAGCACCGAGACGCGCAGCTGCCTGCCGCCCAGCTCGTATTCCTTGCTGTCCATGCGCAAGAGCGCCTCGTCGGTAAAGGTCGACACGTCCGACTTGGCCGCGAACATCTCGGCCGCGTATTCGGGGATCGAGACGCCCAGGTCCTTCGCCAGCTTCTCGGCCACGAAACGGTCATGCGGGGTGGTGGTCGGGCTGCGGAATTCCAGCGTGTCCGACAGGATGCAGGTCAGCATCGCGCCCTTGACGGCACGGGGGGCGCGGGCCAGGTCCTCGTCGCCGATCAGGTCGTGCATGATCGTCGCGGTGCAGGCCAGCGGGCGGATGGTGATGTTGATGGGCAGGCGGGTGCGAAGGCCGCCGGCCAGCAGGTGGTGGTCGATGATCTCGATCACCTCGGCCTCGTTGATCGAGGCCGGCAGTTCCGCCGGGTTGTTGGTGTCCACGACCACGCATTGCTCGCCCGGCGCCACGTCGGCGATGATCCCGGGCTTGTCGAGGCCCCATTTCGCCAGCATCCAGGCGGCCTCGGTGTTCGGCTCGCCCTGCAGCACGGCCTGGGCCGGGGTCTTGCGCACCTCGGACAGATACCAGGCCCAGATGATGGGCGAGCCGGTCGAGTCGGTGTCGGGGGCCTTGTGGCCGAAAACCTTGATCATGGAGATCCCCTGAAGCTTGGGCGGAAAAGTCGCGCGCCTTATATGGCCCGGGCCGGGGATTGTCTATCAACCCAGCGCCATGCCGGCGTTCAGCGCCAGCGCCAGAAGCACGGTGTTGTAGTAGAACGAGAAGGCCGAATGCAGCAGCGTCAGCCGCCGTGCCCGCGTGTCGAGCACGGTCACGTCGGCGGTCTGCGCCGCCATGCCCAGCGTGAAGCTGTAATAGAGGAAATCCCAGATCTGCGCGTCCTCCTCGGCTCCCAGGCCGGGAAAGCCCAGGTTGCGGGTCTCGCGCCCGTCGGGGCGGCGCGCGTACCACAGGCTCGCGTAATGGAAGGCCATGACGGTATGGATCATCGCCCAGCCCAGCGGCACCGAGACCAGCGCCATGACCGGCCGCAGCCAGAAGCCGGAATGCGGGTCGCGGATGGTCAGCAGGATGGCGACCAGGCTGATCGCCACCGAGCCGATGGCGATGGGCACGATCACGCTGATGCCCTCGTCGTCCAGGTCGGCGCGGCCGCGCATCATGTCGGCGGTCATGCCGCGCACCAGCGCCGCGGTCAGCAGCAGGTAGCCCAGGCAGAAACTGACCGAGAACAGCAGCAGCCGGTCCACCGCCTGCATGCGCCAGGCGCCCAGGCCGACCGCCAACCCCAGCGCGAAGCTCAGCAGGAAGCGCAGGTGCCGGCGCAGGTCGGCCAGCATCAGACCGGGGTCTGCTGGTGCTGGACGATGCGCCAGTCCCCGTCGCGGCGGATCCAGGTGGTGGTGCAAAGCGCGCGATAGGTTTCGGCCCCGGCGCGGCGGGCGATGGCGCGATAGGCGAGCACGCAAAGCTCATCGGTCTCGATGCTGGCGCGGTCGGTCATGGTGATCTCCTGCCAGCGCGGCGCACCGGACAGGCTCTCGACCACCCGGCGCCGGGTCAGGATGCCCGCGGGTGCGAAGGCCATCAGGCAGGCCCCGTCCAGCTTGCGCGTGGCTTCGGCCACCCCCGCCAGCCAGAATTCGCGTTCCTCGCGCCAGAGCTCATCCGCCATCGCCTATCCCCTCCACCGTGACCGGGCTGATGGTCCAGCCCCTGTTTTCCAGCAGCCGCAGCACGCCATGCTCGCCCGGCAGGTGCAGCGCGCCGAAGCCGGCGACCACGCCCCTGCCCTGCGCGGCCGCCTTTGCCGCCGCCTGCTCAATGGGTTCGATCCAGCTTTCGTTCCGCTGGTCCATCAGCTTTTCCTGCGCCAGCCGCATCTGCTCGTCCACCTCGGCCCGGCTGAGGCCGGACTTGTCATAGGCGTCGAAGCGGCCGAATTCCCAGATCATCCAGCTGTCGCCCGAGAAATAGGCGTCGGTCAGCGTCACCGTGTAGTCGTCGGCATGGTCCGCCGCCGGCATGGCGGCGCGGATCATGTCCTCTTCCTCTTTCGCGGTCATGCCCTCGAAAAGCGTGAAGACGGTGTCCCAGGGCTCCAGCGCCCGCACCGGCACCTCGGCCGCCCGGGCGCGGTCGATCAGCAGGTGGTCCAGCCCGCCGGTGTCGCCCTTGGCCTCGACGATGCGCAGCATGCAGGGCGAGATGCCCAGCATGACCGCCACATACCAGGGCCGCAGCCGGCTGGCGATCACCGCCGGCAGCCCCCGCTGCTCCAGCGCGGCCGAGAGTGATTTCCATTCGGTGTCGGACAGCCGCTCGGGCAGGGTCGGCCCCTCGGGGTTCACGATCAGCGTCGGATCGGCGGTCATGGCCTCGGCCAGCCTCGCCTCCTCCTCGGGGCCGGCCTCGACCAGCAGCGCGGCGGCGCGGTCGATCTCGGGGCCGAAGCGGGCCATGGTCAGTCCGTGGCGTGGATCGGCGAAATGATAGGTGCCCAGCAGCGTGACCCGCTGGCCGCCCTTTTCCGCCCGCCAGAACAGCCCCTGGTGATAGGGCACGGCGGCCGTGGCGGCGCGCAGCTCGGCCAGGCGTTCCGGCGCCATGTCGTCGAACAGGTTGCGCCCGGCGCATTCCTGCGCCCCGGCCGGCAGGGCCAGGGTCGCGGCGGCGAAAAGGGCGGTCAGGGTCGGCTTCAGGCGCATCTTCGGTTCCGGCTTGCTTGTCGTGCCCAGCATGGCACGGCCGCCGGCGCGCCGCCAGCCTAGCGCGGCCGCGGCATTTCCTGGGGCGGCGGCGCGGCCGCCAGCACGGCGCGCCAGATCCGCTCGACCTGCGCGGCCTTGGCGGCCCAGGTGAAGTCGCGCATGACCCGCGCCTGCGCCGCCGCGGCCATGGCGGGCAAGGCTTCGGGCGCGGCCGCGATGGCCTGCAGCCGGTCGCGCAGCCCCGCCACCAGTTCGGCCCGGCTGCCCATCGGGATGCGGAAGCCGGTGGCATCGTCCACCAGCTCGCCCGGCCCGGCATAGTCGGCGACCACCGGCACCACGCCGAGCGCCATGGCCTCCAGCACCACGCCGCCGCCGAATTCCCGCACCGAGGGGAAGACCAGCAATTGCGTCCGCGCGGCGACGCCTTGCACCTGCTCATGCGGCAGCCAGCCGTGGAACCGCACCGCCTGCCCCAGCCCCTCGCGCGCCACCATCGCGCGCAGATCCTCGCCCTGCGGCCCGTCGCCGATGATGTCGAGCGTCAGCTGCCCGGCGCGCAACAAGGGCAGCGCCGCCTCGATCGCCATGTCGGCGCCCTTGTAGGGCACCAGCCGGCCGATGAAGCAGCCGCGCAGCGGCAGGGTTCCCGGCTGCGGCGCGGTCAGGCTGAAGCGCGCGGGCTCTATGGCGTTCTCGGGCAGCCAGACGGTCTTGTCGCGATATCGCGCCGGGATCTCGCCCAAGGTGTGCATCGAGCCGCAGATGATCGCCGAGGCGTGGCGCAGCATCGCCCCCCTGCCCGGCAGCGCCTTGTAGGCGCCGCGGATATAGGAGAGCCATTCCCTTTCTCGCCGCCTTTCGCTGTCGAACCCCTTGGGCCAGGGCACGCCGCCGTTCAGCGGCCCTAGCACGAAGGGCACGCCCGCGCGCTTGCAGCGCGGGGCCAGCAGACTGTTGGCGGTCGGCGTCAGCGGCGTCACCCGATGCACGATGTCATAGGCGCCGGCGCGGATCCGCTCGCCGAAGGCCCGCCAGACCAGCCGCTCGAAATAGCCGTAGCCCAGGGTCGAGATTGCGGTCTTCATCGTCCAGCCGACGCCCTTGCCCATGCTCAGCCGCTCGGCCAGCCGCCACATCGGCGCGGCCAGCGCCTCGCTGTCGATGGCGGTGAAGTCCTGCCCCTCGACCAGGCCGGCGCGCAGGATCGCCTCGCGGTTGCGGACCTGGGTGACGATATGCACGTCGGCCACGGCGCGCAGCGCATGGGCCAGCGACCAGCCCACCAGCGGCACCGAGACCCATTCCGGGTTCGCCGCCTCGGCAATCACCAGAACCCTGAGCCGCCTGTCCAAGATGCCATCCCCCGCCGCTTGCCCTGATCCGGCGTAGCCGCGGCGCAGAAACCCCGTCAAGCGGATTTCGCGACGCATTTTTCCGGACCCCGGCCGTTGACAGGCCCGGGGTGCGCGCCTAGATGGGCTGCATTGGCACTCACCAAGCTCGAGTGCCAACAACGCATAACAACCTGTAACACCGGAGTGTTCACATGGCTTTCAAACCGCTGCACGACCGCGTTCTGGTCCGCCGCGTCCAGTCGGACGAGAAAACCAAGGGCGGCCTGATCATCCCCGACAGTGCCAAGGAAAAACCGGCCGAGGGCGAGATCATCGCCGTCGGCGAAGGCGCGCGCAAGGATTCGGGCGAGCTGATCGCGCCCGCGGTCAAGGCCGGCGACCGGGTGCTGTTCGGCAAATGGTCGGGCACCGAGGTCACCATCGACGGCGAAGAGCTGCTGATCATGAAGGAAAGCGACATCCTGGGCATCATCGCCTGATCGTCTCTTCCGAATAACCCATTCAAGGAGCTGAGCCAATGGCAGCGAAAGAAGTCAAGTTCAACAGCGACGCGCGCGACCGGATGCTGAAGGGTGTGAACATCCTGGCCGATGCGGTG